>CAMDGQ010000128.1 GCA_945897955.1 Tepidiphilus sp. J10 | reverse complement strand
CGGTTGTGGCCGCAGTCGGTGCATCCGGATGCGTGTCGTCCGCCCGCACCGGCAACCACTTGATCAATGCGGCGTAGAGCACATCCGGATCGACCGGCTTGGCGATATGGTCGTCCATGCCGGCAAGCAGACATTGCTGGCGGTCTTCATCGAAGGCATTCGCAGTCATCGCCAGGATGGGAGTGCGTGCGTGTCCGGGCAGGGCCCGAATGGCGCGGGTGGCGGCAAAGCCGTCCATGACCGGCATCTGCATGTCCATCAGCACCAGATCGTAGGCGGTGACCTGGAACAGCCGCAGCGCCTCGGCGCCATTGGCGGCGACATCGGCCTGCAATCCGGCCTCATCCAGCAAGGCCAGCGCGACTTCCTGATTCACCATGTTGTCTTCGGCGAGCAGAATGCGCGCGCCGCGCCGACTGGCCAGCGCGGCATGGATATTGATCGGCTGCGGCGTCTCGGCGGCCTGCTCATGCCCCGCCATGAGCGGAATCCGGAACCAGAATCGGCTGCCCTCGCCGGGCTGGCTGAATACGCCGATCTCGCCCGCGTCATGTCCGCCGCCATCGCTTGCGTTGGCGCCGTTCATCAACGTGACCAGACGCTTGCTGATCACCAGGCCGAGACCGGTACCGCCGTACTTGCGCGTGGTGGAGGTGTCCGCCTGCTCGAAAGCCTGGAACAGGCGCTCGACCTGTTCCGCGTTCATGCCGATGCCGCTGTCGCTGACCTCGAAGCGCACGAACAGGCGCTCGCCCTGCTGCTCGATCTTGTGCGCGGCAATGCGGATATAGCCCTGCTCGGTGAATTTGACCGCGTTGGCGGCAAAGTTGAGCAGCACCTGGCCCAGGCGCAGCGCGTCGCCCCGCAGCACGCGCGGCAGCGCCGGATCAATCTCGCTGGAAAGCGCGATCTGCCTGGCGACCGCCTTGTCGCGAATCAGGTCCAGCGTGTTCGTGATGACCTGCTGGAGCGGGAAATCGGCAATTTCGAGGCTCATCTTGCCGGCCTCGATTTTTGAAATATCCAGAATGTCGTTGATGATCCCGAGCAGATGCCGCGCCGCTTCGTTGATCTTGTCGAGATGGTCGATCTGCTTCGCATCCCGGGTTGCAACCCGCAGCAGGTGCGTCAGGCCGATGATCGCGTTCATCGGCGTGCGGATCTCATGGCTCATGTTGGCCAGAAACTCGCTTTTGGCGCGGTTCGCCGATTCCGCTGTTCGCCTGGCCCGCATCAGGGTTTCGGCATGCGCCTCGTTGGTGCGGCACAACATCATGGCCTTGGCCAGATTGGCCATGATCGGCTGGAAAATCAGGGTCAATGGCAAACCGCCGTCGGGCGGTGAAGGCGAGAACAGCAGAATCACGTTTTCGGCGTCGATAGGCAGACGCAAGCAATGGCGGTAACGCCGCATTTCCGGCGGCAGATCATCGAGCTGCGCAGCATCGATCAATGCCGCCGGCCCCGCCAGAAAATCACGCGGCCAGGTCTGACGCTGACCGATCCGGGCCACCATTTGATACTGGCCGATGGCTGCGGCCAACGTGCCGGCGAGACTTGCATCGTCCTCCTCGGCGCGGATGTCGCTGATCACCAGCCCGACGGGAAATGAAGTGTGGAAGAGCAGCCGTTGCAACGTGCGCGTCAACAAGGGTGCCAGTCTGACCTCGTTACCGATGGCCAGCGCCAGATCGTACAGAACGGTGAGTATCCGTTCGCGCTGCATCACTCTTCCCGCGATTCCGGCGCCAGCCAGGGGCGGCAAACCAGCGTGGCGTTATGGAACATCGGATAACCGACATCGCCCAGGCTGCCGATCTCGCCCAGCGACAACGCACCGACAATGCAGGCACAACCCGTTCGACGCAGCAATTGCTCCAGTTCAGGCTGCGCCGCGTCGCCGAGGTGCAAACGCCGACCAGCACAATAGAAGGTCAGCAGTTCACGATTGCCGCAATGCCCGAACTTGTCTTGCAGATGTTGAGCAAGTTGCTCGATGGTGTGCCGGGAATCAACGGCGGGCGCCTGCAGCAGCGCCAGCATCGAATTGGCCGGCACTTCACCGACGCAGAACAATGAACCATCCTGTTCCAGCGCGACGGGAATGCGAACCACCACTTCGCCATTGGCGAGCTGGATGCCGAACGGAAAATGCACGCCGTACTGATAGAAGTTTTCTCGCGTCAATTCGACGCCATAAATCGCCTGCACGCGCTCCTGATAGACATCGAAAGCGGGGCGCCAGTCAATGCTGAAGATACGGTTGCCATCGGTTGAAGTTGCGCTGATCAATTCATCCGGCGGCAGATAGCCATGCTCCAGTGAAGCGCCATGCGCATCCGGCAACAACAGACAGAGCACTCCGTTGGAAACCAGTCGCGTCCCATCGAACAGGCAGGGCATGGGCTGAAAGGTTTCGCTGCCGGCATTGGCGCCCATATAGCTGACCCGGTCGGCCAGGCGCAGATAGAGCGATTCCAGGATCGAGCCGATATTGGGCACCATCGCATCGAAAAACAACACCAGCGTAGCGGGCGTATCGTCCTCGGCGAGGTGTTGAACAAGCGCTGCCTGGATCGCATCGGCCGGCTCGGCGCGCTGTCCCAGGTCGGCAATCAGGGCATGCGCCGGCATGCCGTCCAGCCGCATCAGCCAGACACCTCGGCTGGCGAAATCACCGGCATGAATCAGTGCGGGAAATATCGCGCCGACCAGTGCCACACCGGCCTCGCGGCATGCCGCCTGCAGGATGGGAACGCCGCTGTGGTCAGCCTCCGCCAGCAAGGCAAGCACGCCGGACTCGGGCCGCAACGCACGCCAGATGGCAAGCTGGCGTACCAGTTCGGCGTGATCCAGCGTGCTGAAATAGCGCGTGGCTGTCGTGTTCGATTCGCCGGATGTCATGCAGCATCTCCCCTGGTTATTTTGTTAAGTCGTCATGCAACTCTTTTGCGTCGCGCAGCACGCAATGTCGCCAGCGCATCTTCAAGCTGGTAAGTCTCGATCTGCCTGATCAAGCCGGCCAGAATATCGGCGGGCAGAAATCTGCCCAGCTCGGGCAACGCATCGCGCAACGCATCGCCCACGCCCATATCGTCATCGCGCAGCAATTGCTCCAGTTTGTCGAACAGCATTCGTTCCGCTGCCGATTCCGCGCTGGTTGCGGATGCGACTGCCGGCTCTCCGGGCAGGACGCCAAGCAGTGCAGCCACCAGGTGGACCTGCGCCGATTCGAGACGTATCGAGAGCGATTCGATCTCGGCGAGCGCCGCGCCGCTGAGCAGCAGGGCTTCCAGTTGCGCCGCCAGACTCTGAACGGAGACCGCGCCCAGAGCGCCGGACGCACCCTTGAGAGAATGGGCTATCCGCCTTGCTTCTTCCTGTTCTCCCGATGCCAGGCATGCTCGCAGCCAGACCATGTCGGCCTGATGACTTTCGACAAAGACATGCAGCAGGCGCAGATAGCTGGCGTGGTTGCCGCGCAGACTCTTGAGACCGGCGGCGGCATCCAGGCCGGGAATGCCGGCCAGCGCGGCAATCTGGGCATCCGCGCCCGATGCGGTTGTGGCCGCAGTCGGTGCATCCGGATGCGTGTCGTCCGCCCGCACCGGCAACCACTTGATCAATGCGGCGTAGAGCACATCCGGATCGACCGGCTTGGCGATATGGTCGTCCATGCCGGCAAGCAG
>CAMDGQ010000127.1 GCA_945897955.1 Tepidiphilus sp. J10 | reverse complement strand
CGGCCACTTCATGCTCGACGGCGACCTCTTCGGTGCGGTCATTCCACTCGACAACGGAGCCCAGTCGCTGTCCCTTGTCGTTGATCACCGGGTTGGCCACCACGGTCATGCTGTGACCGCCGATATTCAGTGCGCCACGGTGGGTGCTGGTGAATGTGGCCAGCAAATCGGCCTGGTGGGCGGGATTTTTGTGGAAGATGTCGATGTTCGCGCCAAGAAGATTGCTTGCATTGAAGTTGGGCAGTTGCTTGCGGATGTCGCTTTCCGCGTTCTTGAACATGGTCAGCACCGCTTTGTTGGCATACACGATCTGACGCCCGGTGTCGGCCATCATTACACCCGAGGACACATTGTCCAGCGCGATCCTGACCCGCAGGTTTTCGTTGGCGATGCGACGAGTTTCCTGCAAGTCGTAATCCAGTCTGGCTTGCATGGACTTCAGGGCGACCATCATCTCGCCCAGTTCGTCCTGGTGGCGTACCTGAATACGGGTGCTGTATGTGCCTTCGGCAATTGCTTCCAGATGCCCTTTTGCCGCCTTCAGCGGCAAGCTGATCTTGCGTACCATCCAGATCGCCAGCGTCAATGCGACCAGAACGGCAAGGAACGCGAATCCGACGACTTTTCGTTCAGCTGCAGCGACTTCCGATATCAGTAAATCTCTTTCACGAGCGGATTGCTGTTCGAGTCGCTTGACGCCATCCAGGATGAGATCCTTGTAACCGCTGCGCCAGACCTTGTTGTCTTCGGTCTTGTAGATATGGCGTGCGCTCTCGATGTCACCGCCATCGACAAGTTTGATCAGTTTTTCCTGAATTTCGTTGTGTTTGGCGCGTTCGCGCGCGATGTTCTCCAGATCCTTCTTGCTAGTCTCGTCCTTTGCCAATCTGCGCGTGATTTCGAAATGCTTGGCAAAACCGAGTTGCGCCTTTCTGACATTGTCGCGGGCCTGGGTATCGCCCGGTTCAAGGATCACATAGCGCATCGCCGCCGCCATTTGCAGGCCTTCCGTATACATGCCGTTATAGCCGGCCTGCCGCACCTGAATATCATCCGTGTAGTGGTGCACCAGATCGACTGCGTTGCGCATGCCTATGAAAGCCTGGAGTGTGGCGACGAGGAAGAGCAGCAAAATCATCACCAGACCACCTGGCAATGCCAGGCTTATGGGCAGGTTATTGATGCGATCTGCCAGTCGGTTCAAGCGCCCTTTTATCTGCTTGCCCTGGCGCATGCGGGCATACAGGGCTTCGGCAGCCTGAATCTCATCCCGCTCGGGTTTGCGGCGTACCGAAATGTAACCGACCACTTTTCCATCTGCCTTCAGCGGCGAGACATTGGCTTCAACCCAGTAGTGGTCGCCATTTTTGCGCCTGTTCTTCACCAGGCCCGACCAGGGCTTGCCTGCACCAACTGTCTCCCAGAGATCCTTGAAAGCGGCCGCTGGCATGTCGGGATGGCGCAGGATGTTGTGCGGCGCACCCAGCAATTCGCTCTCGCTGAAGCCGCTGGCTTCCACAAAGTCGGGATTGACATGCGTGATGAGGCCTTTCAGATCCGTGCTTGAAACGATCTGAATGCCGTCCCGCAGCATGTATTCGTTACCGGTTACCGGGAGGTTAGTGCGCATGGTTGATCTCCTGCCGTCGTGTCATTCGCGCGCTACCGTTCAATGCCGGTGTTGGCGCTTCATGGCCACAATGTGTTGAATGGTGCGATTGGACAAATCGAAGAAATCGCCGACCAACAGGCTGCTGGCGCCATCCTTGTCGCCGGATTGCGCCTTTTTGAGGATGTCCGCTGCGCAGGTATGGAAGCTGGCATGACTCTGGCGTAGCGGTTCGTACTCCGGCAGGTGCTCGTATTCCTTGCCGGCGCTGTAAATCCATTTGCCGAGCGCACACACGTTGTCCTTGCAGACTTCATTTGCATCCAGTTGCAATTCACTGCCGCCGGAAATGGCGCTCCGCAGTTTTTGCTTCCAGGACTGGTGCGCGTCGATGATGGCGTCAAAGTCCGCATCGCCATTCTGGCTGGCGCGGCTGGCAGGCAATCTGTTGCCGGCCGGCGGCCCGCTCCGTGGCGGGGCGGGCAGGGCGGAGCGTGAACGCGCCGGACCGGATGACTTGTCGCGGACCGGTGTAGCAATCAGATTTCCGCTGCCGGTTTTGAACACGGCCACCGCCTGGCTGAGACTGGCGGCCTGATCCTGCAGAGACTCGGCGGCGGCTGCGGCTTCCTCCACCAGCGCGGCGTTCTGCTGAGTGGTTTCATCCATCTGGGTGATCGCCCTGTTGACCTGCTCGATGCCCTGGCTCTGCTCGGTGCTGGCCGCGCTGATCTCGCCCATGATGTCGGTGACCCGCTTCACCGCGTTGACCACTTCATCCATCGTGCCGCCGGCCTGCTCAACCAGCTTGTAGCCGTTGGTGACCTTGTCGGTGGAGTCGCCGATCAAGCCCTTGATTTCCTTCGCCGCCGCTGCACTGCGTTGTGCCAGGTTGCGGACTTCGCCCGCCACCACGGCGAAGCCGCGGCCCTGTTCACCGGCACGCGCCGCCTCGACGGCGGCGTTGAGTGCGAGGATGTTGGTCTGGAAGGCGATGCCGTCGATGACGCTGATGATGTCGGCGATCTTGCGGGAGGAGTCGGCGATGGCGCCCATGGTGTGGACGACCTGGCCGACCACCTCGCCGCCCTTGACGGCAATCTCGGACGCGCCCTTGGCGAGTTGATTGGCCTGACGGGCGTTGTCGGCGTTCTGCTTCACCGTGCTGGTGAACTGGTCCATTGAACTGGCGGTTTCCTCCAGGCTGGCGGCCTGGCTCTCGGTACGTTGGGATAGATCGGAGTTGCCGGACGCGATCTCGCGCGAGGCGGTATTGATGGCGTCGGTGGCTTCGCGAATCTGGGCGACGATCTCGGCAAGGCGGGCGCTGGTGGCGTTGGTGTCGTTCTGGAGCTGGCCGAACAGACCGTCGTAATCGCCGTCGATATGCTGGGTCAGATCGCCTTGCGAGAGAGCGCGCAGAACGCGGGCGACATCGTTCATGCCGCGCTCGGAGGTTTCCACCAGCTTGTTGATGCCGTCTGCCAGTTGCAGGAAGAAGCCCTGTTTGCTGGCCGGGTTGAGGCGATGCGAGAAGTCGCCGGCAGCGGCAGCGGCAACCAGGTCGGCCACTTCATGCTCGATGGCGACCTCGGTCGTGCGATCACCCCATTCCACCACCGAGCCAAGGCGTTCGCCATTGCTGTTGAGAACCGGGTTGGCCACCACGGTCATGGTGCGTCCGCTCAATTGCAAGGTGCTGTGGAACGTGCTGGTGAAGCTTGCGAGGAGTTGCGCCTGGTGTTGAGGATTCTTGTGGAAGATGTCGATGTTGGCCCCCAACAGCTTGTTGGCATCGAAATTGGGCAACTGTTTGCGCAGGTCCGCCTGGGCATTGAGGAACATGCCCTGAACCGCGCGGTTGAGGTAGATGATTTTGCGTGAGTTGTCCGCCACCATGACGTTGGCCGAGACATTGTCCAGGGCGATACGGATACGCAAATTTTCGTCGGCGGCACGGCGCACTTCCTGAATGTCATAGTCCAGCCGCGCCTGCACCGATTTCAGCGCGATCAGCATCTGGCCAATTTCGTCGTTGCTGGTGATGTTGATGTGGCTGGCATAGTCGCCCTCGGCGAGCAGGTTCAAATGGTGGCCGGCCTCTTTGAGCGGTAGCGTTATTTTTCGAATCAGCGCGCGCGCGAGTAACAGGCTGAACAAGATTGCCGCGCTGGCAAGAGCAATGGTCCAGCGTTTGGCACTGGAGACGGTTGCCATGAGGTTGGCGCGCTCCTGCTCGGCTTGTGCTTTGAGCGCTTTTTCATCCGTCAGAATCTTCTCCTTTAGCGTTCGCCAGATTGGGGTTTCCGCCTGGTT
>CAMDGQ010000126.1 GCA_945897955.1 Tepidiphilus sp. J10 | reverse complement strand
GTGGAACAGGCCGGCGGCACCATGCAGGAGGTGGTCAACGCGGTGAAGCGGGTCACCGACATCATGGGCGAGATCAGCGCGGCCAGCACCGAGCAGAGCCAGGGCATCGAGCAGGTCAACAAGGCGATCACCCAGATGGATGAAACCACTCAGCAGAACGCCGCGCTGGTGGAGGAAGCCGCAGCCGCCGCCGAGTCCCTGCAGGATCAGGCCGCCAGCCTCAGCCAGGCGGTGGCCGTGTTCAGAACCGGCGGCGGCCTGGCGGCTATTCCGGCGCAGGTCGCAAGCGTGCGCGCCGGCGCACGGCCCGGCCCGGTACCGGCGCCGGTGCGGGCAGCGCAGCGATTAGGCCGGAATTCAAACACCCATAACCCCCCCAACGGAGACGATGAGTGGCAGGAGTTTTGATCATGAACTTCTTCGCTCGGATCAGGCTTCCAGGCAGGCTCCTGAACAGGGCACCAATCCTGTTGTTTGGATCGTTCATCTTTCACTCCAGACCACGCATGTTCATCGTCGTCGATATCGAACGTCTGATGACCAGTCAGGAAATGTCCCTCGTAGAAGCCGCTGCGGCATGACCATCGTCCCCAATCGCCAAGGAGCGAAAAGATGAATACCTGGTTTGCCAATCTCACCATCAAAACCCGCCTGATCGCAATTTTCGTCTTGGTCATGGTCGTTATTGCCGTAGTCGGCAGCACCGGCATTCTCGGCATGAAACATACAAACCTGAACCTGGAAACCGTGGTCAACGGGCGTGTACTGCCCTTCAGTCACTTGAAAAATGTTGCCGATGCCTATGCCGTATCCATCATCGACGCAACCAACAAGGCCAATGCCGGCGTATTCAGCGCCGAAGAAGCCCTCACATCCTTGCGGGATGCACGACAAACCATCAAGGATTCCTGGGAGTTGTTTAGCGCGGGCGTAAGTAGCGCCGATGACAAGGCATTGGTGGAACAGGCGAAACCGATGTTCGCGGCGGCAGATGCGGAAACCGAAAAAGTTCAACAAGCCCTGGCGGGCAAGACGGGCAGTGTCTCCGGCCTGCTGCAAGGAAATATCGGGCCGCTCTATGCCGCCGTGGACCCGATCAGCAACCACCTGAGCACCCTGCTTACCATCCAGTTATCGTTTGCTCGGGCCGAATACAACGTGGCGACGGCAGATTACGACGAACACCTCCAGGCAACCTGGGCCATCGGTCTGGTCGGCACCGGATTGGCAATGCTGTTTGGCTGGCTGTTGCTGCGCTCGATCGTGACTCCGCTGCAGTCGCTTGCGAGCGGCATAGACGCGATCACGGCAGGCAACACCGATGTCGATGTCACGGCGAACGGGCAAGATGAAATTGGCCTGGTTGCCGAAAGCTTCAAGCGACTGCGCAACAAGTTGCAACTTGATCTGAAGCGAGTATCCGAACAGGCAAGCGAAAACCTGCGAGTCAGGATCGCGCTGGACAATGTGTCCTCGGGTGTAATGATGGCCGACACCGGGCGTCAGATCGTGTATGCCAACAAAGCGGTGCTGACCATGTTCAAGAACGCGGAAAGCGACATCCGCAAGCAACTGCCGAACTTCAATGCAAGCAATCTTCTTGGCGTCAGCATCGACAGCTTCCACAAAAACCCCGCGCATCAGGCAGACATACTCGGAAAACTCAACAGCACCCACCGTGGCGCACTGAATATCGGCGGTCACAGCATGACCGTGGTAGCCAACCCGGTGATCAACGACAAGGGCGAGCGACTGGGCTCCGTTGTCGAGTGGAATGACCGCACCGAAGAGGTCGCCGTCGAGCATGAAGTGGCCGACCTGGTTGCCGCCGCCGCTGCCGGCGACTTCTCGCATCGCCTCAACCCGGCCGGCAAGCAGGGCTTCTTCCTGCAACTGGCCGACGGCATCAACAAGCTGGTGGAGACCTCCGAGCGCGGCATGAACGATGTCGCCCGCGTCCTCCGTGCCCTCTCGCAGGGCGACCTGACACAACGCATAGAAGGCCACCCCGGCGGCGACTATGAAGGCCTGTTTGGCCAATTGCAGAATGACACCAACGCCACGTCCGAACGCCTCGCCGAAATCGTCAGTCAGATCCGCGAAGCTACCGACGCCATCAACACCGCTTCCCGCGAAATCGCCTCCGGTAACTCGGATCTGTCACAACGCACCGAAAGCCAGGCCGCCAGCCTGGAAGAAACCGCCAGTTCGATGGACCAGTTCACCAGCACGGTGAAGCAGAACGCCGACAACGCCCGGCAAGCCAACCAACTGGCCAAAGGTGCGTCCGACATCGCCATCAAGGGTGGCGAGGTGGTCGGACAGGTCGTCCACACCATGGGCGCTATCGCCGACAGCAGCAAAAAGATCGCTGACATCATCAGCGTCATCGACGGCATCGCCTTCCAGACCAACATCCTGGCTTTGAACGCCGCTGTCGAAGCGGCGAGAGCCGGCGAACAAGGTCGCGGTTTTGCGGTTGTGGCGGGCGAAGTCCGCAACCTGGCGCAACGCAGTGCGGCGGCGGCGAAGGAGATCAAGGGTCTGATCGGCGACTCGACAGACAAGGTGACCAACGGCTACAGACTGGTAGAACAGGCGGGCGGCACCATGCAGGAGGTGGTCAACGCGGTGAAGCGGGTTACCGACATCATGGGCGAAATCAGCGCCGCCAGCACAGAACAGAGCCAGGGCATCGAACAAGTCAACCGCGCCATCACCCAGATGGATGAAACGACGCAGCAGAACGCCGCGCTGGTGGAAGAAGCGGCAGCGGGGGCGGAATCGCTGCAGGATCAGGCCGCCAGCCTGAGTCAGGCGGTCGCGGTGTTCAGGACCAGCGGCGGTGGTGGAAACCTGCTGTCGACAGGCGTTCCGACGACGCGCTTGAGCAAGCAGCACACGCCGCGCTTGCCCAACATTTCAGCAATTCGATCGTAGGAGATTTTGATGCGCACCAACTTGCCCGTTTCCGGTCAGGAATATCTGCTTCCAGAAGGCATGCAGATCGTGTCCAGCACCGACCTGAGAGGCATCATTACTCATGTAAACCCTGACTTTGTAGAAGCCAGCGGTTACTCTGAAGATGAGTTGATGGGCGCGCCGCACAATATTCTGCGTCATCCAGACATGCCGGAAGCCGCCTTCAAAGACCTCTGGGATACCGTGGCGGCAGGAAAACCCTGGTCGGGCATGGTCAAGAACCGGCGCAAGAATGGCGACCATTATTGGGTCGAAGCCAATGTCTCACCGCAGCGGGAGGGGGGCAAGGTGGTCGGTTATATCTCGGTACGACGCCGCGCCAGCCGAGATGAGATCCAGGCTGCGGAGGCCTTGTACGCCAATATGCGGCAAGGCAAACAAAGCCAGGGCATGTTCAGCCGCATGGCCAACAAGATCGGCAATCTCCCGATACGCCTGGCACTGCCAGGTGGCCTGCTGATTATTCTGACGCTGTTCATCGTAGCCACGCTGCAGGCTTTTTTGGGCATGCAAAATGCCGTCAACCTTCTCAAAAGTTACACCGAAGACATTCAGGTTCAGCAAGATGCCTACAACGGCATGTATATCGAAGGTTTGCAGATGGCTGCTGCGATGCGCTTCGTCATCCTGGAACCGACCGACAAGCAGGCACGCAACAATGTCACTAAAGCGCAAAGCAGTTTTGCCCAACACTTCGATATCGCGCATCGATTCGCCAAAGATGAAACGAACAAAAAATCACTGGAAGAAATTGCGCTGCAACGTGCGAAGCACAATGAGATTCAGGAACGCCTGCTCAACCATGTCAATACGGGTGATACCGCTACTGCGCTGACGGTTTACAAGTCTGAAGACAACAAAGTCTGGCGTGCATACAAGGATCTGATACTGGATGGCGTCGCCAGACTCGAACAACGCTCGGTTCAAGAAAGAGAAGGTTTGGTCACGCAAGTGGCGGCTGCCGAGCGCAAAGTATTTATTTTTGCCTTGCTCGCCGTCCTGCTCGCGGTGATTCTCGGGGTCTGGATCGTACGCAAGATCAGCCTGCCGCTGAAACAAGCCAAAGAGCACCTGGAAGCCATTGCCGAA
>CAMDGQ010000125.1 GCA_945897955.1 Tepidiphilus sp. J10 | reverse complement strand
GGTCTTGAACACCGCGACCGCCTGACTCAGGCTGGCGGCCTGGTCTTGCAAACTTTCCGCCGCTGCTGCCGCTTCTTCCACCAGCGCCGCGTTCTGCTGCGTGGTCTCGTCCATCTGGGTAATCGCCCGATTCACCTGCTCGATGCCCTGGCTCTGCTCGGTGCTGGCGGCACTGATTTCGCCCATGATGTCGGTCACCCGTTTTACGGCGTTGACCACTTCATCCATCGTGCCACCGGCTTGTTCGACCAGTTTGTAGCCATCCGTGACCTTGTCGGTGGAGTCGCTGATCAGGCCTTTGATTTCTTTGGCGGCAGCAGCACTTCTTTGGGCGAGGTTTCTGACTTCGCCGGCGACGACGGCGAAGCCTCGGCCTTGTTCGCCGGCTCGGGCGGCTTCGACGGCGGCGTTCAGGGCCAGGATGTTGGTCTGGAAGGCGATGCCGTCGATGACGCTGATGATGTCGGCAATCTTGCGGGAGGAGTCGGCGATGGCGCCCATGGTGTGGACGACCTGGCCGACCACCTCGCCGCCCTTGACGGCGATCTCGGACGCGCCCTTGGCGAGTTGATTGGCCTGACGGGCGTTGTCGGCGTTCTGCTTCACCGTGCTGGTGAACTGATCCATCGAACTGGCGGTTTCCTCCAGGCTGGCGGCCTGGCTCTCGGTACGTTGGGATAGATCGGAGTTGCCGGACGCGATCTCGCGCGAGGCGGTGTTGATGGCGTCGGTGGCTTCGCGAATCTGGGTGACGATCTCGGCAAGGCGGGCGCTGGTGGCGTTGGTGTCGTTCTGGAGCTGGCCGAACAGACCGTCGTAATCGCCGTCGATGTGCTGGGTCAGGTCGCCCTGCGAGAGAGCGCGCAGGACGCGGGCGACATCGTTCATGCCGCGCTCGGATGTTTCCACCAGCTTGTTGATGCCGTCGGCCAGTTGCAGGAAGAAGCCCTGCTTGCCGGCCGGGTTGAGACGATGCGAGAAGTCGCCGGCAGCGGCGGCGGCAACCAGGTCGGCCACTTCATGCTCGACGGCGACTTCAGCGGTGCGGTCCTGCCATTGGGTGACACGGCCAAGTTGCTTGCCATTCTTGTCAAGAACGGGCCGCGCAATCAGGCGCAAGTGGTGGCCGCCGGCCTCGAGATCGACTTGCGCTCCGGAATGCATGGCTTCGTCAAAGCGGGCAGTGATGGCCGGGTCGGAGAAGATGGTTGAAAGCCTGCCGCCCAGCAGACCATCCACGTTCAGGTTTGGACCACCGACGCCCTGCAGCAAGCTGCGCGCGTTTGGCGTCATGTGGACCAGATTCGCGTCCGCGTCGGAAACCGTCATGCCTACTGTCGAATTGTCCAGCGCAGTCTTGATGCGCAGACTGTCCTGTGCGATGCGGGTTGCCTCCGCCACGGAGAATCCCAGCTTGGTCTGCATGGCTTTCAGGGTGGTGAAAACCTGGCCGATTTCGTCCTGATATCCCTGCGGGATGGGCGCGTAGTAATTGCCCTGCGCAATTTCGTCTATGCCTTCGACTACCGAATGCAACGGACGGGCGACCAGGCGCCGGAACATGATCCACAGGAATACACCGAGGATGACGATGGTGATGCTGCCGGTCAGGACAAGCAGCCAGCCTATGCGTTTGCTCTCGGCCGTGAATTCATCGATATAACTGCCACTGCCAATGACCCAGTTCCAGGCCGGGAACTGGCCATAAACAACGATCTTGTCGCGCGCGTGAGTATCCCCGAGTTCCTTGTTGATCCATGGATAGCGGATTACGCCTTGTTTTTTGTCCAGCATTTCCCGGATGAATTCATTTCCATCGGCATCCTTGGCATCCAGAATGTTGGCGCCTTCCTTGGCTGGATGAACAACCAGAGTCCCTTTGTTCTTGCCTGCATCCAGCACATAGACATAACCGGTCTGTCCAATTTTGACGCCCTTGAGCTGGGTTTTCAGTGCGATGAACTGATCGCTGAAATCAAGTCCGATGAACAACGCTGCAATGACCCTGCCGCCGGAGTCGCTAACCGGGGTGTAGCGCGTCATGTATTCACGGCCAAAGAGGCTTGCTTTGCCGACATAGGTTTGTCCGGCCATCAGCCTGGCATACGCTGGATGTTTCTGGTCAAGCGGCGTCCCAACCGCACGGCTGCCATCCTCCTTCTTGAGTGAGGTGGTGACTCGCAGGAAATCTTCACCCTTGCGGGCGAATATGGTTGCCACTGCCCCGCCGGACTCGGCGGTAAAGCGATCGACCGTACCGAAGTTGCCATTGATGGCGATGCCCGCATGCTTCAGCAGCGGGGTCGGTTTCCCGGCCACTTCGACCATTTGCGTTTCATCCAGGGTAAATGGACCGCTGAACTGGGCATTGAACAATTCGGAAAGCTGGGTGGCGGATTTCTCCAGGCTGCGGTTATAGGATTCCACCATGCTGATGACCAGCTGGTTCTGGATTTCCAGGTTGCTCAGCATGATCTTGTCCAGTGACGATCGGAATTGGCCCTGGACAAACAGGGTTACCGCGCCAAGACACAGCATGATGATCAGGATGCTGGCCGTGCTGATTTTGCTTGCCAGCGACATTCTCCTGATGCGCGTTGACAGGCCGCTTTCGGTCAGCGACGCCTTGCCGGCATTGATATCCCGATACAGCGCCTCGGCCGCCTCGACTTGTTGTCGAGTGGGCTTGCGCCGCACGGAAAGATAGCTGGCAATCTGGCCGTTCTGTTTTTCCGGTGTGACGTTTGCCTCGACCCAATAGTGATCGCCGTTCTTGCGCCGGTTCTTGACCATGCCTGACCAGGGTTTGCCGGCTTTCATCTTGTCCCATAGATCGGCGAACGCAGCCGCAGGCATGTCGGGATGGCGCAGGATGTTGTGAGGCGATCCAATCAACTCGCTTTCGCTGAAGCCGCTGGCTTCAATGAATTCAGGATTGACGAAAGTGATGATTCCTTTCATGTCCGTGCGAGAAACGATCTGAATGCCATCGTTCAGTATGTATTCCTGACCCGTCACCGGAAGGTTCTGGCGCATGCATGACTCCTTTTCACGGATTGATGAGACGTTTCAAAACGCGTTCATTCATCTTTGCTACCCATCCTGCGATGCTTCGAAGATACGATCAGCGCAGCGGGTTGCGTGTACAGCGGAACCGCCCTTGGCGGCGGACCCGTCCTGTACAGGGCCTCGATCAAAACTCCTGCCATTCGTCCTCCCCGTTGGGGGTGTTTCGGGTATTTGAATTCCGGCTAAGCCGTTGCGCCGCCCGCACCGGCGCCGGGGTTGGCGCAGCCCGTGCGGCGGGGGCGGCAGCCGGCATCGCCAGCCGACCGCCGTGCGCCGTTTTGAACACGGCCACCGCCTGGCTGAGGCTGGCGGCCTGATCCTGCAGGGACTCGGCGGCGGCTGCGGCTTCCTCGACCAGCGCGGCGTTCTGCTGGGTGGTTTCATCCATCTGGGTGATTGCCCTGTTGACCTGCTCGATGCCCTGACTCTGCTCGGTGCTGGCCGCGCTGATCTCGCCCATGATATCGGTGACCCGCTTCACCGCATTGACCACCTCCTGCATGGTGCCGCCGGCCTGTTCCACCAGTTTGTAACCATTGGTCACCTTGTCGGTCGAGTCGCCGATCAAGCCCTTGATTTCCTTCGCTGCTGCTGCACTGCGTTGCGCCAGGTTGCGGACTTCGCCCGCCACCACGGCGAAGCCGCGGCCTTGCTCACCGGCGCGCGCCGCCTCGACGGCGGCGTTGAGCGCGAGGATGTTGGTCTGGAAGGCGATACCGTCGATGACGCTGATGATGTCGGCGATCTTGCGCGAAGAGTCGGCGATGGCGCCCATGGTGTGGACGACCTGGCCGACCACCTCGCCGCCCCTGACGGCAATCTCGGAGGCGCCCTTGGCGAGTTGATTGGCCTGACGGGCGTTGTCGGCGTTCTGCTTCACCGTGCTGGTGAACTGGTCCATCGAACTGGCGGTTTCCTCCAGGCTGGCGGCCTGGCTCTCGGTACGTTGGGATAGATCGGAGTTGCCGGACGCGATCTCGCGCGAGGCGGTATTGATGGCGTCGGTGGCTTCGCGAATCTGGGTGACGAT
>CAMDGQ010000124.1 GCA_945897955.1 Tepidiphilus sp. J10 | reverse complement strand
TAGCCTGAATCCATTGATAAAGCTCAAGTCAGGGACCACGCAATGAGCATCCTGGTCTGGAATTCCTACTTTGAAACCGGCAACGCGCTGGTCGATAGCCAGCACCGGCATCTCTGCGATCTGCTCAACCAGGTCGCGCCCGGTCTGGCGGCTGCCAATACGGACACGCCCGCTGACGTGGACAGGCTGTTCGATCAATTGCTCGATTACGCGGCGGTGCATTTCACCACCGAAGAACAGTTGATGCGCGACCGCGCCGTTGACGAGCGGCATGTGTCGCACCATATCGAGTCGCACAAGCATTTCGTCAACCAGATCATGGCCATGCGCTCGGGCCGGAACAACTCCGGCAAAGCGGTGCTGAGCTTCACGGCGAGCTGGCTGGTGTTTCATATCCTGGGCGAAGACCAGGCCATGGCGCGGCAACTGCATCGCATCGAAGCCGGCATGCTGCCGGGCGAGGCTTACGATGCCAACGGCGGCGCCGACACCAGTCCGGCCCAGGCCGCGCTGATCCATTCGCTGGTCGATCTGTACACCCAGCTCACGGACCGGAATAGTGAACTCGTCGTGCATCGCGATCAGCTTGAAAAGCTGGTAGCCGAACGCACCGAGGCTTTGCGCCTGGCCAGCCTCAAGTACAAGACGATCGCCGACTTCACCTACAACTGGGAAACCTGGATCGATCCGCTTGGCAACCTGGCCTATTGCTCGCCGGCCAGCGAGCGCATTACCGGCTGCTCCGCCGAAGCCTTCCTTGCCGACCCCGAGTTGATGCTGGAAATCACCCATCCCGATGACCGCCTGCGCCTGGCCGATCATCTGGGCCACCACGATGCAGCCATGGGCAGAGTGGAACTGCCCTTCCGCATCGTGCTCGCCGATGGCCGGGTGCGCTGGCTGGAGCATGCCTGCCAGCCGGTGTTCGACGAATCGGGCGAGTATCTGGGACGGCGCGCTTCGAACCGCGATATCACCGATCGCGTCGAACTGCAGGAACGGCTGGCGGCCGCCAAGCAGGTCGCCGAGGCGACGAGCCGGGCGAAGAGCAGCTTCCTGGCCAACATGAGCCATGAAATCCGCACGCCGATGAATGCGATTGTCGGCCTGACCCAAATCCTGCGGCGACGCGGCAACCTGGATTTCGACCAGATCGACAAACTCGGCAAGATCGGCCACGCAGCCGACCACCTGATGGCGCTGATCAACGACATCCTTGATCTTTCCAAGATCGAGGCCGGCAAGCTGACGCTGGAACGCAGGGAATTCAACCTGCTGGAAACGCTGGACAAGGTGTCCGAGCTGATCGACGAACGCATCAGCGCCAAGGGTCTGCAATTCAGACTGGAAACCGATAACCTGCCCACGGCAGTGCTGGGCGATGTCACCCGGATCAGCCAGGCTCTGCTCAATTTCCTCGGCAATGCCATCAAGTTCACCGAACACGGCGGAATCACCCTGCGCGTTTCCCTGCTGCAGACGAAACCGGAAGATCTGCTGCTGCGGTTCGCCGTTGAAGACACCGGCATCGGCATCAGCGAGGAACAGAAGTCGCGCCTGTTCAACGCCTTCGAGCAGGCCGACAGCAGCACCACGCGCCGCTTTGGCGGCACCGGACTCGGCCTGGCGATCAATCGGCACCTGGCGCACCTGATGGGCGGCGATATCGGCGTCGAAAGCCGCCCCGAGGGCGGCAGCGTGTTCTGGCTGACCGCCTGGCTGGGCAGCGTGGCCGATGCCAAGGTCAACCAGGATGAGGAAACCCTGGATGCCGATGTCCTCGAACAACGCTTGCTGCAACTGCATCGCGGCGCGCGCGTTCTACTTGCCGATGACGATGAAATCGGCCGTCTGGTGGTCCGGGAAATGCTGCTCGACACCGGCCTGGCGGTTGATTACGCAGAGGACGGCAGCCAGGCCGTGGCGATGGCGCGCAGCAGCCATTACGACATGATCCTGATGGACATGGAGATGCCGAACATGGACGGCGTTGCCGCCACGCTAGGAATTCGGCAACTGCCCGGCCATGCCATGACGCCCATCGTGGCGATGACCGCCAACGCCTTTATGGAGGACCGCCAGACTTGCCTGGATGCCGGCATGAACGGACATCTCGCCAAGCCGGTGTTGCCGGAGCACCTCTATGCCAGCTTGCTGATGTGGCTGGGGAAATCACACCCCGGGAAAGTGCAGGAAGAATCCCCGACCCCGGTCTGCTGAACCGTTCAAGACTCGTAGGATGGGTCAAGCGTAGCGGACCCATCACACTTGGTGCATCGATGGGTCCGCTACGCTTGACCCATCCTACGACCCGCTCAGCGGTCAACAGTACCGATGAAACCCGGTAGGGTGGATAAGCGCAGCGCATCCACCATCACGGCCACAAAAGGTGGATGCGCTGTGCTTATCCACCCTGCGGAATCAAAAACCGACACGCATCCATTCGGTGGATTCCGCTTTGGTCCGTGGCGGCGCCCCACATCAGTGAGACTCGTAGGATGGGTCAAGCGTAGCGGACCCATCACACTTGGTGCATCGATGGGTCCGCTGCGCTTGACCCATCCTACAACCCGATCAGCGGTCAACAGTGCCGATGAAACCCGGTAGGGTGGATAAGCGCAGCGCATCCACCATCACGGCCACAAAAGGTGGCTGCGCTGTGCTTATCCACCCTGCGGAATCAAAAACCGACACGCATCCATTCGGTGGATTCCGCTTTGGTCCATCATTCTGGCAACGCGATAAAAAAACGCCTGCCGGGTTGCTGACAACCCGGCAGGCGTTTCGGCGTGCAGCGGCGTCGATCAGCCCAGCAACTGCGCCAGCACAAACGGCAGGATGCCGCCGGCCTGGAAGTACTCGATCTCGATCGGCGTATCCAGACGCAGCTTGACCGATACGTTCTGGCTGGAGCCGTCGGTACGCTTGATGACCAGGGTCACGTCCTGCTGCGGCACGATGCCGTTTTCCAGGCCGACGATGTCGAAGCTTTCGCTGCCGTCGAGCTTGAAGTCGGCCGCGCCCTGGCCGTCCTTGAACTGGATCGGCAACACGCCCATGCCGGCCAGATTGGCGCGGTGGATGCGTTCGAACGACTTCGCCACCACCGCCTTGACGCCCAGCAACTGCGTGCCTTTGGCCGCCCAGTCGCGGCTGGAGCCGGTGCCGTATTCCTCGCCGGCCAGGATGATCAACGGGATGCCGACCGCCTGGTAGGCCATGGCTGCGTCGTATATGGGCATCTGCTCGCCCAGGTGCAAAGTCACGCCGCCTTCGGAGCCGGGAATCATCAGGTTCTTGATGCGCACATTGGCGAAGGTGCCGCGCATCATCACTTCATGGTTGCCGCGCCGCGCGCCGTAGCTGTTGAAGTCCTTCTGCGCGACGCCATGCTCGACCAGATATTTGCCGGCGGGCGCGGCGGCCTTGATGTTGCCGGCCGGGCTGATGTGGTCGGTGGTCACCGAGTCGCCGAAGATCGCCAGCGCGCGCGCGCCGCGAATCACCGGATTGGGCAATTCGCCGCCCTGGAAGAACGGCGGTTCCTGGATGTAGGTGGAAGCATCATCCCAGGCATAAACCTGGCCGGCCGGCGCCGGCACCGCATCCCACAACGGGTTGTCGGCGCCGACATCCTTGTAGATCGCGTAGGCGGCTGGATTGGAGGCATGCTGCAACACGGCGGCGACTTCCTCGGTGCTGGGCCAGATGTCTTTCAGGAACACCGGGCCATTCGTGCCCTGCCCCAGCGGCTCGCTGGCAACGTCGATATCGACGCGACCGGCCAGCGCCAGCGCCACCACCAGCGGCGGCGACATCAGGAAATTGGCCTTCACGTTCTGATGCACGCGCGCCTCGAAGTTGCGGTTGCCGGACAACACCGAGCAGGCCACCAGATCGTTGTCGAGGACTTCCTTTTCGATGGCTTCCGGCAGCGGGCCGGAGTTGCCGATACAGGTGGTGCAGCCGTAGCCGACCACGCCAAAGCCCAGCGTTTCCAGATCGCCCAGCAAGCCGGCTGCCTTCAGATATTCGGTGACGGCGCGCGAACCGGGGCCCATCGAGGTCTTTACATGCGCTGGGGTTTTCAGGCCCAGGGAGACGGCTTTCCTTGCCAGCAGGCCGGCGGCCAGCATGACGCCGGGGTTGGAGGTGTTGGTACAGGAGGTGATCGCGGCAATCACCACGTCGCCATGCGACAGACCGCCAGCCTTGCGACCTTCACTCTTGCCATAACCGCCCTGATCCTTCGGCAGTTCAAGCAGGGTTTCGAACGATTCCTTCAGCGCATACAGATTGATCCGGTCCTGCGGCCGTTTCGGGCCGGCGACGGAAGGTTTGACGTTGCCCAGATCGAGTTCCAGCGTCTGGCTGTATTCGATGCTGCCGGCGGCGGGAATGCCGAACAGGCCCTGTGCCATGTAGTAGGCGCGCATTGCATCGACCTTGGCGGCATCGCGGCCGGTGGCCAGGAAATACTGGCAGGT
>CAMDGQ010000123.1 GCA_945897955.1 Tepidiphilus sp. J10 | reverse complement strand
CGAGCGATTCCAGACGCGTGAACTCCATCACTTCATTGACCAGCGTCAGCAGGTTGCCGCCCTGCTCGCTGATGCGGCGAACTTGTTCAACCGCCTTGTCGGGCAGATCGGCGCGCTGCAATAGATGGGCAAACCCCAGAATGCCGTTGAGCGGCGTACGCAATTCATGGCTCATCGCGGACAGGAATGCGCTTTTCGAGCGGCTTGCCTGCTCGGCGCTGTCGCGGGCCCGTGCGAGTTCCGTGTTGGCGATCTGCATGGCATTGCGGGCACCCTCAAGTTCGGTCAGGTTGTCGGCCAGATCGTGCCAGCGCCGCCGCAGCAGTTCGAGCACCGCCCAGCCCAGCAGAGCAATGAGCAGAAATACGCCGGCATGCCTCAGCCAGGTTTGCTGCCGCGCATGTGCCGAGGCGGCGACGATGGGGTCGAAAGGCAGCGAGACGCTGATGCCGCCACGGATGTCGCCGACTTTGTAGCCCTGCTTAGCATGGCAAACCATGCACGGCGGCATTACTTTCAGCGGTGCCATGTAGCGCAGTCTGGTTGCCCCGGTGCCGTTGGCCTGAAGCTCGATCACTTCCTTCACGCCGCGTTCGAATGCCGCCAGTGCGACGCTTTCCCAGGAATCAGGTTCATTCATCGGGCGAATCGGTTTCAGGCTGGTGATATGAAACACCGTGCCGCCGCCATCCCGTGCCAGTTCGCCGATCTGACGGGTCATGTACGCCGGGTTGATCATGGTCAGGCGCTTCCCGTCGGTGGTAATCAGATCACGGCGCGGATGATCAAGGTAAGGATTCACCGGCGCCTTGTCGCTGACCGGAACGTAAACGCCGCCATGCCCGGCATTCCAGGTGCGGGTCAGCACCACCATATTGAACAGATTGCGGGCGCCTTCGCTGGCGACGGCAATGCCTTGCCGATGCAAGTCATCCAGGTGAAGGTACAAGGACACCGACACCCCAAGCGCCCAGGCCAGCAAAGGAATCAACCACCAGCGCCGATGCCGGATCTGGACGGGAACCCGGGTCGTCGTCCATGGATTGATCATCCTGGAAACCTCCGCAGTGCGCCCTTAATCATGGCTTGCCCGCCATGTCGATCGGCGCTTTGCTCGCTTCCTCGTCGGGCAGAATCGCAAGCAAGGCCGTACGCAGGCTGGCGAATTCGGTCTCCAGTTGCGCCAGTTGCGCATCCAGTTCAGGTATCGAGAGCGTATCCGGCCTGGCATCGCGCAACATCGATTCCAGATCTGCCGCCATGTTTCTCAAGCGATCGGCGCCCAGGGTACCCGCCGCGCCTTTCAGGGAGTGGGCAATTCGCTTGGCATGCTCGCAATTGCCCAGCGCGCATTGCTGGCGACAATTGGCCATATCTTCACCATGCGTCAGCGCGAATTTGCGCAGCAGGCGGGTATAGGTTGCCATTTTCCCGCGCACGTTATGCAGGCCGGATTCCGTATCGAGTCCGTCGATGCAGCAAAGCGCGGCATGCAAATCGCCGGCAATGGGCAAGGCTGCCGCCTGCGGCGCTGCTTCCTCCAGTTGCCGTCGCTCCGGCAGCCATTTGACCAGCGCGGTAAACAGCTCCTCCGGATCCACCGGCTTCGGCACCAGATCGTTCATGCCGGAATGAATGCACTGGTTGCGCTCTTCCGTCAGAACGCTTGCGGTCATCGCCAGAATCGGCGTTGTGGTGTAGCCGGGCAGACTTCGTATGGCGGCGGCGGCGGTGTGACCATCCATCACCGGCATATGCACATCCATCAAAATCAGTTCGTAACTGCTGGCGCGAGCCATGTTCAAGGCTTCCTGGCCATCCCCCGCGAGCTCGGTACGGATACCGACTTCCTTCAACAATTCCAGCGCAACCTCCTGATTGATCACATTGTCCTCAACCAGCAGGACTCGCCGCCCGCGCAACGCTGCATAGCGATTTTCAGTCGGCTCCAGCGCAAGCGCTTGCTGGTCGGTCTGGCCTGGTGCGTCATCGCCGCGGCGGACCCGCGCGGTAAACCAGAACAGACTGCCGCGTCCGGGCAGACTTTCTGCGCCAACCTCGCCGCCCATCAGTTCGGCCAGACGGCGGCTGATCGCCAGGCCAAGGCCGGTACCGCCATATTTTCGGGTGGTGGAACTATCCGCCTGCTCAAAGGAACGGAACAGGCGCGGCAACTGGTCGGCGGGAATGCCGATGCCGCTGTCCTCCACCTCGAAACGCAGCAACATCACGCCCTCCTCCTCGGCCAGCATGTGCGCACGCAACACGATCTCGCCGTGCTGGGTGAACTTGACCGCGTTGGAAAGGTAATTCAGCAATATCTGGGACAGTCGCGTCGGATCGCCACGCAACACCCCGGCAAGCGCCGGATCAATCTCGCGCCGCAGTGCAATCCCCTTTTCACGCAGCTTGTCCTCGACCAGATTGACGATGCCGCTCAACAAGCGCTCGAGGTTGAAGTTGGTGCTTTCCAGGGTCAGTTTGCCGGCTTCGATTTTGGAAAAGTCGAGAATGTCGTTGATGATCCCGAGCAGGTGCCTGGCTGCGTCCGCCACCTTTGCCAGCCGCACCTGTTGTTCCGGCTGGGTCACTTCTCGCCGCAACAGATGCGTCAGTCCGACGATGGCATTCATCGGCGTGCGAATTTCATGGCTCATGTTGGCAAGAAAGGCGCTCTTGGCCTGGTTTGCCGTCTCGGCAATGGTCATCGCATTGGCCAGTTCTGCGGTCCGTCTGGCGACCAGATCTTCCAGATGAAGGCGGTGGCTGAGCAATTCGGCCTGCGTGCGCTTCTCTTCGGTAATGTCCTGAAAAACCGTTACCGCGCCCTGTATCCGGCTTGTCGCATCGACAATCGGGCGGATATCGAGTCGAACCGGAAAACCTTCGCCGTTCTTGTGGAAATACCATTCCTCGCCGGAATACGAACGTCCGCTGTGCAGGGCCTCAAACACCGGGCATTCTGTGCGGAATCGCGGGCGTCCATCGGCATGATGATGATGTGTGCGGGCATGCAGGTCGCTGCCCAGCGCTTCCTCGCGCGTCAGCCCAAGACTTGCAAGGGCGGCGGCATTGATGAAGGTGACATGGCCGAGCAGGTCGACGCCGATCACGCCCTCGCCCAGGCTTTCCAGCAAAACATCGCGCAGCGCCAGACGCTCCGCTTCCGCCAGCGCAGCCCGCAGCCGCCGATTGACGCGGCGCATGACGGTGAGGGCGATGGCCGCCACCAGAAGCACGGCCAGACCCGCAGTCAACCAGTGTGCATAACGTTCGATCACCAGCGCCAGACTGAGCTGGTGATCCGGATGCATGCGCATTTTCAGCATGATGTTTTCGATCTGGCTGTAATCCCCCGCCGGCGCAAAGCCGTAGAACTGGCCTGTCTTCGCTTCCACGCTGTTCGGATCGATTTCGAACAGCGCGTGCATGACCTCCTTGCTGAACCAGCCTGGCACGCTGCGTGCAGCCGACAGCGGCCATTCCGGATAGAGGTCGGTGGACAGCAAATGCGGGAACCCGGGCGTTTCCGGCTGGCGCAGTATCCTGATCTGATCGCGCTTGATCTTGCCTTCCCTGATCAGCCCTTCGAGGACGCCGGTCCGCACAAACCCGGCATCGGCCTTTCCCGCGAGCACTTCAAACACCACCTTGTCATGCGGCATGCCGGTGAAATGGATCGAACCCATGTCGCGCGTGATATCCACGCCGGATTGCATCAACGCCCAGCGCTGCATCAGATAACCGCCCAGCGATTGCTGGCTGGGCGAGGCCAGACGCTTGCCCTTGAGATCCTCGAAAGCGTTCAGGTCGCTGCGATCGGCGCGCACCAGGATGACGCCGCCAAACTGATTGACCGGGAAGCCATTCGCCAGCGGCATCAGCGTTACCTGGGCAGCAAGTCCGTGGCGGGAGCGCAGCAGAACGTAATGCTCCGGATTGGTCAGTACCAGATCGAGCTTGTTCTGCGCAACGGCCTTGTCGAGATCGGGATAGAACAGCGGCACGATCTGAAAGCGATAACCGGGAACGCGCTTGTTCAGATAGTCAGCCAGCGGGGTCCATTGCGTCCTGGTGTGTTCCAGCGATCGGAACGACAACACACCCAGACGCACATCCTGCACGATGGGTTGCTGCGCCCACGCCGAGGCAGTCAGCATGCACAGCGCAAGCAGGCAAAGCCGGAGTGTATGCATCCGAAGCCTTCCTGACGCGAGATAGACATTACTCATCGCTCTTCCCCGTATTTCCTGCATCCAGCAAGCGCCGCGCGGCACGCAGCGTTTCCAGTGCATCTTCGTATTGGTAGGTAGCCACTTGTCGGACCAGGCTGGTCAGCATGGCAGCAGGCAACCAGGCCGCCAGCCGGGGCTGCGCGATGCGCAGGGCTTCGCCCATTCGCATGTCGTCATCGCGCAGCAACTGCTCCAACTCGTCCAGCAGCGGTGCAGCCGCGTCGCCACGGGCGCTGGTTGCGAGCGGCAGGGCAGCCTCCTCTGCCAGGATGGCAGTTACTTGCCGGACCAGAGCGAGCTGGCTTGTTTCAAGGTGCGCCGCAAATTTTTCGATTTCTTCAATACCGGTGACAACACTCAACATGGATTCAAGTTCGGCGGCCAGGCTACTGATTTCCATCGCACCCACGGCGCCGGATGCGCCCTTCAACGAGTGGGCAATACGCCGCGCATCTTCCCGATCACCCGCCGCCAGACGGTCAAGCAATACGGTCATATCGTTCTGATGAATGTCCACATAGATACGCAAGAGACGCAAATAGCTGGCATGGTTGCCGCGCAGACTCTTCAGACCGGCGGCGGCATCCAGGTCGGGAATGCCGGCCAGCGCGGCGATCTGGGCATCTGCGCCGGACACGGTTGTGGCCGCAGTCGGTGCATCCGGATGCGTGTCGTCCGCCCGCACCGGCAACCACTTGATCAATGCGGCGTAGAGCACATCCGGATCGACCGGCTTGGCGATATGGTCGTCCATGCCGGCAAGCAG
>CAMDGQ010000122.1 GCA_945897955.1 Tepidiphilus sp. J10 | reverse complement strand
TCGAAATGATGTACCAGATGCGAGTTAAGGCTCTGCCTAATGTGAATCCGCATGAGCATCTGACCGAAGTTTATTTAACCCGAAGTGCCGGATTTGGGAAGGCTAAGCGCGATGAAGCACACCTGAAGGAGGCTTCAACGATAACCATGCTGTATGCGTGTCTGCCTCCTCCAAAGAACATTAGGGCGTTGGCTCTGTACCTGCTTTTCAGAGAGCGTTTGGACATCATCAAGGCGTGCCCTAAGTTCATGGCTGAGTATGACGAGTACATGCGACCTATTGAGACTGCTAAGGCAAACGGGTAACTGAATAATCTTTATAAAAAATACAACCCTTAGTCCCAGCCCGCTGGCCTGGGCGCGACTGATCCAGACACGCGCGAGGGGGGAGGCGGAATGAGCGAGATACTTGGCTGGCTGGTCTGCGGCCTGGCGCTGATCATCCTGCTGATCGCCGCACTGGGCGTGTACCGCCTGCCGGATGCCTTGTCCCGTCAGCATGCCGCCACCAAGGCCGCCACCCTGAGCCTGACCCTGTTCGCGCTGGGCGCCGGCTTGCTGGCGTGGGACTGGGCCTGGACCTGGCGGCTGGTCCTGCTGGTAGCGATTCTTTTCGCGGCGTTGCCGCTGGCATCGCACGCCTTGGGGCGGGCGGCGGCCGATGCGGACGAGCAGCAATTGCCCAGTTGATCCAGCAAGGTTGATTCGTGCCGGACACTCGGGGTTAGTAGCCCACGGACAGCCGTTCGGCCTGAAAAGACAGTCGCCCCATTTGGTAACTGTCATTCGCCAATGACTGCTTACTCCGGAATCGATCGATCCCACCCGGCCAGGAAAATCCGTTCGGCATTCGGTGTCATGGATGGCAGGTTCCAGTGGTTGAGTCGCTGTTAACAAAATTGGGTTGGATGCATGGCCACAGGACTTGTGTTGACGGTTAACGATCCGCTTTGACCCTAATTCCCCGCGCGTTCCATTTTGCGCCAATCACCGGTCGAGCCAACGTTTGGATTGGCACTCGGATCATCCGTCCCAAGATAGCCCCCTTGCCCATCTGTCCAGTAATACTTGTTCGTCACCGGCAACTCCACAGGCTGGCCGGTTCCGAACGGATTGGCAAAAGTCTGGACGCCGCCCAGGTTCTCCCGCACGGCGAAGTTCTTCTGGTCCTGGCTCTTGTTACGCGCGTCGGTGACTTGCTGCCAATTTTTCTGCGACCAGTTTCGATACTGCCGCGCAGCCTCTCCATACGCCTCGGAATTCTGCAAGTTCTGCTGCATGATTCCACGCATGCCGAAGGCTGCGCCGTTCATCGCCGAAACTTGGTCTGCCACCTGGGGCAGCCAGGACGCATACCCACCCCACTGGTCCGCCGCCGACAGGGCCGCCGTCATCGCCATGGTGGCTGAGTCATAGGCTGGCGCTACAGATACCTTGGCAACGCCCCGGTATGCAACACCTCGCGCCGAATAGCTTACGTCGAACTCAACCGCCTGGCGGAACCCTGACGCTGGCCTGGTCTGGCGCGAAGCGCCTAAGCGTAGGTTCTGAGGCTGCATGGCGGACAACTTGTCGTAGGCGAATTGCGCTGGAGAGTGGTTCAGCGGCATGCCGGCATTGCCTACCATGACCGTCAACGCTTTGTTGTCAGGTGCCTGCAGGGTCAGCGCGAACTGTCCGTCTTCGCCCACGCGCCAGTCGGGTGGCAACGCAAACGAAAAGAACCGCCCCTGCCCAATGCGCAACTCCCCGGTCGGCCGCGCCGGGTGAGCACCGCCCACGCGCTCCCGCAGCAGCGGCTTCACCGGCACAAACTTGGCTGGTACAGCGCCGGTTTGCCTCTGCGCTGGACTCCTGGTTTGCTGCGCTTGCCCATGCGGTCCTTGTTGGGTGGGCAGACCGGCCCATTTCCAAGCCTCGATGCCGCCGCGATACCACAGCACGTTGGTGTAGCCAGCATGGATTGCCCGCAGCGCCGCGTTGTACGACATCCAGCATTCTCGCGAGAGGCAATAGAAGACCAGCGCAACGTCTTTGCGGCCTTGTGTTTGCTCCCCGAGCATCTGGCCAACCTGCCGCTGGACCGGGTCTTTGAACGATCCAGGCTGAGACAGCCACACCGCCGGTACCGCGTCCGGCAGCGTCTCGGGTTGGCCGAGCACGTCAAAAATGATGAAAGGCGCCTGCCGGCGCTGGACCAGCGCAGCAAGGCCTTTGGTCGTAATAACCTGTCCACCGGGAATGCTTGCGGGAGTCGGCCCGTGCATCGGACCGTCATGGAGTTGCTTCGTTGGCGGCACGCCGAAATCCTGCCGCTCTATCTGCATCATCTGATCGAGATTGGAGCCACCTCGCGCTTGTTGTAGCCTGGGTCCGGCACCGTCCTGGGGCAACGCGGTCAACGGCAGCGCGGCGGCCATGACGCCAACAACAATCAACCGAATTCGATTCGACATGAAGCATGTCTCCCAGAGGATGGAATAGATATTCAACGCCCCATGCGAAAGGATCACCGGAGTATTTCGCGGCCGTTGTGCAAGATGAACAGTATAGGTTGGAGGAGCCGACATCGTTCCGGCCGATTCGGACGCCTGAATGCTCAGCGGAACCAGAAATCGCCTTTGCCCATGAAGCAATCTGGTTGATACATATTCGCCTACTATGGTGGCGGGTGGTGCCGAGGAACTTGATGATCGGTACAGCGTGATGAAGAAGCTGAAACCAACGTAGTTGGGCAATCCCGTTAGTACCAAGCAGATTGATACCTTTGCTGACTGACTGCGTGGCTAACTAACTCCGGAACAGCAAGCTGACCACCACAAAAGTGATTGTTAGCGCAATTGCCAACCAGCCAGCAATACGCAAGTTCCTGTTCATACGATGGAAATCACCCGGTAGCCAACCGGGAATGACCAACATATAGAAACTCCCGACGATCCAAACCAGTCCGCCAGCAACCATGGCAATCTTCCCAGGCACACCGGGCAAAACAGGCACGAGGATTGTCAGAACCACTCCCACCAATACCATGATGAGCGGAATCCCCATCAGATAGCCTGCCTGTCTGCTTGGTATCTTCACGACGAACCTCTCATTGCGTTCCCAGACCGATGAGTCACAGTTGCCTTGGCAAATTCCAAATCGAGCAGCTGCCCATGTTCTTTCAGGTGGCTCAAAACCTGGTCCGTCTGTATGTCGATGCCTTTGATGTGTGGATGAACGCGTGACCCAAGATGGCTCCCCGTAGCAATAAAGAACACAAACGTGTTCAGCCGCGCACCAGCGCCATGACCTTGGCGGCGTCGAGACCGTTCGCGGTTTCCTGAATCTGCGGCAGATAGCGCGACTGTATTGCCTTTGCCGGGCCGAGCAGTTCCTGGAAGGTGGTGCGCAGCAAATCGGTGCTCATCTGGCGATTGCCGGCGTAGTAGCGCTTGGCGACCTGACCGAGGGCGTAAGTGGTGGCGAAGGAAAAGGCCATGCCGGTGGCTGCACGGCCGATGCCGCCGGCAAGTTTGCCCGCCGCCTTGCCAAGCAGGCCGCCCAGCAGTTTGCGGCCGAATTGTTCCAGGTATTGCGAGGTCAGGCCGACGCCCGCCGTGGCGATGAATTCCTTGATATGCCCCTGGTCGAGTTCAACGCCGTAGGCCTTGCCGATGCGATACACCAGCTTGATCTGCAACGGAATGATCGCGATCGAGGCCCAGGATTGCGGCAGCAATTCGAGCGCACCGGTGAGCACGGCGTAGTTGAGGATGGATTTGTCCAGTTCTGCCTCCGCCACATTGGGCATCGCCGCAACCACCGGGCCTGGTGCGGCGACGGCCGGTGCGGCGTATTGGGCCAGGTCGGCGATGGCCTCGACTTCGCGTTCAACGGTCTCCGTCTGATCCACCGCGAGGCCAAGCAGGCCCTTCAACTCCGCCAGAAACCGGCGTTCGGCGTCGTTCTGGCGCCCATCGGCATCGCAGACGCACAACGCCATTTCGTAGGCGAGTTGACGATCGTTCTGCTCGCCCAGCGACGCTGCCGCATCAGCCAGCGTGAGACGTTTCAGCAGCACGTCCTGATACAGGCCGGCCAGGTCGGGCGCGCCGAACTCGCCGCCCAGCGATGCGGCGAGTTGGCGGATCTGTTCACGCTCGCGGTCGTCCTTGATTCCGTCGGCGAAGGCGGCGTACAGCGCAATAGCAAGAATGGCGCGTTGTTGTTCAGGTTGCATGGCGGTCTCCGCGAATCAGTGAGTCAACAGGAATTACTGGAATGACTTCAGCGCCGCAATACGTTCTTCCAGAGGCGGGTGCGTCATGAACAGGCGCTTGAGGCCGCCGCCGCCACCGCCGCTGATGCCGAAGGCGGCCATCTTCTCCGGCAACGGCGGCGTGTGCGCCTGCATCAGGCGCTCCAGCGCGGCGATCATGTTCTGGCGGCCGGCCAACGTGGCGCCGCCGGCGTCGGCGCGGAATTCGCGCTGGCGCGAGAACCACATGACGATGATCGAGGCAAGCACGCCCAGTACCAGTTCCGCGACGATCATGGTGACGTAGAACGCCGGTCCCTGGCCGCGCTCGGTCTTGAATACGATTTTGTCGACCAGATGGCCGATGACGCGCGAGAAGAACATCACGAAGGTGTTCACGACGCCCTGGATCAATGCCAGCGTGACCATGTCGCCGTTGGCGACGTGCGAGATTTCATGCGCCATCACGGCTTCCGCTTCCGCCTTGGTCATGCCGCGCAACAGGCCGGTGGAAACCGCGACCAGCGCGGCGTTCCTGTTCATGCCGGTGGCGAAGGCGTTGACCTCGGGCGAATCCCAGATCGCGACTTCCGGCATCTTGATGCCGGCGGCCTGGGCCTGCCGCGCCACGGTCTGCACCAGCCAGAGTTCTTCCGGCGTGCGCGGGTCGGTGATCACCTCGGCGCCGACCGATTTCTTGGCCATCCATTTCGACATGGCCAGCGAGATCAGCGAGCCGCCGAAGCCCATGACGGCGGCGAAGATCAGCAA
>CAMDGQ010000121.1 GCA_945897955.1 Tepidiphilus sp. J10 | reverse complement strand
GCCTACGTCGTACCGCTCGACATGGTTGAAGAATGCATCGAACTCTTGCAGGACGGGGTCCGTACCAACATGCTCAACCTGCGCGGCGAAGTGCTGCCGTTGATCCGCCTGCGCGAATATTTCTCCCTCGCCGGCCGCAGCAGCAAGCGGGAAAACGTCGTCGTCGTGAAGTACGCCGGCAACAAGGCCGGTCTGGTGGTCGATGAACTGATGGGTGAATTCCAGACCGTCATCAAACCGCTCGGCCAGATTTTTGCGCACCTGCGCGGCATTTCCGGTTCAACCATCCTGGGCAGCGGAGAGGTCGCGCTGATCCTCGATGTTCCTTCCCTTATTGCCTTGGCAACCGAATCCGAATCGGGCAAGACGATTGCGTCATCTGTTGCCCTGTCGGCTCATTAATTCAAACAGGAGTCCAAAATGTTCAAGAACTTGAAACTCGGCCTGAAACTCGCCATCGGCTTCGGCATGGTGGTTGTGCTGCTGATCGTGGTTGCGTTGGTCGGCATCATGCGGGTCACCGAACTCGATACCAGCATCGAGGAGATGGTGATGGACAAGTATCCCAAGGTGGTCATCGCCAACGACATCATCGATATCGTCAATGAAGATGCGCGTTCCCTGCGCAATATCATCATCAACGCCGACCACTCCGATAAGGAGAAGCAGAAGGGGCGCATTGACGTCAACCGCAAGAAGGCCAATGAACTGTATGAAGAATTGAACAAGACAGTGCGCAGCGAGGCGGGCAAGGCCATGCTCAAGACTTTGCTGGACGCGCGCGCAGCTTATGTGCCGGAGCGGGACAAGGTGCTTGAACTGGCAATGTCCGACAGGAAGGCCGAGGCGGCCCAGTTGCTGTTCGGTGAAATGCGCAAGGCACAGACGCCGTATTTCGATGCCATCAAAGCGCTGATCCAGCATCAGAGCGAAAGCATGGAGAAAACCGGCAAGGAAGCCGAGTTGCTCGCCAACAGCACGCGCGCGCTGATCATGATCCTGCTGATCGTTGCCGTGATCGTCGCGGTCGGCGGCGCCTGGCTGGTCACGCGCAGCATTACCGGTCCTATCGGCGTTGCGGTGAACCTGGCTACACGTTTGTCGGAAGGCGACATGACCACCCAGATCGAGGTCGACAGCAAGGATGAAACCGGCCAGTTGCTGCTCGCCATGCAGACCATGTCGGCGCGTCTGTCACAGATCATCGCTGAAGTGCGCGGTGCGGCGGACAACCTGACCAGCGCCTCCGGCCAGATATCGGCCACGTCGCAATCCCTGTCGCAAGCGTCCAGCGAGCAGGCCGCCAGCGTCGAGGAAACCTCCGCCTCGATGGAACAGATGAACGCCTCGGTGACCCAGAACACCGAAAACGCCAGGGTGACCGACAGCATGGCGCAGAAAGCATCCAAGGAAGCCGGCGAGGGCGGCGAAGCGGTGAAACAGACCGTCGCCGCGATGAAACAGATCGCCGGCAAGATCGGCATCATCGACGACATCGCCTATCAGACCAACATGCTGGCGCTGAATGCCGCGATTGAAGCCGCCCGCGCCGGCGAACACGGCAAGGGCTTCGCGGTGGTCGCTGCCGAAGTGCGCAAACTGGCCGAGCGCAGCCAGGTTGCGGCGCAGGAAATCGGCGAACTGGCCGGCGGCAGCGTGCAAATGGCGGAACGGGCGGGCACCCTGCTCGACGAAATCGTGCCGTCGATTCAGAAAACTTCCGATCTGGTGCAGGAAATCGCCGCCGGCTCCAACGAGCAATCGTCCGGCATCGCCCAGATCAACAGCGCCATGAGCCAGTTGTCGCAGATCACCCAGCAGAACGCCTCGGCATCGGAACAACTCGCCGCCACGGCGGAAGAAATGAACGGCCAGTCCGAGCAACTGCAACAGACCATGGCCTTCTTCAAGCTGTCCGGCCTGGGGCAGAGCGCGGCTCCGGCCATGACGGCGCGCGCGCAACCGCGCATGGCGCGCGCCAGCGTCAAGGACAGCGATCCTTCCGAGCGCGACTTCGTGCGTTTCTGAGGAGGAACCGCCATGAGCACCAATGCGGGCAACCTGGTTCCGGCGGCGTCCAATGCGCTGACCCAGGCGCTGGGGGAGCAGCAGTACCTCACCTTCCTGCTCGGCGGCGAGATGTTCGCCATCGAGATCCTCAACATCCGTGAAATCATCGAATACGGTGCGTTGACCACGGTGCCGATGATGCCGCCGTTCATTCGCGGCGTGATCAACCTGCGCGGCGCGGTGGTGCCGGTGATCGACCTGTCGGTGCGCTTCGCCCGGGCGCCGGTGGAGGTCACCCGGCGCACCTGCATCATCATCATCGAAATCAACAATGCCGGTGAAAAGCAGGACATCGGCGTCGTAGTCGACAGCGTGTCCGAAGTGCTCGACATCCCGGCCAACATGATCGAACCGCCGCCGTCGTTCGGCGCCCGCATCCGTACCGATTTCATTCAGGGCATGGGCAAGGTGAACGAAAAGTTCGTGATCATCCTGAATGTGCATAACGTGCTGTCGGTCGAGGAAATGGCGCAGCTTTCGCAAGCCGCGCAAGTCGGCGCGCCGGCCGCGACTGGGCCGGACTGATGCCGTTGCACGGCCCTCCCGCCGCAGCCCTCCCTCAATCGTGGGGGCCGGAGACGGGAATTCGACGCGCATCGCCCGATGCCGTCCGATTCGAACGCTTGCACAAAGCGGCCCCGTGGGTAGTCGGGAGTAGACCGTAAGTCGAACCGCGAAACCAACTTGGGGAGTCATTCCCGAGTGGTTTTATCGGGAATGACGGATTAAAACGGTTATGAGTGATCTCATTTCAAAGATCGATAACTGAAAGGCACGCCATATGAATTGGAATTTCAAGGATTGGTCCATCGGCGCCAAGCTTGCCTCTGTCCAGGTCAGCATCATCATCTTGCTGATCGGCATCGGCACCATTTCGCTGTCCATTCATATGACCCGGTCGCTGGAAGCCAAGAGCATCGGCGATCTCGAACAAATCAACAGGTTGCTGGTCGAGTCGCTGGATCGCGACTACGACAACGCCCGCCGCCATCTCGATCAGGGCTCCAAAGGATTTCGCCAGTCCTTTTCCGATCCCTTCGAGATCAGGGAATCGGAACAGACCTCGGTCAGCCAGTTGCGTGTTCCCGCTCTCTACGCCGGCGGTGTTTTAGTCAACCTGAATCTGGGCATAGTGGACCGCTACACCGCCCTCACCGGCAATGTGGCGACCGTATTTGTGAGACAGGGAGATAACTTGGTTCGCGTCACCACATCGCTGAAAAACGAAAGGGGCGAGCGGGCGGTCGGTACCGCCATGGACAAGCAGCACCCGGCCTACGCTCGGTTGCTGGCTGGGGAGAGCTACACTGGCCCGGCGCACCTTTTCGGGCGCGACTACCTCACCCAGTACACCCCCGTTAAGAATTCTCAGGGTAACGTGGTCGCCGTTCTCTTCGTGGGCGGCGACATCACCGAAACTTTCACCTCCGCGAAGAAGACCATCCGCGACATCAAGCTTGGCGCGACGGGTTATGCCTATGTGATGGAAGCGGATGACGCGCGTGCCGGGATGCTGGTGGTGCATCCGACCAAAGAGGGGCAAAGCTTGCTCGAGGCGAAAGATGCGGACGGGCGCGCCTTCATCAAGGAGATGCTGGACAAGAAGCAGGGCGTCATCAAATACCCTTGGCTCAATCCCGGCGAATCCAGCGCGCGCGAGAAGGTTGTGGCTTACGGCCACTTCAAGGCTTTCAACTGGGTGGTGAGCTCGGGCAGCTATATCGACGAGATCAACCGGGAAAGCCGGGCCATAGTCGGCTATCTGATCATCGGCGCCGTGCTTCTCGTCGTCCTCATCGCCCTGCTACTCGTGCTGGTCACGCGCCGCTGGGTGGTCCAACCCCTGCGCGCCGCCGCGTCCGCCGCCACCCGCCTCGCCGACGGCGACCTCACGGTCCGGCTGGAGGCGGATAACAAGGACGAGACCGGCCAGTTATTCAACGCCATTCAGGCTATGGTGGACAAGCTATCCAGGATCATCACGGAAGTACGCGGCGCGGCGGACAACCTGAGCAGCGCCTCCGGCCAGATTTCGGCGACTTCGCAATCGTTGTCGCAAGCCTCCAGCGAGCAGGCCGCCAGCGTCGAGGAAACCTCGGCCTCGATGGAACAGATGGCCGCCTCGGTCACCCAGAACACCGAAAACGCCAAACTCACCGACAACATGGCCAGCAAGGCGTCCAAGGAAGCGGTCGAAGGCGGCGCGGCGGTGAAGCAGACCGTGGACGCCATGAAGCAGATCGCCGGCAAGATCGGCATCATCGACGACATCGCCTACCAGACCAACATGCTGGCGTTGAACGCCGCGATCGAAGCCGCCCGTGCCGGCGAACACGGCAAGGGCTTCGCGGTGGTCGCTGCCGAAGTGCGCAAGCTGGCGGAACGCAGCCAGGTCGCCGCCCAGGAGATCGGCGAACTGGCCAGCGGCAGCGTGCGGATGGCGGAACGCGCCGGCTCGCTGCTCGACGAAATCGTGCCGTCGATCCAGAAGACTTCCGATCTGGTGCAGGAAATCGCCGCCGGCTCCAACGAGCAATCGGCCGGCATCGGCCAGATCAACAGCGCCATCAGCCAGCTTTCCCAGCTCACGCAGCAGAACGCCTCGGCGTCGGAAGAACTGGCCGCGACGGCGGAAGAAATGAATGGCCAGTCCGAGCAACTGCAACAGACCATGGCCTTCTTCAAACTCTCCGATTCAGGCCAAGGCGGCCAGAGCGGCCCGGTCATGGCGCAGCGCGCGCAACCCAGAGTGGCGCGGCCCAGCGCCAAGGATGTCGATCCTTCCGAACGCGATTTCGTGCGCTTCTGAGGAACGCATCATGAGCAACATCGTCCCTGTCGCCGGCAAAGCGACGACGCCGATTTCTTCGATCTGGTCGGCGGCGACACCGGCGTGTTCGGCTGCATGAGCCTGCTCGGTTGCCACGATGTCTGCCCGAAGCAATTGCCGCTGCAAACCCAGATCGCCTATTTGCGTCGTGGCATGGCGCGGCAGGGGTTGCGCTGAAGCGGTGTAATTTCGCC
>CAMDGQ010000120.1 GCA_945897955.1 Tepidiphilus sp. J10 | reverse complement strand
GTGATGGCATTCGACGAAGCCGGCCAGGCCGACACCTATGCGCGCAAAGTCGAAATCAGCGCCCGCGCCTACAAGTTGCTGACCGAACAGGTTGGCTTCCCGGCGGAAGACATCATCTTCGACCCGAACATCTTCGCCATCGCCACCGGCATCGAGGAACACGCCAACTACGCCGTCGATTTCATCGAGGCGACGCGCTGGCTGCGCCAGAACCTGCCGCACACGCATGTGTCCGGCGGCGTCTCCAACGTGTCGTTCTCGTTTCGCGGCAACGAGCCGGTGCGCGAGGCGATCCACACCGTGTTCCTCTACCACGCGATTCAGGCCGGCATGGACATGGGCATCGTCAACGCCGGGCAACTCGGCGTCTACGACGAAATCCCGGCCGATCTGCGCGCGCTGGTGGAAGACGTCGTGCTCAACCGCAACCCGGATGCCGCCGACCGTCTGGTCAGCTTTGCTGAAACGGTGAAGGGCAAGGTCAAGGATGCCGTCGAAGAACAGGCCTGGCGCGGCGAGCCGGTGCTGGCGCGGCTGACGCATGCGCTGGTCAAGGGGATCACCACGCACATCGTGGAAGACACCGAAGAGGCGCGCCTGCTGTTCGATCATCCGGTGAAGGTCATCGAAGGCCCGCTGATGGACGGCATGAACGTGGTTGGCGACCTGTTCGGTGCCGGCAAGATGTTCCTGCCGCAAGTCGTGAAGTCGGCGCGCGTGATGAAGCAAGCGGTGGCGCATCTGCTGCCGTTCATCGAGGCGACCAAGACCGTGGATTCGCGCGCCAAGGGCAAGATCCTGATGGCGACCGTAAAGGGCGACGTACATGACATTGGCAAGAACATCGTCGGCGTCGTGCTCGGTTGCAACAACTACGACGTCATCGACCTCGGCGTCATGTGCCCGGCCGACAAGATTCTGACCACCGCGCGCGAACAGAAGGTCGACATTATCGGCCTGTCCGGCCTGATCACGCCGTCACTGGAAGAAATGAGTCACATCGCCAAGGAAATGCAGCGTCTCGGCATGAAACAGCCGCTGCTTATCGGCGGCGCGACCACCTCGCTGGCGCACACTGCGGTGAAGATCGCGCCGCATTACGACGGCACCACGGTCTATGTGAAGGACGCCTCGCGCGCGGTCGGCGTCTGTTCCAACCTGCTCTCCGACGACCTTGCCGCCGACTTCGTCGCCAAGCTGAAGACCGATTACGCCGAGGTGCGCGAACGCCATCTGGCGCAACGCGGCGAAAGCAAGCGGGTAACGCTGGCTGAAGCGCGCGCCAACAAGTTCAAGACCGATTGGGCCGCCTGCACGCCGCCGGTGCCGAAGCAACTCGGCGTGCAGGTGTTCACCGCCTACGACCTCGCCGATCTGGCCGAAATCATCGACTGGACACCGTTCTTCCAGTCGTGGGAACTGCACGGCCGTTACCCGAAAATTCTGCAGGACGAAGTGGTCGGCGAAGAGGCACGCAAGCTGTTCTCTGACGCGCAGGCCATGCTCAAGCAGATGATTGCGGAGAACTGGATAGAAGCCCGCGCGGTGGTCGGCCTGTTTCCGGCCAACACGGTGAATGACGACGACATCGAGATATACGACACGGACGGCAAGGTGCACATGACCGCGCACCAGTTGCGTCAGCAGATGGCGAAGCCGGCGGGTCAACCGAACTGGTGTCTGGCCGATTTCATTGCACCCAAAACCTCCGGCGTACAGGACTACATCGGCGCTTTCGTGGTCACCACCGGCATCAACGAGGCCGCGCGCGCCAAGGCATTCGAGGCCGCGCATGACGACTACAACGCGATTCTGTTCAAGTCGCTCTGCGACCGACTGGCGGAAGCCTTCGCGGAGCGCATGCACCAGCGCGTGCGACGCGAGTTCTGGGCTTATGCGGCAGACGAGACGTTGTCCACCAGCGAGTTGATCGACGAAAAATATCGCGGCATCCGGCCCGCACCGGGGTATCCGGCCTGCCCGGAACATTCCGAGAAGGGCCCTCTGTTCGACTTGCTCAACGCCACCGAAGCAACCGGCGTCAGCCTCACCGAGAGCTACGCCATGTGGCCGGCCGCGTCGGTTTCCGGGTTCTATTTCAGCCACCCCGATGCGCGCTATTTCGCCGTTGCCAAGATCGACCGCGATCAGGTCGCCGATTACGCACAACGCAAGGGCTGGGACTTGAACACGGCGGAGAAATGGCTCGCGCCGAATCTGGCTTACAACACTTGAACAACCTTCCACCGCAAAAACACGCATGACCGCCGCCGAGTCCAGTCTTGCCTTACCCATCGCCACAATTCCGCTGAATGGCGAAGCGGGTACCGAAGCAGGACAGGGTGCGCTGGGTTTGACGTTCTGCCCCGGCGCCAATGATCCGATGATCGGCAAGGACCATTGCATGCGCGATTTGGCGAGTGACCTCGCCAGTGTGCGCGCCTGGGGTGCAAGTGCTCTGGTCACCCTGCTGGACGAGCACGAATTCGACCTCCTGAACGTGCCCGATCTGGGCGAAATGGCCGAATCCGCCGGCCTCGACTGGTATCACCTTCCGATCCCGGATATGGCCTCGCCTGGCTGGATCTTCGAAAGGCGCTGGGTTTATGCCGGCTTGCGCCTGCGTCGTCTGCTGCGACGTGGCGGACGGGTGGTCATTCACTGCCGGGCCGGACTCGGGCGTTCAGGCACGATCGCCGCCCGCCTGCTGATTGAACTGGGCGCTGCGCCCGGTCAGGCCATCGAGCGCGTGCGCGCGGCGCGCCCAGGAGCCATCCAGAACAGCGAGCAGGAACGCCATGTCATGCAGACGCGCGCCATCCCGCCCACGATCGACGAAGCAGTGTCGCGCCGCCTCTCTTGTCTGCTGGGCGGCGCGCTTGGGGATGGCTTCGGCTATGTGGTGGAGTTCGACAGCCTGGCCAGCATCAAGGAAATGCATGGCCCGGCCGGTCTGCGCGAACCTTATTTCCATCAGGGCAACCTGGTCGTTTCCGACGACACACAGATGAGCCTGTTCAGCCTGGAAGGACTGACCCGCGCCATGCTGAACGGCGATCCCGGCGATCAAACCCTGGTCGATCAGGTGCGCCTTTCTTACCTTGACTGGCTGGCCACGCAGGATCCGCGCACGGAGGGCGGCAACCAGGCGTCCAGACTACTCAAGCATGCCGCAATGCACGCCCAGCGTGCACCGGGGAGGACTTGCATGAATGCGTTGATTCAGGGAGCCGGTGGCACGCCGGAGCGGCCGATCAACGACAGCAAAGGGTGTGGTGGCGTCATGCGTACCGGCGTTGTCGGCTTGATGCCCAACATGACCCCGGCACGCGCATTTCGCATCGGTGCACGCATCGCCGCCCTGACTCACGGCCATCCCAGCGGCTATCTGTCGGCTGGTCTGATGGCTGCCGCCGTACGCGGCCTGCTCGAAGATTTGCCCCTGCATACGGCGCTGATCCAGGCCGCCGGTCTGGCGCGGGAATGGTCCGGCCACGAAGAGACACTGGTGTTGTTGAATACCGCGCTGAACCAGGCAATACGGCCCTTCACCGGTGTATTGCCGGCGGTTCTCGGCGAAGGCTGGGTCGGTGAACAGGCTTTGGCCATCGCGGTCTATGCCGCGAGCAGCAGCCAGTCGTTCCAGGAAGTGATGGCCATCGCCGCCAATCACAGCGGCGATTCCGATTCAACCGCCAGCCTCGCCGGTCAGTTGTTCGGCGCCGAACATGGCCTGGAAGCGTTGCCGCATGGCTGGATCCGTCGTCTCGACATCCTCAAGGCCGGGCTGGACCTTGCCGACTGGTGCCTGCCCTTGTGGGCGCGCACGATGCGCCCGGATTTCAGCCTGCCGGCATGAGCCAGAGCGGCCAGCCTTTCGCCAGTCTGGATGCCCTGCGCCGGATTTTCGTCGCCGGCCTGGAAAGGATGCTGGTCACGCATGAGGATCTCGGTGTTTACATTCTGGTTCTGGCAAATGCGGCACAGGACGCGACGTTATGGCTGCCATTGCGCGACCAGGTAATGCGCCGGCATCAAGCGCATGCTGCGGCGATCAAGGCCGCATTGCGCAATGGCGACAAACTGGACGCGCCCGCCGACGACCTGCTGGTTTTTCTGAAGTTGCTGGCGCTCGACCTGGATGCTGACGGTTTCGAATTGTTGCGCGTCGGCCCGCCGCGCCTGCTTGGGCCGTGGGAAGTGACGCTCAATCCCTTGCGCGCGTTGCGCCCGGCGCGCATGAGCGAAGCAAAGGTCGAAGGCATGATGCGGCCGTTCGATGCCGCCGGCTTCCACTTCAACAAACCCTTCCTCGCCAGGGAGGTGCTCTGGCAAGGAGAACTTGCTGGAAAAACCGCGCGCGTGCTGTACAACAAGTTTCCCTTCGCACCGCTACACGGCCTGCTGGCGCCGGAACCCGAACGGCAGCGGCCGCAGTTTCTGACCCCGGAAATGCTTGGCTGGGCCTGGGACGTCTCGCAACTGGCCAGCACGGCAATACCCGGCTTCGGCCTCGCCTACAACAGCTACGGCGCCTATGCCTCGGTCAACCACCTGCATTTCCAGACCTTTGTTCGCGACGAGCCGTTGCCGTTGCATCGTCTTGACCCAACGCGCTATCCCTTGCCCGCAATGCACTTCAACGACCCTTCCGGCGCCTGGTTCCACATCGACGCGCTGCATACGGCGAATACACCCTACAACCTCGTTTTCAGCCAGACCGGGGTCAGCGTCATTGCCCGCGCGCGCCAGGGCGAGATTCCCTTGCAGGCGTGGAGTCCAGGTTTCGCCTGGAGTGAAGTGGCGGGCGCGTTCAGCGTCAGTTGCCGGGATGATTTTGCCAACCTGAGCGAGGCCGTGATTGAACAGGCCCTGGCGGAATTGCGCGTGTAGCGCAGTGACTTGCTACGTCTCGCAGCGCCTGAAAGAAAAAAGCCGGACCTGAGTCCGGCTTTTTAATTGCCGCAACTGATCGAAATCAGCCGATGGCGGCTTCGGCGGAGTTCTTGTCGCCGGTGTTGTCCACCCAGTTGACGACAACCTTGTCGCCCTTCTTGGCGCCCTTGACCTTGAACGCCAGGTAGGGGTTCTTGGAAATGCCGCCGCCCCACTGTGCGTCCAGCACCACTTTGCCGTTCACCGAGGCGGTGACGTTGGTGATGTGGTGGGCGGGCACCATGGCGCCAGTCTTGGCGTCTTTGCGCAGGCCCGTTTCCATCGGGTGGTTCATCAGGCACTTCACATCTGCGGTGTCGCCAGACATCGAGGCGCGGATCTTCATCGGTTCTGCCATTTTGTTGCTCCTATCTCTGTTTCAGTAGATGTTGAGGTCAGTTAAGCGTGGGGGGCCAGTACTTAGCCGCCGCAGCCGCCAATGGTGACCTTCACTTCTTTCGCTGCCGTGTACATCTTGCCGCCAGCCTTGACGACCGCGCGCACGTTGGCAGTGGAGCCCATCTTGATGCGGGTGGAGACGAAGCCTTGGGCGCCGTTCGACAGGTCAAACTGGGCGATCATCGGCAGGGTGTTCTTTTCACCAATGATGGTGATCGATTCGGTGCCGGCGATGTTGGAGATGATTTCCACTGGTACGACAGCGCCGTTTTCGGCGATGTCCGGCGCTTTCACGCTGATGTCGCCTGAGGCTGCGCCTGCGCCGCCTACAGATTTCATCACGCTACCCAAATCCTTGCTGTCAAACACGGCTTTGTTCCACTCGGCCGCAAACACTGCGCCCGGTGTCAGCAGGCCGGCTGCCATGGCTACGCTCACTGCGCTGGCTGCGCCAGCGCCCTTCAGTACGTTTCT
>CAMDGQ010000119.1 GCA_945897955.1 Tepidiphilus sp. J10 | reverse complement strand
GGCATATTTTTCGACAATGCCTTTCCAACCTGTCGAAAATTGGCTGATGGACTGTGTCGCCTTGTCGATATTGTCGGGGTTGCTGGTCAGCATCAGCGATTGGCGATAGTGGGCATATGGCCCGGCCAAGTCACGCAGGAAGTCAGCATATTCGGCGGCGATGGCAGCGTGACTGACAAGAGTGCTCAGGCAGACCAGGACGAGCATTCGGAAGTGCATGATGATCTCCAATAATGAGAAGTCCTTGAATCCTACACGGGCTTGTATTGGATCAGTAGCCGCCCTCTAAATGACCGGATTTGCTGAGGTCATCCGCGAAGCCTTGCAGCTGTTCGAGGCCTATCAAGGTGAGCAGGCGGCCAATCTGGTCAGTCTGAAAGCGGACATCACCCAGGGCGTTGCCGACATTGCCGCAGGGCAGGTGCGCGAGCTGGACATGAACGATATCAAGCAACGTGGTCGGGCAGCACTCGCAGCGCGGCAGCCTACTTAGCGGCAGCGTGGGAAAAATTCGACATTCCGCCAGCGCTGAAAACGATCTGCTGGAAGCCTGGCTGTATATCGCCGAAGACAGCATCGATGCAGCGGATCGGCTCCTCGACCGAATTGACGCCGAGGCGCGCGCTGCTGACGCAGCCGAAAATGGGCCGGACGCGCGACGAACTGGCGGCAGGCCTGCGCAGCTGGCCGACGTCGACGCCCTATATCCTGTTCTATTTCCTGGATACGGACGGAATCACGATTGCGCGCGTACTGCATCATGCGCGGGATATGCCGGGGATTTGGAGCTGGCCGAGACATTGAGAAAGTGTGGGGCCGCGCTTTGCGCGCCTACGATCCCGTCCGTCAGTTTCCGGCGCGGTACCGTCGTTATGTTGTCAGGTTCAGGAAACACCCACGCATAAGCGCAGCGCATCCACCTTCGCTGCGCGTAGCTGGGTGGATGCGCTGCGCTTATCCACCCTACTGCTTATCCACCCTACTGCTTATCCACCCTACTGCTGCATTCCCCGCAGAACTGCGCCGTTTTCACCGCCGACTTCACCCCTCTGGATAAGTGGTTCCGGCCATAAGGCAACGCGCCCTGGAAGGCGCTCCTGCGAACCGGGGCTCAGTCGCCGCCGCAACCTCCGCCACCGCCATCCCCGCTTCCGTCGCCCGAGCCCGCATCGCCGAAGCCATCCGTCGAGCCATCGTCACCGTCGCTGGAGAAATCGCCGCCGCAGTGCGCGCTGCCGCCATCCGGATCATGGCGACGCAGCGCCGAGCAATCCGGCGTGTAGTGAAAGCCGTCGGCTATACCCAGCTTGGCGTCGAGGGCGAACAGCAGTGGCAGGCGACTCGGTTTCCTCGGATTGATGTTCTCTTCCTTGCAGGTCTGCCACCACACCCGGCGCAGGCCGGCGTTGTCGCGCTTGTCGGCCGCCAGCACCACGGCCGGCGTGTGATGCAGCATGCCGCCGAAGGCCTGCTTGCAGAAGGCCTGGTAATGCCGGGTGTAGAGGATGAATTCGTGCCAGAGCTCGTCCGCCACCTGCGAGGGCATGGCAACGAATTGCCGCCCGCTGCTCAGGTAGGCCAGGAAGAACTGGCGCAGGCCGCGCCCGACCAGGTGTTTGTCCTTGTCCGACAGGCCGGGACGGCGCTTGCCCAGGCGGTCCAGCAGGCCGGGCGGAAAGGGATAGGTGCGGATGAACTCGGCGCGCGCCAGCCGGCGCCAGCGCACCCAGTACACCAGCGCCAGCACCAGGGATACGGGAAGCACGGGAAACAGCAGAAACCAGGGCGACATGGCGGCCTCAGGCTGTGGCCGGGCATGCGGCCCGTTCCAGATTCAACGCCAGCAGGCGGCGCAGGATTTCCTCGTCGGGCATCTCGGGCGTGTAGTCGGTCCAGCCGTAGGCGGCGGCCACGGTCTGGTCGAGTTGCTTGTGGGCCATATCGAGCCAGGCAGCTTTTCCTGCCAACTTCGCGTTGTAGAGATTGGTCAGCGTGCGTTTCTTCAACTCGGCTTCATGGCCGGGCTTGGCGACGGGGCGTTTCGGGAAGCCGGCCTTTTCTTCTTCCGGGGTGATCACCCAATCCACCCACTCGGACGGGTTCAGCCAGTTCTCGCGCAGTTCGTTGAGGCGTTTTGCAGCGGCGGCGATGGCCCCCGCATTGGCGCAGGCGTAGCCCGGATGCAGCGCAGCGGAATCCGGGGATTCGTGGCGCAACGTTCCTGGATTCCGCTGCGCTGCATCCAGGCTACCGGTCACTGCGGTGTCGCGCGGAGTCAGGCCGGCGGGGAAGGGGAAGGTTTCGAAGGTAGTGGTGGGGGTGTAGCGGGGCCGGTCTTCCAGTGAAGTGCCCATACGCAGCGACCAGAGTTCATGGAAGCGGGAATGCAGGATGCCGAAGGTGGTGTCGTCGGCGCGAGCGATGACATCGAGCAGGTTCATTGCCAGCGTGGGCGTTGAGCGCCACGCAAAAATCCGGTGCTTAGCAACGACTGGAGTCACGATAAAGCGCGACAGCGGCGTGAGTGCTTTGCGCATTTCAAGACGCGGGCGCTCATAAAGCCACCATTGTTCGCGGGTCTTGGTGTTCCGGTCTTGAGCGCGAGCGGGCTGCACATTTTCAAGTGCGAACTGAAAAGGCGCTTCGTACAGCGCAGCGTCGATTACAGATAGGCCGGTGAAGTCGATAACCCAAGTGTCTGAATTGTTGCGGACAACGTCGGTGGCGTTGATCCACGGGTGAAGAACATCGGCGTTGGAACGCCCGTTTGGGTTGCCTGTTGAGGCCAGCCAAGCGCGTGCGGTTTCACCCGGAACGTCGAACGGGCCATACTTTTTGATGCCCTCGAAGCAGACGGCAGCATTTTCTAGGAGCCGCTTGGCTTGAGTGAGATTGACGCCCTCGCCTGCGGTCAAGTCGGCATGAATCTCCGCCACCAGCTGGCCGTCGAGGTGGGCGACAAGCCCCTCTCCCCCAGCCCCTCCCCCGCCTGCGGGGGAGGGGAGAAAACCGAAGGCCACCAGGCTGACGCGCACCGCTGCACCTTCGTTCACCCATTCTTCGTCGCTCCAGGCTTCAAAAATGCGCGTGGATTCGACGATGCGTTCTAGCACTTTGCGATTGGCGCCACCGCGAATGGAGTTGGTCGCCACCAACCCGGCGGCCTTTAGTTTTCCGACCTCGATCTGGGCGCGTGCCTTCTCGAACCAGTAGGTGACTAGGTCCGCGCCGCCGGGGACGCGGCTGGCATACACCCGACGCAAGGTTTCGACGTACTCATCGCCCAACTCGCCGCGCATAACACTGCCGCCGAGGAAAGGTGGATTACCGACGATGACATCGGCGGTAGGCCAGTCTGCTTCGACCGCTGCGCCGCTATTACTGTGATTACGGGAATCCAGTTCGGGGGTCGGTAAGGCGGCGTCGCCTGATTGAGTGGTTAACGGTGCCTGCATTCCCGCCTGCGCGGGAATGACGAGCAGCGCGTCGCGGTGTTCGATGCCGTCCAACGGTTTGAGAATCGGGTTGATGGCGTGCGGGTAGCCGTTGCGGCGGCACCACTGGATGTCGCCGATCCAGACCGTGACGCGGGCGAGTTCGGCGGCGAATTCGTTGATCTCCAGTCCAAGAATGTTGTGCGGGCCTGTCTGCATCGACAGTTCGGCGGACTGGCCGAGTTCGAGGGCTTCGATGTGGGCCTGCTTTTCGATGTCGCGCAACGCTTTGAGCGCGAGGTAGAGGAAGTTGCCGCTGCCGCAGGCCGGGTCAAGGACGCGAAAGTGGTTCAGGCGCAGCAGGAAGGTTTGATAGGCGGCCTTGGCCTTTTTCGGCCTGGCGAGCATCTCGGCCTTGGTGGCCACCCATTCCGCCAACAGCGGTTCGGTTATCACCGGCCGGATCAGCTTTTCGATGGTGCCGGTGTCGGTGTAATGGGCGCCCAGCGGCGCGCGGGCGGCGGGGTCGAGGCCGCGCTCGAACAGGGTGCCGAAGATGGTCGGGTCGATGGCGCGCCAGTCCATCTCGGCGGCGGCGCGGTGCAGGGCGGCCAGATCGGTGGGCAGCAGCAGCGGTACATCGACAGTCTTGAACAAGCCGCCGTTGAACCAGGGAATGTCGTGGTCGCCGTATTCGCCGCCCGTTGTCTGCATCGCCAGGAACAGTTTTTCGATGCGCCGCCCGGCCTTGTCGGCGTCCACGCCGGCGTTGCCCAGCAGTTGCGTGAAGACGCCGGCAGGCAGCAGGGCTTCATCTTCCGCGAACATGCAGAACAGACATTGCACCAGGAAGTGGGCGACGCGTTGTCCATTGTGCTGGCCGAGGGGTTGGCTGCTGTTTGGATCGCTCTCGCCGCGTCCGCGCATGGCTGCCGCGAGCTGGGCGAACTGGCCGGCGGCTTCGGCGGTGATGGCGGCGGTGGATTTCTCCGGGCGCAGCTTTTCCGGATCGGTGAACACCCAGCGCAGGATTTGCCGCTTTTCTGGATCGATCAGGTCGTCGATGAGGATTTCGCGCGGCTCGTCCGGGTAGCCGGTGAAGGCGGTGTGGATGACGATGCGCTCGCGGTCGCACACCACCAGCAGGGGCGGATTGTCCAGTTGCAGGCTGTAGTCGGTGAGCTGCTTCAAGGCGCCGTCCAGCGGCCGGCCCGGCTTCTTGTTTTCCCAACCAAAGAAGCGGCGCTTCCAGACATCGGCCCAGCCATCGCCGCCACTGGATTTTTTGGCGCCGCGCTCGAAGCAGTAGTTGTCCGGATCGCGCGGTTTCTCCACCCCGAGCAGCTCGCACAGGTCATCGAAATGCGCCTGTGCGCCGGCACGTTCGGTAAGCGGGTTGTTCTTCCAGATGGCGATGAATTGTTCGGGTGTCATGGCGGACGGCGACCTCGTCGTTTTTTTGTCGCGGCATGCTATCAGATGGTCGGATTTCCCCTATTGACCCGGCCCGATTCGTCATGAATTCGTAGGGTGTGCTCGTTGGGAGCACCCTACAAAATTCGTCATACCGGCGCAGGCCGGTATGCAGAAACCGTTGATTTTCGTGATCTCGCCGCACTTGCCCCCGGCAACCGCCGAGGGGCGGCGAGTTTTTCGGCACCCTGTCAGCGCCCCCAGCGGTTCCGCTCCACCTGGCGCTTCAGTTCGGAATCCTCTTCCTCGAAGCTGGCTTCGACATCGCTGGGATGGCAGTCCGGCGAGCGTTCCTCGCGTTCCGGCGCCGGTGCCGATGGGCTGGGTGGCTGACCACGCCCGTCCCAGGAGAACGGGCTGCGGAAAGACGGCGGGTCCGGCAGGCAATCGTATTTGTAGGATGGCGGCCAGCCGGTCTCGTGCGGCAGGAAGGAAATCGTCTGCTCGAATACCAGCGGTTTGCCGGTCGGTGTGGGCGGCAGCGGCGGCATGGTCTGGATCGCCTTGCGGGCAAGTTCCGATGCCTTCGCCGAGGTGGACCAGAGTTCTTCCGCCGAAGCGAGGCTGCCATCCGGGTTGATGGTGATCCGGAAACGGACCTGCCCCTGATCCGGACCTTCCACGGCGGTGCCCATCATGCTGCGTATCTGCTGCCCCCAGGTGTGCCGGTAGCGTTTGCTGTTCTTGAGCGTATAGGTGGCGGCCTGTTGCCATTCCTCGGCGGTGGGCGCGGGGGGTGCTGCCAGGGATGCGGGTGTTTTGGCCGGGGGCGGTTCGGCAGCAGGCTTGGGCCGGGGTTCTTCCATAGGCGGCGGCGGGGCTTGCGGCGACTGCTCGATGGTCTTTGGCGGCGGCGGAGGCGGCAGTTCGATCAGTTGGGCGTCGAGGCTCGGCTTGTCGTCCGGAGGGGGTGGCGCCGCGCCCGGCATGAGCCCTGTGACGGCCCAAAGGCATAACAAGGCGATGACCAGCGCGCCCGGCAGCGTCCAGCGCAGACGCCGCCAGGGGTTGTCCAGGCGCCAGTCGTAGCCGGCCTCATTTGCCACCTCACTTGCCACCTCATTGGCCACCTCACTGGCCATGCTGGACGGCGATCAGGAAATGCTTCGCGCCGGCCTCGCGCGCCTTGATCATGGCCTGGACGATGATGCCGTTGGGAGCCGCGCTATCGGCGGCGACGATGATGCCGGGGTCGGCAACATCCAGCAGGGTCTTCAGGGTGGGCGCCAGGCTGTCCAGAGTGACCGGCGTTTTGTTCAGGAAGAGCTTGCTGCCCGGCGTCACCGTCAGGGTCACCCGCGTTGGGGTCTTCAGCGGCGCCGCCGCACCCTGAGGCAGATCGACCTTGACGGCATTCAGGTGCTGCATCGTCAGCGACGACAGCATGAAGGTGGCGAGCAGGAAAAACATCACATCGATCATCGGGATGATCTCAATGCGGCCCCGCTTCGGTTGACGGCTTCTACGGAGCTTCACGACGCAACCTCGTCGCCGGCCCCGGCAGCCTGGGCATCCAGGCGAATGTGGTCCAGCAAGCGGGTGCCCAGCCGTTCCATCTCGTCCAGGGTCTGAG
>CAMDGQ010000118.1 GCA_945897955.1 Tepidiphilus sp. J10 | reverse complement strand
AATGGATGCCGATGGTCGGATGCAGCGCGGATGGCGGCTGCCAGGCGCGGTAGCGGATGCCGGCGACATATTCGCCATGACGGCCGGTCGATTTCAGCGGCACGCGGCGGCCGTTGCAGGCCAGCACATAGCGGCTGTCCGTAAGACCTGTCACCAGCACCTGCACGCGTTCCACTGACGAATCGACGAAGCGTGCGGTACCGACGTTGCTGAGTTCCTCGCCCAGCACATGCCAGGGTTCGATGGCGGTGCGCATCTCGATTTCGATGTCGTCGATTTTCACCGTGCCGATGCGCGGGAAGCGGAATTCGATGTACGGGTCCAGCCATTCAGCCTGGAACGGGTAGCCGGATTCGCCCAGGTCGCGCACCACGTCGAGCAGGTCGGCGCGGATGTAATGCGGCAGCATGAAGCGGTCGTGCAGTTCGGTGCCCCAGCGCACCAGACGGTGGCGATAGGGTTTTTCCCAGAAGCGCGCCACCAGGATGCGCAGCAGCAGAATCTGCGCGGCGCTCATCTGCCAGTGCGGCGGCATCTCGAAGCCCCGGAATTCGAGCAGGCCCAAGCGTCCGGTCGGGCTGTCCGGCGAGTACAGCTTGTCGATGGAAAACTCGGAACGGTGCGTGTTGCCGGTCAGATCGACCAACAGGTTGCGCAACAGTCGGTCAACCAGCCAGAGCTGACTGGTTTCGCTGCCCGGCGTGAGTTTCGGCATCTGCTGGAAAGCGATTTCCAGTTCGTACAGTTTCTCGTCGCGGCCTTCATCGACGCGCGGCGCCTGGCTGGTGGGGCCGATGAACATGCCGGAAAACAGGTAGGACAAGCCGGGGTGGTGTTGCCAGTAGCCGACCAGACTCATCACCAGATCCGGGCGGCGCAGCATCGGGCTGTCGGCCGGTGAGGCACCGCCCAGGGTGACGTGGTTGCCGCCGCCGGTGCCGGTGTGGCGTCCGTCGAGCATGAATTTTTCGGTGGTCAGGCGGGCCAAGCGGGCTTCTTCGTAGAGCACGCGGATGTTGCCGACCATGTCGTCCCAGTTGCTGGCCGGGTGGATGTTGACCTCGATGACGCCCGGATCGGGCGTGACCATCAGGCGTTGCAGACGCCAGTCGCGCGGCGGCTCGTAACCTTCCAGGATGATCGGGGTTTTCATCTCGGTCGCTACCGACTCAATGGCGCCGGCCAGCTCAAGATGGTGTTCCAGCGCCGACAGCGGCGGCATGAAGATGCGCAGCACACCGCCGCGCGCTTCGACGCACAGCGCGGTATGAATCACTTTGACCTGGACCGGTGCATCGGCCAATCCCTGCGCCTTGATCTCCGGATGCACGTTCACCGCCGGTTTGAATTCGGCATAGCGCTGCGCGACTTCGCCATAGTCGTCGGCCAGCTTTTCGCGCGGCGCGAACATATCGAGCGGGATCGGCGTTTCGCGTTCGGCGACGGCCACCCAGGGCAGACTGTCCAGCGGCAGGCGCAAACCCATCGGCGAATCGCCCGGCAACAGGTAGAGACGGCCACGACGGAAGGTCCAGACACTGCTTTTCCATTCGTTCTTAACTGCATCCCAGGCAATCGGCAACACATAGCCGACCGGCTCGTCCAGCCCGCGCGCCAGCTTGGCGGCCAGCGTGCGCCGCTCCAGCGGGTCTTTCAGATTGATCTTGGCCGGGTCCAGGTTGTCCGGCACTTCCGCCTCTTTCAGCAGGTAATGCAGTGCATCTTCATAGCCGGCCTGCGCGAAGGTTGGCGCCAGACCGAGTCTGGCCGACAGTCTGGCGCTGAATTCCGCCGCCATCGCGGTGGTGTGGCCATACGACCTGCCTTCATCGGCCAGCAGTTCCGGGTTCTTCCACAACGCCACGCCGTCGGTGCGCCAGAAAATGCCCAGCGCCCAGCGCGGCAGCGGTTCGCCGGGATACCACTTGCCCTGGCCGGAGAACTTCAGGCCGTTCGGCGCGAAATGTTTGGTCAGCCGGTTCCACAAATCCTGCGCCCGTTCCAGCTTGTGCTGCCCCAGGGCGGCGGTGTTCCACTGCGCCGATTCCATGTCGTCGATGGACACGAAAGTCGGCTCGCCGCCCATGGTCAGGCGCACGTCGTATTCAGTCAGCTTGGCGTCCACCGCCCGGCCGAGCGCATCAATGGCGGTCCATTGATCATCGCGATACGGCTTGGTCACACGCGGGTCTTCGTGGATGCGCACCACGCTGTTGTCGAAGCTGAAGCTGACCTCGCACTCGTCCATCGCGCCAGTCACCGGTGCGGCGCTGACCGGGTCCGGCGTGCAGGCGAGCGGGATGTGGTTCTCGCCGGCGAACAGGCCGGAGGTGGGGTCGAGACCAATCCAGCCGGCGCCCGGCACATAGACTTCGGCCCAGGCGTGCAGATCGGTGAAATCGGCTTCCGGGCCGGATGGACCGTCGAGCGATTTCAAATCAGCGGTGAGTTGCACCAGATAGCCAGAAACAAAGCGCGCGGCAAAACCGAGGTGACGCAGGATCTGCACCAGCAGCCAGGCGCTGTCGCGGCAGGAACCGCTGGCCAGTTGCAGCGTTTCCTCGCAGGTCTGCACGCCGGGTTCCATGCGGATGTTGTATTGCAGGTCTTTCCAGACTTTCTGGTTCAGTTCGACCAGAAAATCCTGCGTGCGCCGCTTGGTCCGGTCCACATCTTCCAGCCAGGCCATCAGCAGCGGGCCGGACTCGGATAGTTCGCAATACGGCACCAGCTCCTTGGCCAGTTGTTCGTCGTACTCGAACGGATACTCGGTGGCGTATTCCTCCAGGAAGAAATCGAACGGATTGATCACGGTCATGTCCGCGATAACTTCGACTTCGATGGCGAAATGCGTGGTCTTCTCCGGGAACACCAGACGTGCAAGGTAGTTGCCGAACGGGTCCTGCTGCCAGTTGATGAAATGCTTCTCCGGCAGGATGCGCAACGAGTAACCCAGGATCGGCGTGCGGCTGTGCGCGGCGGGACGCAGGCGCAGGATGTGCGGCGCCATGTTTACCGGACGGTCGTATTGGTAATGGGTCTTGTGGCGGATAGCGACGCGAATGCTCATGGCAGGCAATTTCCTCTAGGTGACGTACATTTTCAGCAAGAATCAGGCCGGCTGAGTGAAACACCCCAGGAAAAAAAACGCCACGCGAGGGGGTGCGTGGCGATGGGAGGGAGGAGACCAGCCAGTTCTTGTTGTGGAGGAGTAAACAAGCACACACAGCTACTAAGCAAGCTTGGTGCCAGCCAGTCTGTGTCGGGTCATTCCAGATTTGCAACCGGAAAACAATGGGTTGGCAACTTTTAACCCTGCCTGGATGCAGGGTATAAGCCAGGATATGCACTATGACAGTGCGCTCCGGCATCAAAGCGGCGCGCAAACGCAGAATTCGCTGCTTGAGTCACAGGCTGCCGACACCTGCACCTTCGATCAGGGAGAGCATCCGGTACCGGTAAGCCGCACCCGTCTCGCCAGGCACAGCATCAAGCTCCCCCGAAAAGCCGACCATTGAGCCGGCAACCCACTTTGCAAGCGTGCCGGTCAAACCAGCCCCGGTTCATTTCCAGAACAAAACGTACGGGTTGGTTCGAGCAACTGGATCGTGTCGATTCAGGCTCCATGTCAGCCAGACTGGCGATGGAGCCATCGCTGGCAACGAATGCCACGGTCAGCGGCAGAAACGTGTTCTTCATCCAGAAACACTTGACCGCTGGTTCCTTGTAAACAAACAACATGCCTTCGTCCTGTCGCATTGACCTTCGGAACATGAGCCCTTTCTGTTGCTGTTCGGGCGTCAAGGCGAGTTGCGCGGTAATCAGGCGACCGCCCGCTTGCAGTTTGGCGATGAGCAAGCCCGCTTGCGGGGCATCGGGCCGTTCGACGGGCAAGGGCGTCGGATAAAGCGGGTACAGGACTGCTACCGCAACCACCCCGCGAAATGCCGCAGGCAGGTTCATTGCGGTACCAGCGCCAGCAGCCATGTACCGCCGGCATCGGGCCGCCCGAGCAGGCTGAGGATGGAACTGTAGCGCTTGCCGCGTTCGTCCTGCGGCGGTGTCAGTCGAAGGCTGCCTTGCAGGCCCTTGCCGGGCAGATACTCGCCGTCGCCGTTGATCGCCACTTCGCCTTGCAGCGTCTGCACCGTGATCCGGGCGCGGCGGCCATCCGGGCTGGCGTTCATTTGCATGTGGTAATTGCCCAGCGGCGCCTCGATCAGACCGCTGCGCGCGCCTTGCCAGTCCACGCGCGCACCGCCGTGGATGCGTTTGCGACCCAGATAGAGGTCGTCGATGTCCAGTACCAGACGTCCGCGCGGTTCGAGCAAGCCGAACGGGCGCGAGGCGAGGCCGAGTACCGCCGCATCCAGACCGCCGCGTACGTTTTTCAGGGATTGTCCGTTGCGTCCCAGCAATAGACTGCCGGTCAGCTTGCCGTCGCCCTGGCCGAGCTCGAAATCGAAGCCGAGCCGGCCATGCCATATTTCCCCGGGCTTCCAGTTCCAGGTCAGGCTGCCAAGTTGCAGGCGGCCTTTATCACTTTCCTTGTCCGGTGCATTCTCCATTTGCCAGGTGATCCGGCTCGCGGAGCCGCGCCAGGGCGAACCGCTCACCTGGCCGAGCTGCAACGGGCTATCGGCAGGGATGCGCGCGGCAAGCCACGCGGCCGGCATCTGCACGATCAGGAACAGCAGATACAGCGGCAACCCGGCCAGAATCAGCTTGCCGCGAGCGGAGCTGCCGGGGTTTGGCGGTTGTGTCACTTCGACAGGGCGGTTGCTGGATCAGGCCGGTTTTCTGTCCAGGGTCGCCCTGACCCGGACAGTTCCGGGGGCGGGCAACGACTCGACCTTGCAGGCGGCAAGGCTGACGCCTTGCAGGCCGAGTTCAGCCACCCAACGCAGCCAGGTATCGAAGGCGACACTGTCCATGCTGACCAGCAGCCGGTCGCTGCCTTGCACCGTCAAAACAGCTTGCTGCGGGCTCAAACCGAAACGGGCGGCCGCCGCTCGCGCACCGGCTTCCAGGCTGTCTGCCCCGTGCATCGGCGGTTGTGCGCGCAGACGTTTGATTTCCTCGCCGTCGGCGCGCAACTGGGCAAGTTCGCCGCGAAGTTGTCCGACACGCTGTGCCAGACGCTCGCGTTCGGCGTTGATTGGTTGCCAGACATACAGATAAAAACCGACCGGCAGCAGCACCAGCAGACCGGCCGCGATCAGGTTGCGTTCACGCGGGGCAAGCCCGTCCAGGAATTCACGCAGGCGGTTTGTTCCGGGCAACTTCACTGGCAACTTCAGCGGCAAACTCATGGCCGGCTCCGTTCAAGCGTAATCGACTGGTTGCCCGGTTCACCCGCTGTGGCCATCCGATAGCCCAGGGCGGCGAGCCTGGTGCGCATCGCTTCGAGGTCGGTGGCACGCGGTTGTTGCAGGGTCAGACGGTTATTGTCGTAGCTCAGGCCGCTGATGCCGCCGATCTGGCCGCCGGCAGCGTCGAGGGCATGCAGGAAATCGCCGTGTTCGGCGAAGCCGCGAGCGCGGCGCATATCGGCAAGCTGACGCTGCATTTGCAGAACAGGATCGACGATGGCTCGGGTTTGCGGGAAGGTGTCCTGGAAAACCTGTCGCATCTCGGCCCGCAGTTGCCGGTTTTCCCAGGACAGTCGTGCCCAGTCGATCAGGCTGCCGGCTACATGCACCCCCAGTGCTGCGGCGGCCAGACCGGCGGCGAGACGAAATTTTCCGGCCTGCTGGCCACGCACCAGGTCGGACAACCAGCCTCCGCCTCGGCGCGCAGCGTATGTCCCTTGCAACAGATTGATGACCGGCGGATGCGGGTCGGCGCGCAATGGATGTGCCAACACCGGACAGTCGAGAACGCCGCTCCAGGCGTCGACATCCACTTCGACAGTGCTCTCAATAACCAGGGCGCCTGGCGCGACGCCGGCCTTGTGCGCTTCCGCAACGGCCAGTTGCAGCGCCAGCGGCGGCGTTGCGGCGGCGCCGTCATCCAGCGCGAAACCGGCACAGGCGCCGCTGCGGACGAAGCCGGCGTGGCCATTCCAGCGCCCGCTCCACTGACCCGTTGCATCTTCGCCCAGCCAGATCAGGGACTCGGGAATCGCGCCGAAAGGTTCGATGCCCTGTCGCCGGCACAGCGCCAGGGCCTGCTCCAGCCAGGTGATTTCAATCACCGCGACCGGGTGGTTGTCAGCCGCAGAAATCTTGCCCAGCGCAACATGCACCTGGTTGGGTTCCAGCATTAGACGATCTTCCAGGGCGTTGCCCAGCGCGCCACGCAACTGCCGCAGAGCGCCACGCGACAACGCGATTTCGCTGAGCAGGACGCGGCTGGCGGGCAACGCCAGCCAGATTTCATCGGCATCCGGCAAGCCGACCTTGCCGGCGCCGACAAGTGTGCCGCTCTCCGGCAATGCACCAGGCATCCGCCAGGGGACGCCATCCAGTGTTTCCGGCAGGTGATCGGGGAGGGAAATGAACAGGCGTTTCACGAAAGCTCGCGTCGGTGGAATTCAAGGTTCAACGTTGTTGCAACCACAGCAGCAGAGGCCAATTCTGCCCTTGGCGCTGGTAAAGCGCCAAATATCGCTGCCGCACGCGGCCGAACTCGACATGGAGATCGACCTGAAAATAATCGCTGGCAACGCCGAGCAGGCTTTCCTGCAAACCCAGCGCCTGCGTGGCGCTGAGCTTGCCGCGAAACTCGGCCAGTGTCTGGCTGCCATTGCCGCGATCCGCCGTCAGTGCGCGGGCTTCATCCAGATTGAGCCCGGGAATGACGGCGGAGAGCACTTCGGCGCCCGCAGTATTGACGTTGATCGGCGTCGGTACAGGCAGGACGCTGACAAACGGGGCGAGTTTTTCCACGCTGGCC
>CAMDGQ010000117.1 GCA_945897955.1 Tepidiphilus sp. J10 | reverse complement strand
CTGCCCATCTGGAAAACCGATGCCAACGGCGAGCGTCATGACGGCGCTGCCGCCATCGGCGAAGGCCTGCCCTCCCTGAAGGACGGCGGCAAGCCCGTGCGTTCCGGCAAGTGGCAGATCATGATCAACGGCGAATCCTACAAGTGGATCGTCGCTGAAGCCGCCAAGAAGGCTCTCGGTATGGGCCGCGTTGAAGAGCGTATCTTCATCGTCAAGCTGATCAACGACAAGAACGACAGCAACCGCATCGCCGGCGCCGTTGGTTTCTCGACTCGTAATCACACCCTGCACGTTTACAAAGCCAAGGCCATCCTGCTGGCTGCCGGTGGTTGCGTGAACATCTTCCGTCCGCGTTCCGTCGGTGAAGGTACCGGCCGCGCCTGGTACCCGGTCTGGAACGCTGGTTCCACCTACGCGATGGCTGCTGAAGCCGGCGCTGAGTTGACCATGATGGAAAACCGCTTCGTGCCTTGCCGTTTCAAAGACGGTTACGGCCCGGTCGGCGCCTGGTTCCTGCTGTTCAAGGCCCGCGCCACCAACGGCTACGGCGAAGACTATCTGACCAAGAACAAGGCCATGCTGGACCAGTACCCCCCGTACGGTCAGGCTGCCGTTCCTGCTTCCTGCCTGCGTAACCACGTTATGCTGAAGGAAATGAAGGAAGGCCGTGGTCCGATCTGGATGGACACCGTGACCGCCCTCGGCAAGCTGCGTGACACCCTGTCTGCTCGCGAAGTGAAGCACCTGGAAGCCGAAGCCTGGGAAGACTTCCTGGACATGTGCGTTGGTCAGTGCGGTATCTGGGTTGGCGAAAACGTCGAACCGGAGAAGAAGAACTCCGAACTGATGCCGACCGAGCCCTACCTGCTGGGTTCGCACTCCGGTTGCTGCGGCATCTGGGTTTCCGGCCCGACCGACGTTGGCGCCCCGACCGAAGAACTGCACGCCGACAAGGACAAGATCCCCGCTCACCTGCCGTCCGGCTGGAACTGGGGCTACCGTGGCATGACCACCGTCAAGGGTCTGTTCACCGCCGGCGACGGCGTGGGCGCATCCGGCCACAAGTTCTCCTCCGGTTCACACACCGAAGGCCGTCTGGCTGCCAAGGCGATGGTCAAGTACTGCATCGACAACAAGGACATGAAGGTCGAGCTCGACACCGCTGTTGATCAGCTGGTTGAGGACATCTACCGTCCGGTGCGTACCTACCTGGAGTTCAAGGACTACACCACCGCCATCGACGTCAACCCCAACTACATCACGCCCAAGATGCTGCAGTTCCGTCTGCAGAAGATCATGGACGAGTACGTTGCCGGCGTCGCGACCTACTACAACACCAACGACAAGATGTTGGAAGTGGCCGAGCAGAAGCTGGAAATGCTGAAGGAAGACGCGATGAAGATGCGTGCGAAAGACCTGCACGAACTGCTCCGCGCCTGGGAAAACTACCACCGTATCCTGACGGCGGAAGCCCACATGAAGCACATCCAGTTCCGCGAAGAAAGCCGTTACCCCGGCTTCTACTACCGCACCGACAAGAACTTCGTCGACGAAGAAAACTGGAAGTGTTTCGGCAACTCCATCTATGACAAGACCACGCAGAAGTGGACCAACTTCAAGCGCGCGCACTTCGATCTGGTGGACAAGTCCAAGCTGTTCAAAGCAGCCGCCCCCCACTAATCGGGCGCTGTAAGTAAAGAAGCCGGGCGCTCACAAGGCGCCCGGTTTTTTTTCGGCAAAGCCATCGAGTCCTGATTCGCAAGCGCCGACTCTTGCGAATCAAGCATTCCATCCCAATATCCCCCCCTTCAATCCGTTCCGCAAATTCCGAGGTCGATCATGGACGAAAGCCAATTCAAGAATCTTGCCGATGAGGCGCCCTTCGAACTCAGCCCGGTCAGCCCGAACATGCTGGGCGGCGAGAAAGTCATTCAGTTTCGCTGCCACAAGGATGTCGGCTGCTGGAATGCCTGTTGCGCCAACATCGACATCACGCTGACCCCGTATGACATCCTGCGTTTGAAAAATCGTCTGGAAATGTCTTCCGGCGAGTTCCTCAAGGCCTATACCGTGCCCTACGAGATGGACCAGGACGGCATGCCCGGCGTCAAATTCCGCCCGGTCGAAGGCGGCACCGCCTGCCAGTTCATGCGTCCCGAGGGCTGCGGCGTCTATGAAGACCGCCCGACCGCCTGCCGCTACTACCCGGTTGCGCTGCTATCGATGCGTAATCAGGAAGAATTCGTGGATCGCACGTCCTATGCGCTGGTCGAGGAAAAGCATTGCCTCGGCCACAAGGAACCGCGTTCGCTGACCATCGACGAATATCGTCAGGAGCAGGGCGTCGATGTCTACGACGAAAAGGGTCGCGGCTGGCGCCAGATGGTGCTGAAGCGCAAATCCGCCGGCCCAGGCATCGGCAAGCCGCCGGAGATTTCCAATCAACTGTTCTTCATGGCGAGCTACGACGTGGATCGTTTCCGCGCCTTCGTTGCCAGCGAATCGTTCAACCGTACCTACGATGTGCCGGTCGAAGTCATGAGCGTGCTGCTGACCGAGGATGAAGCGTTGATGGACTTCGGCTACAACTTCCTCAAGCACGTTCTATTCAACGAAAAATTCCTGGACGAGCGCGATGGCGCCTACGAGCAGCGCATGGAACGACTGAAAGCGCGTGCCGAAGTCGTCCGGGCGGAATACCTCGCCAACCGCGACAAACTGGAAGAAGAGAAGTATTCCGACGCACCGCGTCCCGGCGACTGCGGCTGCGGCAGCAAGGAATAGCGCGCATGGGCAGCGCGCAAACGCCTTCCGGCTCGCCGAAGGGCTCGATGCTGCTGCTGTTTACCGACTATGGCTGGCAGGATCCCTATGTCGGCCAGGTCAAGGCGGTGATGGCCGCAGAAGCTCCCGGCATCCCGGTTATTGATCTGCTGCATGCCGTGCCGGATTACAACGCGCATGCCGGCGCCTTGTTGCTGGCTGCCATGGCGCCGGCCTTTCCGGTGGACAGTGTGTTTTTCTGCATCGTCGATCCGGGCGTTGGCAGTGAGCGTGCCGCGCTGGTCATAGAGGCCGACGGACGCTGGTTCATTGGACCGGACAATGGCCTGCTCTCCATCGTCGCCGCGCGCGCATCCCGGTTCCGCGCCTGGCACATTCGCTGGAAACCGGAAGGGTTGACCGCCAGTTTTCATGGCCGCGACCTGTTTGCGCCGATAGCTGCATGGATCGCCGCAGGACAATTCCCCGTCGACAAACTCGTGCTGATTGCCGAGCCGAATATCCAGTTCGATTCAGCCGATCTGCCCCGTATTCTTTACATCGACCACTTCGGCAATGCCTGGACCGGCATCCGCGGCGGCCTGGCCGATGCAACTTCAAGGCTGGAAGTCAAAGGCAAGCAACTGCCCTGGCGGCGGGTTTTCTCCGAGGCCGGCAAGGGTGAACTGTTCTGGTACCAGAACAGTTGCGGGCTGATCGAAATTGCAGCCAACAGAGGCAACGCGGCAGCATTCCTTGAGCTGAAAGTGGGCGATCTGGTCCGATTGTCCAGCGCAAACCAGAAACTTCCGCATTAGCGGGCTTCCAGTTTCAAGTTTTGCATCTTGTAACGGGTTTCACCCGGCCCTCAAGGCAGTGCGGCAAGCCTTATGGTCGAAACACCTGACCGCTCTCGGGATCAATGATCCTGGACGGCAATCTCCGCCCGCCGACTCGCCCTGCGAGTGCCAGCAAACGCGATCCGAAACAACGTGTACAGGCGGCAGCTGTTTTCAGCGGGCGCTGGCCGGAGCGGTTGGCGCTGGTGGAAACCAGAGCCATGCCCAGCATGTGGCAGAGACGAGCGGTTTCCTGATGTGCAGTAACGCGTACCGCGAGTTTGTCGTGACGCCCTCGCAACCATCTCGGGCAGCGGCGAGATGCTGCCAGCAACAGGGTATTCGGGCCCGGCCACCAGCCTGACAGGGCTCCGGCGATATCAGCCGGTATGGCGGCCAGATAATGGCTGAATTGATGCTGATCGGCACCGATCAGGATCAGCCCCTTGCTTTGCGGTCGGCCCTTCAATTGCAGAATGCGCCGAACGGCAGGCCGACTGGAGGGGTCGCAGCCCAGGCCATAGCAGGATTCGGTTGCATAGGCGATGACCCCGCCACGCTTCAGAAAGGCACGCAGACGCCGGATGTCGGCCAAGGGGGTTATTTTTTCTTGCGTCCGATGGCGCGCCAGCCGATGTCGTGGCGCATCTGTCGGCCGGCGAAGTCGATGTCCTCGGCGGCCTGGTAGGCGCGTGTCTGCGCCATCTTGACCGTGTCGCCCAGCGCGGTAACGCACAGCACACGGCCACCGGCGGTGACAACCTGATCGTCCTTCACCGCAGTGCCGGCATGGAAAACATGGAATACGTCGCTCGCGGCAGCGCCAAGGCCGCTGATGGCGTCACCCTTGCGCGGATTGTCCGGGTAGCCGGCGGCAGCCATCACCACGCCGAGAGCGAAGCGGCGATCCCAATCCGCTTCGACTTCGTCAAGACGGCCGTCAACCGCCGCTTCCAGCAAGGTCACCAGATCGGATTTCAGCCGCATCATGATCGGCTGGGTTTCCGGATCGCCCATGCGGCAATTGAATTCCAGCACCTTGATCTGCCCATCCGGGCTGATCATCAGACCGGCATAAAGAAAGCCGGTGAACGGGGTGCCTTCAGCCTTCATACCGGCAACCACCGGTCGGATCACTTCGCGCAAGGCCTTGGCGTGGATTTCCGGGGTCACCACCGGCGCCGGCGAATAGGCGCCCATACCACCGGTGTTCGGACCAAGATCGCCATCGAGAAGACGTTTGTGGTCCTGGCTGGTGGCCAGCGGCAGCACGTTTTCGCCATCGACCATGACGATGAAACTGGCTTCCTCGCCGAACAGGCATTCCTCGATCACCACCCGCGCGCCGGCTTCACCAAAGGAATTGTCGGCCAGCATCATCTCGACTGCCGCATGCGCCTCTTCCAGTGTTGTTGCCACGACCACGCCCTTGCCGGCGGCCAGGCCATCGGCCTTGATCACGATCGGTGCGCCCTGGGCATCCAGGTAGGCATGCGCCGCCGCAGCATCCGTGAAGGTGGCAAAGGCGGCGGTCGGGATGTGATGCCGGTCCATGAACTGTTTGGCAAAATCCTTCGAACTTTCGAGTTGCGCAGCGGCCTGTACCGGGCCGAACACCTTCAGGCCAGCGGCGCGGAAGGCATCCACCACACCTGCCGCCAACGGCGCTTCCGGGCCGACCACGGTGAGTTGAATGCCTTCCTTCAGCGCGAACGCAACCAGCTCCGGGATCGCGCTGATGGCGACGTTTTCCAGCCCATCCTCCGTAGCAGTGCCGCCATTGCCGGGCGCCACGTAAACCTTCTGGATGCGCGGCGATTGCTTGAGTCGCCAGGCCAACGCATGTTCGCGTCCGCCGGAACCGATGACGAGGAGTTTCATGGCTGAATCCGTTAAACCGTGGTGAGTTGTTTCGGGCGTGCTGCCGGGGTGCCGTGCAGCATGCCGGCGACACTGATGTCTTCATCAATTTCGGGCCAATGCACGCCCTGCCCCGTGCCGATCAGTTCGTAATGCGCGCGCTGCGCAGGTGTCGCTTCCGACAGCCGCCAGGACCAGGCGAGCGGTACGCTGACAGTGCGGCCATCACTCAGCGATGCTGCGATGCTGTCTTCGGTGATGGCGATAGACATCACGCGCGGATACTCGTATTCAATTGCCACAGTGCTCATGCCAAGCCTCCATCAATTGGCTGCGATGCGTGCTGACCAGTTTCCGGATACTGCCCAATTCATGTGCAGAAAATCCATCGTTACTCGCAAGCATGACTGGCTCCATCCAGAATTTGCAGGTCCGATTTTCCCGCTTTACATGCAGGTGAGCAGGTTCGTTACAGTCGAAACTGTAGAAGAAAAAACGGTACGGACCCGCAATGTTCCCGACTGTAGGCATGGATGGCGTCGGCCAAGTCTGACCACCCGAACCATAAACCATGATTCAGGCGGCTACGGTCATTAATGCCGGAAATGCCTTACGCCGGTGAACACCATCGCGATGCCATGTTCGTCCGCAGCCGCGATGACTTCTTCGTCGCGCATCGAGCCGCCCGGCTGGATCACGGCGGTGATGCCGGCGGCGGCGGCGTTGTCGAGGCCGTCGCGGAACGGGAAGAATGCGTCGGAGGCCATCACCGAACCGGGTACGACCAGGTTGGCTTGCTCGGCCTTGATCGCGGCGATGCGGGCGGAGTTGACGCGGCTCATCTGGCCGGCGCCGACGCCGATGGTCATGCGGTCCCTGGCGTAGACGATAGCGTTGGATTTGACGAACTTGGCGATGCGCCAGGCGAACAGCAGGTCTTCCATTTCCTTCGGTGTCGGCGCGCGTTTGGTGACCACCTTCAGCTCGCCATACAGCAGGATGTCGGCGTCCTGCACCAGCAGGCCGCCGGCAACGCGCTTCATGTCCATTTGAGAGATGGAACCGGCCCAGGCTCCACATTCCAGCAGACGCACGTTCTTTTTCGCGGCGACCGCTTCGGAGGCTTCCGGGCTGACTTCCGGCGCGATGATGACTTCGACGAACTGACGTTCGACGATGGCTTTGGCGGTCTCGCCGTCGAGACGACCATTGAACGCGATGATGCCGCCGAAGGCGGATTCGGGATCGGCCTGGTAGGCGCGATTGTAGGCGTCGAGCAGGTTGTCGCCATACGCCACGCCGCACGGGTTGGCATGCTTGACGATCACGCAGGAGGGCGCGGCATCGAATAGCTTGACGCATTCCAGCGCTGCATCGGTATCGGCGATGTTGTTGTAGGACAGTTCCTTGCCCTGGATCTGTTTCGCACTGGCAATGGTGCCGGCCGGGGCATTGACCTCGACGTAGAAGGCGCCGTTCTGATGCGGGTTTTCGCCGTAGCGACAGGTTTGCGCGCGGCTGAATTGCAGCGTCAGTTTCTCGCCGAACTGATCCTTGCCGCCTTCGGCATTGAGCGAAGTCAGGTAGTTACTGATGTGGCC
>CAMDGQ010000116.1 GCA_945897955.1 Tepidiphilus sp. J10 | reverse complement strand
CGGCATCACAGCAACATCCGCAAACTGATTTCCGGTGAAGAGTCGGCTTTCAAGAAACGCTGAGGAGACTTCCCGCCATGTTTGAAAAAACCATCGACTACGCGCGCGGCAGCCTCGCCGCCGCTTCCGAATCCGCGATTGAAAAGGCGGGCGACAAACTGGGCGAAGTGGTGCGCATCGGCGTCAGCCAGGCCGGCGACGAGATGCGCGAAGTGGTGGCAGGCGCCAGCAAGGCGATCGACGACAAGCTGGACAAGATTTCGCAGGAACTGCATAGCCAGCGCCAGTTCACCAAAGACGACGTGCGCGAACTGGTGGATTACGCCGGCGAAAAGCTGTCGGTCGTGCTGGATCAACGCATCGAAGTGATGCGCCAGCAAATCACCCAGTTGGTGGAAGAAAAAACCGAGTACTTCAAGACCGAGATCGACGGCTTCTTCATCAAGCGACAAGTCGATCTGGCGCGCGAACGGCGCCGCCTGGCGCTCAACATCGTGCTGGCGACCGGCGCGGCGCTGGCGGTGGGCGCGGTTTCGCTGTTCTACAAGGGCATCAGCGAATGGGACATGCTGACCGTGTTCCGCGTCGTCCTCGCCTCGCTGGCCGGCGGCTACAGCGTCTGGCTGGTACTGAGCCTGCTGCGCGGCTGGCTGCGCCTGAGCGAGCACCGCAAGGACATGGTGTTTCTCGCCGCGCGTTACTGGGGCTGGCTGCGCCCGGCCAGCATTTTCTCGACCCTTCTGATCATGCTGGTTCTGGCGCTGCTGTCGCTGGCCCTGGTCTTCCCGCACGAAGCGTTGCAAATGCTCCGGCAGCCGATTCTCGATCCCGGCCTGATCAGGCTGGGCAAGTAAGCTCCGCCAGGGCCCAGCGCGGACGCACGCCAAAACGCCCATCCGCCGCCGGCTGCCCGGCGCTCAGGCGCAGCGCGCCGGCAAAGGCGATCATCGCGCCGTTGTCGGTACACAACTCCAGCGGCGGATAGAACACCTCGAAGCGCCGTTGCGCGGCTTCGGCATCGAGTCTTTCTCGCAAGGCGCGATTTGCGCCGACGCCGCCGGCCACGACCAGCCGACGCAAACCGGCCTGCTTCAACGCGGCGATGCATTTCGCGGCGAGCACCTCGACTACGGCAACCTGAAACGCAGCGGCAATATCGGCGCGAGCTTCGACACCTTCCTTCCTGCTCAGCGTCAGCACCGCCGTCTTGAGGCCGGAGAAGCTGAAATCGAGATCACCGGAATTCAACATCGGTCGCGGCAATTTGAAACGATAGGCCTGGCCGCTGTCGGCCAGTTTCGACAAGGCGGGCCCGCCCGGATAGCCCAGCCCGAGCAGTTGTGCGGTCTTGTCGAAGGCCTCGCCGGCGGCGTCATCCACCGTTTCGCCAAGCAATTCATAACGCCCGACGCCATCGACCCGCATCAACTGGGTATGGCCGCCGGAAACCAGCAGCGCGATAAACGGAAACTCCGGGCGCGGCGTGGCAAGCAATGGCGACAGCAAATGCCCTTCCAGATGGTGGATGCCGATCGAGGGAATGCTCAACGCAGCCGCCAGCGCATTGGCGAAACTGGCGCCGACCAGCAAGGCCCCGGCCAGCCCCGGTCCCTGCGTGTAGGCGATGGCGTCCAGATCGCCGAGTGTCAGACCGGCTTGTTGCATGACACTGCGCGTCAACGGAATCACACGCCGGATGTGGTCGCGCGATGCCAGCTCCGGCACCACGCCGCCATACTCGGCATGCATCGCGATCTGGCTATGAATGGCATGCGCGAGCAGGCCAGCCTGCGTGTCATATACCGCCAGGCCGGTTTCATCGCAGGAAGATTCGACACCCAATATTTTCATTGCAGGTCCGATGCTTGCGCTCAGCGTGCTAATAAACAAGCCGGCGATTGTAATTCTTATTGAAACCTGCCCAAGTACTGGGATAGAATCCGCCACCCTTTTTAGTCCCTCCATCAACCAAGTAAGTAGCCAGGAACGATACATGCCTAGCGTTCGAGTCAAAGAAAACGAGCCGTTTGAAGTTGCCATGCGCCGCTTCAAGCGCACCATTGAAAAAATTGGTCTGCTGACCGACTTGCGCGCCCGTGAGTTCTATGAAAAGCCGACGCAAGAGCGCAAGCGCAAAGCCGCCGCAGCGGTGAAGCGCCAGCACAAGCGCCTGCGCAGCCAGACCCTGCCGCCCAAGATGTATTGATCGGCTGCCGCTGACTTTGACGGGCCTGATCTTTCAGGCCCGTTTTCATTCAGGCGCGTCAAACCTGGCGCAGCCCGCAAACCGAGGAAAATTCATGACGCTCAAGCAACAGATCAGCGATGACATGAAATCAGCGATGCGCGCCAAGGACAGCGCCCGCCTGGGTGCGGTACGTCTCCTGCTGGCTGCCATCAAGCAGAAAGAGGTCGATGAGCGTATCGAGCTCGACGATGCCGCGACCATCGCGATCGTCGAAAAACTGCTCAAGCAACGCAAGGATTCGGCCAGCCAATATCAGGCAGCCGGTCGCATGGATCTGGCCGATCAGGAGAATTTCGAAATCGGCGTGCTGAGCGCGTATATGCCGCAAGCCTTGGGCGCGGAAGAAGTTGCTGCATTGATTCAGCAGGCCGTGACCGAAACCGGCGCGGCTTCGGCGCGCGACATGGGCAAGGTCATCGCCTGGCTGAAGCCCAAGCTGGCCGGCCGCGCCGACATGGGCGCGGTTTCCGGTCTGGTCAAGAACGCGCTGGGCTGAGCATCGCACCGGCCCGCAGCCTGAATCAGGCCGGCCATGATTCCGCAGGACTTCATCCAGCAACTGCTCGACCGCACCGACATCGTCGCGCTGGTAGAGCGCTATGTGCCGCTGAAGAAGGCGGGCGCCAACTATCAGGCCCGCTGCCCTTTCCATAACGAAAAAAGCCCCTCGTTTTCAGTCAGCCCGACCAAGCAGTTCTATCACTGCTTCGGCTGCGGCGCGCATGGCACGGCAATCACGTTTCTGATGGAACACGCCGGCTACAGCTTCATCGACGCGGTGAAGGAACTTGCCGGCCAGGTCGGCATGACCTTGCCTGATGACGGCAAGCGCGTGGCGCCGGAAGAGGAAATCCGTCGCGACAAACTTTACGAAGTCATGGATGTCGCCGCGCGGCATTACCGCCTGGCGTTGAAAAAACATGAACCGGCAATTGCGTACCTGAAACAACGCGGCCTCACCGGCGAAAGCGCTGCCCGCTTCGCGCTCGGCGTGGCGAATGACGAATGGCAGCCGCTGGCGTCGGTCTTCGCCGACTATCAGGATGCCCTGCTGGTCGAAGCCGGCCTGGTCATCAGCAACGAAGGCAAGCGATACGACCGGTTCCGCGATCGCGTCATGTTTCCGATCCGCAACGAGCGCGGCCAGGTCATCGCTTTCGGCGGCCGCATCATGCAGAAGGGCGAACCCAAGTATCTCAACTCGCCGGAAACCCCGTTGTTCCACAAGGGCCGCGAACTCTACGGCCTGTTCGAACATCGTCGCGCCATACAGCATGAAGACCGGGTCGTGGTAGTCGAAGGCTACATGGATGTGGTGATGCTCGATCAGCACGGCGTCGACAACGCCGTCGCCACGCTCGGCACCGCGATCACCTCGGATCAGGCCGCACGACTGCTGCGTCTGGCAAATGAAGTGATCTTCGCGTTCGATGGTGACAACGCCGGCCGCAAGGCCGCCTGGCGCGCGCTGGAAAACAGCCTGCCGCAGGCGCGCGACGGCAAGCTGCTCAGCTTTCTGTTTCTGCCGGATGGCGAAGACCCTGACAGTTTCGTGCGCGCCCAGGGTGCGGATGCATTCAGAAAACTGTGCGGCCAAGCCATGCCGCTGTCCGATTTCCTGTTCAACGAACTGACGGATCAAACCGATCTCGCCTCGCAGGAAGGCAAGGTGCGCCTGGCCACGCTGGCTCAGCCCCATATCGCCAAGCTCACCCAGGCACCGCTGCTGACACGCGCCCTGCGGCAACGACTCGACACATTGACCGGGCTCGATATGCCACGCCCGCCAGGTGAAAGGACTCGCACGTCGAATCGCCCTCCGTTCGGGCGCCCGCTTCGTGTCCAGGGCCAGGGTCGCGGCGCGGTGCAATCCTCCTCCTGGCGCATCCTGCTGCAAGCCTTGTTGCACGATCCGGCACGGGCCGGACTGTTGACCGATATACCGGAAGCGGCCGGCACGGAGGCCGCAGCAGTTCAGGCCGTGATCAGCCTGGCAAGGGAGCATCCGGAAATGTCGGCGCGAGACATCGTTGAACATTTTCGAGACCGACCAGAACATGGATTGCTTGTCCTGGCAGCCGCAGAACTGATGCGCTGGGACGATGAGTACGATATCGAAGCCGACTTTCAGGGCGCGCTGAGAACGCTGCTGAACCAGGCCAACCGCATTGCAATCAAGGAGTTTTCAGGACGTAAACCAAGCGAATTATCCGACCAGGAAAAAGCGCATTTGCTGGCTTCCATCAAGCCCAGGAAACCAGTCTGATGCAACTTGGTCCAACCACCCGCAGGCATACTGGGAAAATGCACCCAAGTTCCTGTATAATATTGCGTTTTTCCGCAGTTTCTCACTGGAGATAGCCCGGCGATGGCGACCAAAACTCTCAAACAGGCCACCCCCGAAGGCGTACCGGCAATCGAAGCGCCCAAGCGCACTTCCAAGAAGAAGGACGCCGCCAACAAGGCTGCATTGCTCGCGCAGGCGCTCAGCCAGCAAAACAGCAAAGTTGACGTCGAAGAGCGTCGCACCCGCCTGAAGAACCTCATCATGCTCGGCAAGGAAAGGGGCTACCTGACCTACGCCGAAGTGAATGACCACCTGCCGGACGAAATGCTCGACGCCGAGCAGATCGAAAGCGTCATCAGCATGATCAACGACATGGGCATCCAGGTCTTCGATCAAGCGCCTGCCGCAGAAGATTTGCTGATGTCGGAGAACCCGGCGCCGGTTGCCGATGAAGACGCTGTGGAAGCGGCCGAGGCCGCGCTGTCCAACGTCGATGCCGAATTCGGCCGCACTACCGACCCGGTGCGCATGTACATGCGCGAGATGGGCACCAAGGATCTGCTGACTCGCGAAGGCGAAATCGAGATCGCCAAGCGCATCGAGGATGGGCTGAAGCACATGGTTCTGGCTATCTCGGCCTGTCCGCTCACGATCAGTCAAATCCTCGATCTGGTGGAAAAGGTCGAGAAAGACGAAATGAAGATCGATGATCTCGTCGATGGCCTGATGGATAGTTCAGGCGAAGATGTAATCATGGAAGCAAGCGCCGCCGCTGCAGCAGCGGCTGAAGAGGCCGAAACCAGCGATGATGAAGGCGACGAGGATGATGACGGCGGCGCCGCCATCAACGCGGCCAATCTGGCGCAACTGCGCTCCGATGCGCTGGAGCGTTTTGCCCTGATCCGCAAGATCAACGACAAGATGCGTCCCGCTTTGGCCAAATACGGCTTCACCAGCAGCCAATATCAGAAGCTGCAGGGCGAACTCTCCAACCTGCTGATGGGCATCCGTTTCAGCGCACGTCAGGTCGACAACCTGTGTGGCGCAGTGCGCAACATCGTCGAGGAAGTTCGCAGCCATGAGCGTGTCATCATGGACCTGGCCGTTACCAAGAGCGGCATGCCGCGCGCGCATTTCATCAAAACCTTCCCCGGCCTGGAAGGCAACGACACCTGGCTGGCGCAGGAATTGAACACCAAGTCGTCCTACCAGGAACTACTGACCCGGCACCAGTACACCATCCTTGAACGCCAATCGAAATTGCGCGGCTTGCAACAGCACGCCGGCATTCCGGTGAAGGAACTGAAGGACATCAACAAGAAGATGTCCACCGGTGAAGCCAAGGCGCGTCGCGCCAAGCGTGAAATGATCGAGGCCAACCTGCGACTGGTCATTTCCATCGCCAAGAAATACACCAACCGTGGCCTGCAATTCCTTGATTTGATTCAGGAAGGCAACATCGGTCTGATGAAGGCGGTGGACAAGTTCGAATATCGACGCGGCTACAAATTCTCCACCTACGCCACCTGGTGGATTCGGCAGGCGATCACCCGTTCGATCGCCGATCAGGCACGCACCATCCGTATCCCGGTGCACATGATCGAAACCATCAACAAGATGAACCGCATCAGCCGCCAGATTCTCCAGGAAACCGGTCTCGAACCCGACCCGGCGACCCTGGCGGAAAAGATGGAAATGCCGGAGGACAAGATTCGCAAGATCATGAAGATTTCCAAGGAGCCGATCTCCATGGAAACTCCGATTGGCGACGACGAAGATTCTCACCTTGGCGATTTCATCGAAGATCAATCCACCCTGGCGCCAGCCGAAGCCGCGATGTACAGCAGCCTCCAGTTCGTCACCCAGGAGATCCTCGACAGCCTCACACCGCGTGAGGCAAAGGTTCTGCGTATGCGCTTCGGCATCGAAATGAACACCGACCACACGCTGGAAGAAGTCGGCAAGCAATTCGACGTCACCCGCGAACGCATCCGTCAGATCGAAGCCAAGGCATTGCGAAAACTGCGTCACCCGTCACGTTCCGAACGGTTGCGCAGCTTCCTCGACTGATAAGCTTTATCCGGGGCGGGGCAACCCGCCTTACCGGGCCTGTAGCTCAGTTGGTTAGAGCAGAGGACTCATAATCCTTTGGTCCACGGTTCAAGTCCGTGCGGGCCCACCATTAATACAACGGCTTCCCAAGGTGGAAGCCGTTTTTCATTCCGGCCTCGCCATCAACTTGTAAGCTATTTGCAAGCGTTTTGGGGATGTCGTTTTATTCGGCAGATGAAAGCCATCTCATCTCCAACGTCAGTGAGTGAGCGCAAAGAAGATCTTCATCCTTACATCTTGGCGGTCCGCTCGTCGGCCTGAACGGTCAGAGGTGCTTGCCACATTGCGGCCGTTCGGGATTGACCGCTTCCTTGATCGTCGGCTGGCTCTTGCTGACCCGTTGCAGTCATTGACCCCTGGCATGCACAGACAGAGTTCGCATCATTGCCGCCGTTCTATCACCATGCATTGGCCCAACCCGTGGGCCATCGCTTTGCGAGG
>CAMDGQ010000115.1 GCA_945897955.1 Tepidiphilus sp. J10 | reverse complement strand
CGAAGTTGCCCTGGCCGTCGACCAGCGGGTAGCGCAATGAAAAGTTCTGCGCCATGCGGACGATGGTGTCGTACACCGCCGTGTCGCCATGCGGGTGATATTTACCGATCACATCGCCGACCACACGCGCCGATTTCTTGTAAGCCTTGTTCCAGTCATTATTCAGCTCGTGCATCGCGAACAAAACGCGGCGATGCACCGGCTTCAAACCATCCCGCACATCCGGCAGGGCCCGTCCAACGATCACGCTCATCGCGTAATCGAGGTAGGAACGGCGCATTTCCTCTTCCAGGCTGACGGGCAGGGTTTCTTTGGCGAACTGGTTTTCCATTGCGGGGTCGTCTCGGGTTTTTACGCAGGGTAGCGTTTTGTTTTTACTGAAAAAAGCCGGCGCATTTTAGCACGGCAAGCGCCCTTTTCCGGGAGACATCCGGGTTCCTTCCCCTTCACAGGGCGGGTTAATTTGCTCAAATATTCCGCTGGTTTCGACAATCAACCAGGCATAGCCCAATCAAGCGACAGGATCACAGACAGTCGTGACATTCGAGAACAAGGGGAGAACAACGGGACTGGCGGCGGCTAGCCGCGCTGCGTGATAACATGCGCGCCGTCCAGCGCGGATTTGCCAGAACACCGGCAGAAATGAAAAAAGCCGGCGTTGTTGTAATAACAAGCCGGCTTTTTTGTTTAACTTGGTGCCCAGGAGAGGACTCGAACCTCCACGCCCTTGCAAGCGCTAGGACCTGAACCTAGTGCGTCTACCAATTCCGCCACCTGGGCCAAGAAGGCGCGCATCTTAACGATTTGATTGAATCCATGTCAACGAAAAAAACCCCTGCAACAAGAAAAGCCTCGACAGAGTCCACTCCCCTCCCCGCCAGGTCCGCCGCGCCTCGACGCGGTCAGAAGGCGCTGCGCTGGCAGGATCCGCATCTGGATCGTGAGCGCGCCAAGTATGGCCAGGCCATGCCAAGCCGGGAATTCATCCTGCAACTGGTAACCGAGGCCGCCGGTCCGGTGGATACCGAAGAATTCGCCACGCGTCTGGGCATCGAGGCGGACGAAATGGATGCCTTCTCGATTCGCCTGCGCGCCATGCAGCGCGACGGCCAGATTGTCATCAACCGGCGCGGCGCGCTCTGCCTGCCGGACAAGATCGACGTCAAGACCGGTCGTGTCGAGGGACATCAGGACGGTTTCGGCTTCTTTGTGCCGGACGACAAATCCGGCGACATGTTCATCCATGAGAAGGAAATGCGCGGCGTGCTGCACGGCGACCGGGTCATGGTGCGCGAGCATGGCGTGGACCGGCGCGGACGCAAGGAAGGCAAGATCGTCGAGGTGCTGGACCGCGTAAACACACATCTGGTCGGCCGGCTGTACCGCGAACGCGGCTACCAGTGGGTGGTGGCGGAAAACCGCCGCATCAGCCAGGACATCCTAATTCCCGATCATGCCGACCTGGGTGCGTCGAACGGTCAGGTGGTGATGACCGAGATCGTCGAACAACCGACCAAGCACGCGCCGCCGGTCGGCCGCGTCACCAAGATTCTTGGCAGCTATGCCGATCCGGGCATGGAGATCGAGATTGCGCTGCGCAAGCACAGCCTGCCGCACGATTTCCCGCCGGAAGTCCTGGCTGTGGCGAAGAAGCTGCCCAAGGGCGTGTTGAAGAAGGATTTGGGTAATGGCCGCGAGGACATCCGCGATCTGCCGCTGGTCACCATCGACGGCGAGGATGCGCGCGACTTCGACGATGCGGTGTACTGCCAGCCGGAAGGTCGCGGCTACCGCTTGTGGGTGGCCATCGCCGACGTGTCGCACTATGTGCAGCCCGGTGCGCCGCTGGACAAGGAAGCCTATGACCGGGGCAACTCGGTGTACTTCCCGCGCCGGGTGATTCCGATGCTGCCGGAGGAGCTGTCCAATGGCCTGTGCTCGCTGAACCCGGAAGTGGACCGCCTGTGCATGGTGTGCGAGATGGAAATTTCCAGCTTCGGCAACATCAAGAAGCACCGCTTCTATCCGGGTGTGATGCATTCCAAGGCGCGTCTGACCTACAACCAGGTGTGGGACTGGCTCTCGGCCGGCGAGACGCCGGCGGACAAGGGCTGGGTGCTGCCGCATCTGCAGAACCTGCACAAGTTGTTCAAGGTGTTGCTGAAGGCCCGGGCGAAGCGCGGCGCGATCGACTTCGAGACAGTCGAGACCAAGATGCTGTTCGACGAGCACGACAAGATCGAACGCATCGTGCCGTCCAGCCGCAACGAAGCGCACAAGCTGATCGAGGAATGCATGCTGGCGGCCAACGTCTGTGCGTCCGAGTTCCTGCAAAAGCGCAAACACGCGGCTCTGTACCGCGTGCATGAAGGCCCGACGCCGGAGAAGCTGAAGGCGCTGCATGAGTTCCTTGCCGAATTCGGCTTTTTCCTGACCGGCGGCGACGACCCGCATGCCAAGGATTACGCCGAACTGCTGGCCAAGATCAAGGGCCGGCCGGACGAACAGTTGTTGCAGACCGTGTTGCTGCGTTCGTTGCGGCAGGCGGTGTACACGCCGGAGAACGCCGGCCACTTCGGTCTGGCCTACGAGGCCTACACCCACTTCACCTCGCCGATCCGCCGCTACCCCGACCTGCTGGTGCATCGCGCGATCAAGGCCTGTCTGAACAACGAGACCTACAACCCGGGCAACTGGCAGAACGTCGGCACGCATTGCTCGATGACCGAACGCCGCGCCGATGACGCCACGCGCGACGTGGTGGCCTGGCTGAAGTGCTTCTACATGCAGGACAAGATCAACGAGGAATTCGACGGCGTGATTTCCGCCGTGGTCAGCTTCGGCGTGTTCGTTGCCTTGCACGATGTCTTCGTTGAAGGTCTGGTGCACGTCACCGAACTCGGCCAGGACTATTACCACTTCGATGCGGCGAGGCATCAGATGCTGGGCGAGCGCACCGGCAAGCGCTTCCGCCTGGGCGACAAGGTGCGTATCCGCGTGGTGCAGGTGGACATTGAATCGTCGCGCATCGACTTCGGACTGGTGGACACCTCGCCGGCTTCGCACGTTGCTGCTGCCAAGGCGGATGCAGGTCAGGGCAAACCGAAATCGGGCGGCAAGCCGCAAGCCACGGTGACGCGCCCTGCCGCCGCCGGCAAGAAGAAATCCGGCGCCAATACGGGGGGCAAGGGACGATGAGCCAACGCATGCTGATCCACGGCTTCCACGCCATCGTCGCCCGTCTGCGCCATCATCCGGACAGCATCCAGGTCATCTATCTCGACCAGACCCGGCGCGACAAGCGCGCCAAGGATCTGATCAAGATCGCCGCCGACCGCAATGTCCGCGTCGTGCTGGCCGACGGTGCGCGGGTGGAAGAAATGGCGCGCGGCAAATCGCAGGGTGTCGTCGCTTCCGCCGATCAGATTCAGCTTGCGCGCGACATCGACGAGGTGCTGGAGGATCTGACCGAACCGGCGCTGCTGCTGGTCCTCGACGGCGTGACCGACCCGCACAACCTGGGCGCCTGCCTGCGCAGCGCCGATGCCTTCGGCGTGCATGCGGTGATCGCGCCGAAGGATCGCGCCGCCGGCCTCTCCGCCGTCGCCATGAAGGCGGCCAGCGGCGCGGCGGAATCGGTACCGTACATCACCGTCACCAATCTGGCGCGCACCCTGCGCGACCTGAAGGAACAGAACATCCTGATCATCGGCACCGACGACGAAGCCACCGGCACGCTGATGGATGCCGATTTCTCCGGCCCCGCTGCGCTGGTGCTGGGCGCCGAAGGCGCCGGCATGCGCCGGTTGACGCGCGAACATTGCGACCTGCTGGTGCGCATTCCGATGTTCGGCCAGGTTGAAAGCCTGAATGTCTCTGTCTCTACCGGCGTATGTCTCTACGAGGCGCGGCGGCAACGTAATCTGACGGTCTGACCCATGCCAAACACTCCCCTCGACGGCAAACAAGCCTGGGCCTTGCTCAACAATGCGGAACTGCTGCATGGCGCGACCGAAATCGAACTGACGCTGGACCGCCTCGCCAGCCGGATCACCGACGCGATGGCGGACAGCTTTCCGATTGCGCTGTGCGTCATGGGCGGCGCCGTGGTCTTCGCCGGCAAACTGCTGCCGCGCCTCGGCTTTCCGCTCGAATTCGACTATCTGCATGCCACCCGCTACCGCAACGGCACCAGCGGCGGCGACATCGAATGGAGCGTGCTGCCGCGCGGCAACCTGCAAGGCCGCAGCATCCTGTTGCTGGACGATATCCTGGATGAAGGCCACACCCTTGCCGCAGCCAAAACGCGACTGCTCGAACTCGGCGCGGCCGAGGTCAGGATTGCTGTGCTGGCGGACAAGCTTATCGGCCGCCCGAAACCCATCGCCGCCGATTTCGTCGGCCTGCATCTGCCCGACCGCTACGTCTTTGGCATGGGTATGGATGCCTACGGCCTCTGGCGCAATCTGCCGGCCATCTACGCACTCAAGTAGGGTGCGTCATACGCACCTTTATCAATGAATCGGTGCGCACGGCGCACCCTGCATGGTTGAAGGAACTCATATGCTAGGCATCATCGGCGGCTCCGGCCTGACCAAACTCCCCGGCCTTTCCATCTCGCATCGGCAAGTGATTCGCACGCCCTTTGGCGAACCTTCCAGCCCGCTTTCCTTCGGCGACCTCAATGGACATCCGGTGGTATTCATGGCGCGCCATGGCTACGGCCACACCATCCCGCCGCATCTGGTGAATTACCGCGCCAACCTGTGGGCGCTGCATGAACAGAAAGTCAGCCATGTCGTTTCGGTCGCCACGGTTGGCGGCATCCATCCCGATCTGAAGCCGGGCGACATTTGCGTACCGGATCAGATCATCGACTACACGCATGGCCGCGAAACCACTTTCGTCGAATACAACGGCAAGCCGGTGACGCATCTCGATTTCACCTGGCCGTATTGCGAGGAGATGCGTCAGCGCTGCATGGACGCGCTGCGCCGAGCCAACGAACCTTTCATGGCCGGCGGCGTTTATGCCGCCGTGCAGGGTCCGCGCCTGGAAACCAAAGCCGAGATCGAACGGCTGGCGGGTGACGGCGCCGACATGGTGGGCATGACCGGCATGCCGGAAGCCTATCTGGCGCGCGAAATCGGACTCTGTTATGCCGCCATCGCGGCTTCCGTGAACTGGGCGGCCGGACGCAGCGACAGCGCCGCCGGCATTTCCTTTGAGACCATTGAAAGAACGCTCGAAAGCGTGGTCGAACGATTGCGCGGCGTTTTGATCAATCTGGCCTGCATGGACTTCAATGCCCCGCCGGCAAACCAGGACCGCTTGTAAAACGGGCAATTGATTGTGATCCCGAACACCTGAATTGCCGCATTCCGGCGATAAACTCATGCTCCCATTCACCACACGCACGCACATGATGATCCGCACATTCACCGCCTTGTTGCTCGTGGTCTGCTCGCTCTGGACCGGATTGATCGCCGCCGCCGAACCCCACCGCGCCACACGCCTGGGCAACCCGGCGACCCGTTTCGCCGATCCGCTGAAGACACCGGAGGATCTGCGCGCCACACTGCTGAAGGAATCGCTGCAGGACGATGTGCTGAAAGTGCTGCGCATGAGCGAATACCTGGGCGATATCGAAGATTTCAGGCACGCGGCCGCCAACGCCGGCATCAAGGAACTGAGTATCCCGGTGGGCGCCATCCTGCCGGCCATGTCCACCCGCAAAAAGGGCAAGGTGGACCTGCTGCGCAACGTGCTCTGGGCCGGCAAAAAACCGATCGACGCCTATGAATTCAGCTTCATTTCGGGCGAACGCCGCTACCGCGTGGTGACGCCGAAAGCATGCAGCAACTTCTGGGTGGAAGAGCAATTGCCACGTCCGCAAGCGGCGCTGGCGCTGAGTTGCGAAGCGCCGACCGAGATGCCGTCACACAAGACTCTCACGCATTGCAACACCTTGACCAACACCGGCGAACTGAGCGAGCCCCTGGCCATGCTGTCGCTGCCGATCCCGGCCGGTCTCAAACTGGAAAGCACCATGCCGGCGGCGAGCGCGCTCGACACCACCCAGGCTGCCTGGAAGTTCGAGAACCTCGCTCCCGGCGCAAAACAGACCGTCTGCGCCACGTTCTCCCCAATCCAGACCGGGCAAGCCGTATTCAAAAGCGCCGCCGTCGGTCAGCGCGCCGGCGGCGTCACGGCCCAGTGCGAAAGCCGCGTCTTCGGTCTGCCCGCCGTCCTGCTGGAGGTCATCGATCTGGCCGATCCGGTTCTGGTCGGCAACGATGTGACCTATGTGATTCGAGTCCTCAATCAGGGCACCATGCCGCTGAGCAACATCAGGATCGTGGCAAGCATGGAAGAGGGTCAGCGCTTTCTATCCGGCGGCGGCGTCACCGAGGTCGCCAGCGGAGCGGAAGGCCTGATCAATCCGGGCGTGATTGCACTGCTGAATCCGCAACAGCAAGTCGAATGGCGAATTGTGGTCCGGGCCGAAAAGGCCGGCGATGTCCGCTTCGTGGTCGCGCTCGAAGCCGACCAGTTCTCGCGCCCGGTCATGGAAACCGAAGCGACATTCCAGTATTGAAGCCGGCCTGGCCGGAAACAGGTTCAACCGACTGAATCCGGTCCAGCCGCAAAACGCCGACCGCGCCGGCTGCGTCGCGATAAGTCAGCCATTCGGCCTGATCGCGCGTCGCCACATCGGTCGGCAGGACGGCCATCGCGCGCAAGTCACCGTTCTCGTCGCGCACCTTCAACGCCAGCTTCTGACGTCGCAGTACGGCGAATTCCAGCCGTTCGTGCTCGATGCAGGAGATGGGAACGTAATCGTCGTTCATCAGCGAAGACGAGTGGCCTCTTGCGCCCAGGGTCGCATGGCGTCGCCGAGCGCCGTGCCGATGCGCCTGGCGAGACGATCCGCCAAACCTTCCTGCGGGGTGAAATCGACAATGTCCTCGACCTTGACGACATCGCGCGCCACCGTATCGAGACTGCCCAGCGCATCGGCAAGGCCCAGTTCGATGCTGCGCGCGCCGCTCCAGACCAGGCCGCTGAACATGTCCGGTGTTTCCTTCAACCGCTTGCCGCGACCCTGACGGACGACCTGAATGAACTGCTGGTGGATTTCATCCAGCATCAACCTTGCGTGCGCCTCCTGGTTGGGCTGGATCGGAGAAAACGGATCGAGGAAGCCCTTGTTTTCGCCGGCGGCAAG
>CAMDGQ010000114.1 GCA_945897955.1 Tepidiphilus sp. J10 | reverse complement strand
CTGATGGATTTATTGCGCTATGACGAAGCTGCAACTGCATATCAGAAAGCTATTGCCATACAACCTGATTTCGCGGATGCATATTGCAACATCGGCTTACTTTTGCTGGAAAGGCGGCGCTATGAAGCTGCACTTGCCGCCTTCCGCCGTTGCATCGAAATTGAACCCGGCCACCCGGATGCGCTGATCAATTCGGCAAACCTGCTCAGTCTTGGCGGCCATTTTATTCAGGCCGAGGAGATCTACCGAGTTGCCTTGTCGGCAAAACCAGATTCCGCCAACCTGCACAACAACCTTGGCAATCTGTTGGCTGAAAACAATCGACTCTCTGAAGCGGAAGCCCACTACCGTAGGGCGGTTGAATTGCATCCTGACTATGGCCATGCTTTGGGTCAAGCGATCACTTGTGCGCGACAACGATATGACTGGTCAAAAACCGAATCGGACGCAAAAAGTGTTATTTTAGGTTTGGAAGCGGGCATTGCCGGCTTCCCATCCTTAATGGTTTTGTCTTTACCCGAAGCCAGCCCGATACATCAGAAATTAGCTGCTTCGCTGATTGCGAAACAGGCTCTTGAGCCGTACCTAGAGATGCCCACCCTTGTTGATCCAACGCTGCACCGCGAACATCAACGCTTAAAGATTGGTTATCTGTCCGCTGATTTTCACGAACATGCCGTCATGCACCTCATTTCCGGCGTGTTGGAGAGCCATGACAGAAGTCACGTGGAAATCCACGCCTACTCTACTGGCCCAAGTAGCGAGGATGCATACCGTAAGCGGGTCCAGCAGGGTTGTGAAACTTTTCATGACTTGCAACGCTTGGACAATATTGAAGCAGCGAAGAAAATCGCAAATGACGAGATTGACATACTAGTCGACTTAAGTGGCCATACCGGGCATGCACGTCCCGCCATCACCGCACTCCGGCCCGCACCCATCATTGTCAACTGGCTCGGTTTTCCTGGAACTTTAGGTGTACCTCGCATGGCTGACTACATTATTGGAGACGCTACATTAATCCCTATCGAACATGCACAGAACTTCACTGAGACTCTTGCATGGATGCCGAATACATACCAACCCAATGATGCAAGCATTTCAGCTAGCCAAGACAAGTTGACTCGCGAGGAAGCCGGACTACCTGATGATGGTTTTGTCTTTTGCTCGTTCAATCAACCCTACAAACTCACTCCACAGATGTTCGCGCTTTGGTGCAAACTCCTTGAAACCGTACCTCAAAGTGTACTTTGGCTGCAAAAACCAGGTGATGAGTCGGCTATTGCAAACCTGATTACTGAGGCCGCTGTTCATGGCATTTCATCGGATCGCCTGATTTTCGCCGCCAAACTCCCTCTGGCTCAGCACTTGGCCCGCCTACAGTTCGCTGACCTGGCTTTGGATACATTCCCATACGGTTCGGGTGCCACTGGAAGCACAATCATGCGTGCAGGGGTACCGATGATCACACTAATGGGCGATAGCTATGTTAGCCGCATGGGTGCCAGTCAACTTAATGCGATGGGTGTACCCGAGTTGATCACCAACAGTGAAGCGGAATATTTTAATCTTGCCAAGAAACTTGCGCTCGACTCAAACGCACTTGCAGCACTACGAACCCGCATGATTGCGAACTACTCGACATCCCCGCTGTTCGACACCATCGGGTTTACTCGAGATCTTGAGAAACTTTATAAACGTATCTGGCAAGACCATGCAAATGGTATACGTCAGGCGGTCACGGAATGGTGAGTGTATGAGGTTAGATTTAGGGGGGATTTCTTATTTCAGCAAACCCGTTACAAGGGCGTTGTAAAACAAACCGCCACCCCGGCGAAAGCCGGGGTCCAGTGCAACAGGCTTAATAAAATCAACAGCTTCTGGATGCTGGCCACCGGGGTTCGACAGTTAAACCCGGTTTTTCGCGAATTTCTGACGGACTCTCCAGTGTTTACGCGGGTTCCTGCTGACTTTTTCAAAAGTTATTGTGGTGGCACGTAATGGTAAGTATTGACTTTTATTGACTATGACATTGCCGCTGATAAAGTGGCGGCATGTTTGTCAAGATCACCACCTCCGGAAGCCGTCGTTACGTCCAACTCGTCGAGTCCTATCGAGATGACGCAGGCCGGGCCAAGAAGCGCACTGTCGCCACCCTCGGTCGGCTCGAACAACTTGGCGGTGAGCTGGATTCCGTCATCAGCGGCTTGCTCAAGGTCACCGGACGTGAACCCTTGGGCGACGTCCCGCCACCGCCCGCTGTTTCGTTTGAATCGGCGCGCGCCCTGGGCGATGTCTGGATGCTCACCGAGTTGTGGAAGGAACTTGGCTTTGGTGAACTGCACCGGGTATTTCGCAAGACGCGCCATACCACCGACATCGAAGCCCTGATCCGGGTAATGGTACTCAACCGGCTGTGCGACCCGGATTCCAAGCTCGGCGTACTGCGTTGGCTGGAGACGGTGGCGTTGCCCGAAGTCGATCTGAAGGCCATTACGCATCAGCAACTACTGCGCAGCATGGATGCGCTGATGGATCACCAGACCGAAGTCGATAGCGTTGTAGCCGGTCTATTGCGCCCGCTGATTGACCAGGACCTGTCGGTGGTGTTCTACGACCTGACCACCATCTGCAGCGAAGGACTGGTGACCGTCGAGAACGATGTGCGCAAACACGGTCTGGCCAAGGAAGGTTTGATCGCGCGCCAGTTTATGCTCGGGGTGGTGCAGACCGCCGAAGGCTTGCCGCTGTACCACGAAGTGTTCGACGGCAATGCCGCTGAAACCAAGACGCTGTTGCCCACCCTGACGACTGTCCTGTCACGCTTTCCGTCGGTACGCCGGCTGATTCTCATTGCCGACCGCGGATTACTCAGTCTGGACAACCTTGAATCGCTGCAAGCAATCAAACTCAGCAGCGGCCAACCGCTCGAATTCATCATCGCCGTGCCCGGCCGGCGCTATCACGACTTCGTTGATCTGCTTGGCGATTTCCATCGTACCCGCTATGTGACGGCCAGCGAGGAAGTCATTGATGAATTGGCCTGGAACGATTTGCGCTTGGTGGTTGCGCATGATCCGGCGACGGCGGCCATTCAGACGCAGCGACGATCCGATCGCATCGATGCGCTGATCGCCCAGGGTGAACAATGGGCCGGCAAGCTCATCGAGCAGGATGACGGCGTCAAACGTCGCGGTCGCAAGCTCTCCGACAGTGGCGCCAAGGCGCGCTTCTTTCATGCGGTGAGCGAGGCGCATTTGTCGAAGATCATCAAGGTGGATCTGGCCGCACAACTGTTCAGCTACGACATCGATGACGCGGCGCGAACACTGGCTGAAATGATGGATGGCAAGCTGTTGCTGGTGACGAATGTAGAGGGGCTGTCGCCCCTGGAAATCGTCATGCGCTACAAGTCATTGGCCGACATCGAGCGCGGTTTCAAGGTACTGAAATCGGAGATCGAGATCGGCCCGGTGTATCACCGACTGCCGGAACGGATTCGTGCGCATGCTTCGATCTGTTTCATGGCGCTGATTCTGCATCGGGTCATGCGCACTCGTTTGCGCGTGGCGAACGCCGGACTATCGCCGGAACGCGCGCTTGAGCAACTCCACCGCATCCAGCATCACCGCATCCGCCTGAACGGCGCTGAGCCGGTGACGGGGGTTTCTTCCATCAACGATGAACAGAACAAGGTGTTCCATGCCCTCCGGGTGAAAAAACCGATCGTGTCCCAGCAATTGACGCTTTTGTAGGGTTGCGTTTTGAATTCGTGCTCAACGAAATCAAATAGTTATCGGATTAACTGTCGAACCCCGGTGTGCTGGATATCCAAGTGGGTCCATACACCTTGTCGACCTCCAGCGGCATCCGCGTGGTGGCCTTCATGGATGTGGATATCGCAATACGCCATCCTGAAAGCTAGCGCATTCCAGACTGAAGAACAGGCGCTCACCTATGCCGGCCTTGCTGGCGATCCTGCGACGAGTGCTGAAGTGGTGTCCGATTGCTGTCTCTAACCGCCTGAAATTGCTTTTTTGGCGTGGTGACTGGTTACAGCGTAAACAATCATCAACATCATCTCCACACTGACCAGGCCTTCTGCCGGGTTTTTTTGTCTGCTTCCCAGGCGCTTTCCCGAACATTCAGATGCAAAAACGGCGACCATTAAAGCCGCCGTAATTTGCTGATTTTGTTGCATTCTTTGGTGGGCAGTACGGGGTTCGAACCTGTGACCCCCGCCGTGTGAAGGCGGTGCTCTACCACTGAGCTAACTGCCCAAAGAGGCGCGCATTCTAATGATGCGGACTGGCAGGGTCAAAGGCTTTTTTCCCGAGATCGCTGGCTGTGCGGGCTATTGCCGCTCACCTTTGTTATTCAGCCTGCGCCGGTAGGGATGTCCGGTCTTTGGATGTCCGAGCTTGTCGGCGGACGACTCAGGACGTTTGGAAACGGCCGCATTCGAGACCCCTGACGAATCTTCGGATTTACGCTGCTCCGCCGCGCTCCGGGCCATACCGCACCAACGCAGCAGGGCTTCGACTTCCTCTTCCGGCAGTTCTTCCTTCATACCGCGTTTGAGGCGCGACGGCATCGCGATGGGGCCGAAACGTACGCGGATGAGCCGACTGACAGTCAAACCTAGATGCTCCATCAGACGACGTACCTCGCGATTGCGGCCTTCCTTGATGATCAGGTGGTACCACTGGTTAACGCCTTCGCCGCCGGCCGGAACAATCTTGTCCACCTTGGCGATGCCGTCATCAAGTTCAACGCCGGTCAGCAGCGAATTCATCTGGGCTGCATCGAGCGCGCCGATCAACCGCACTGCGTACTCGCGCTCGACTTCATATCTAGGGTGAGTCAGGTGATTGGCCAATTCACCATCTGTGGTGAAGATCAACAGGCCTTCGGTATTGAAATCCAGCCGACCGATGCTGATCCAGCGACCGCTGCGCACCGATGGCAGATGATCGAACACGGACGGACGTCCTTCAGGATCGTCACGCGAGACAATTTCGCCTTCCTGCTTGTGATAGATCAAGACTCGCGGCACCTGTTTTTTCCAACCCAGCCGGATGACCTTGCCGTTGACCTTGACCAGATCGCCCGGCTTGACCCGATCCGCCACCTTGGCGATCTGACCGTTCAAGCTGACGCGCCCATCGGCGATCAATTGTTCCATCTCGCGGCGTGAGCCGATGCCTGCGGTAGCCAGGGCTTTATGCAGCTTCTCGCTGTGTTCTTCGAGTTCTTCCGGACGTGCTTTCAATGGTCGCCCCATATAGGAATAGCGTGGCATATTGTTCTTTCTATGATTGGTCTCGCCTGCATTATCGCGGATTCCAGCCGATTTATTCGTTCGGCGCAGGCGCCTCGAACAATGCGGAGGCCTGCAAATCCTTTGCCAACTCCGGCAGAGGCGGCAGTTCGGACAAGGCGCGCAAACCAAGATCGCTGAGGAACTGCCTGGTCGTGCTGAACAAGGCCGGCCGGCCCGGCACTTCCTTGTGCCCGACGACCTCGATCCAGCCGCGTTCCTCCAGCGTACGAACGATCTGCGTGTTGACCGCGACGCCACGAATATCCTCGATATCGCCGCGCGTCACCGGCTGGCGGTAAGCGATCACCGCCAGGGTTTCCAGGGTCGCGCGCGAATAGCGCGGCGGTTTTTCCGGGTTCAGGCGGTCGAGGTAACGCTGGTAATCGACCCTGGTCTGGAAACGCCAGCCTTCCGCCAGTTGCACCAGTTCAACGCCCCTGCCTTGCCAGTCGGCGCGCAACTCATTCAGCGCCCGACGCAAAAAATCGTTCGACAACTCGACTTCGAATACCCGCTTCAACTCGTTAAGCGTCATCGGCCCGGAACCAGCCAGCATGACGGTTTCCAGGATGCGTTTGATTTCGGGGAGGGAGGTGTCTTCATTCAACATGAGCGGGGATATTTAGTTTCAATGTCCGACGGTTAATTCACCACGTGTGAAAAACAGTCAAGCCAATGAGAAAAGTGACAAAAGCAATCATGGCAACAAATTCTCGATTGTGATTTTCATGTTTAAGAGGTGGATAGCGACCCAACGTAAGCACCCGGAGGATCAACCAACCTGGCCAATAAAAAATACGCACAAACAAGTACTCAATGACAAGCTGCCATATAAAGCGGAAAACAGTCTCGGCAATAGAGTCGATCGCCATAGCAAGAACTCCCTGTTCTATTTTTGGGAAGGAAAGGATAAATAAAGCAATTTCATTCCGAGGGGCTGTCGCATTGAATACAGGCGACCTGCGCATGAATCGGCGCAAATGGCTCATTCTGCACAATGTCCACCAGCCGCTCGCGCACCAGTTCGAGCAGCGCAAGAAAGGTGACAACCAGCGCCGACCGGCCATCGGCCGGATCGAACAAGTCGGTGAACAGCGTGCGGCCGGCAGTTTGCAGGTGTTTCAGGATGCGGCTCATGTGCTCTCGCACGGAAAGCTCCTGGCGGCCGATGCGGTGATGTTTTTGCAGCGAAGCGCGTTTCAGGATCGCGCGCCAGGCATCAAGCAGATCCTCTCCGCCGACCAGCGGCAAACGCTTGATCGCCAACTGCGAAACGTAAACATTGACCGCCTGGAAATCGCGCCCGAGTTGCGGCACGGCATCGAGATTGTGCGCGGCCAGCTTCATCTGCTCGTATTCCAGCAGGCGACGCACCAGCTCGGCGCGTGGATCAAGTTCGACGCCCTCCTCCACCTTTTCCGGGCGCGGCAGCAGCATGCGCGACTTGATCTCGATCAGCATCGCCGCCATGACCAGATATTCCGCCGCCAGCTCCAGTCGCTGGGTCTGCTCAAGCTGGCGCATGACATCGACATAAGCCATGTACTGCACGGTCAGCGCCGCCATGTTGATGTTGAGCACATCCAGGTTGTTGCGGCGGATCAGCCAGAGCAGCAGATCGAGCGGTCCCTCGAAGGCCTCCAGAATCACTTCCAGCGCATCTGGCGGAATGTACAGATCGGTCGGCAGATCGGTCCACAACTCGCCCTGCACCTTGGCGAGATGGCGGATTTCCTCCTCGGCTGCGTCGGCGGTTTCGAGGACTTCGGTCATCGGTATACCTCGCGCCGATTGCCGATCTGCACAACCAACACTCGCAATTGACCATCCTGAATGTCGCAGATGATCCGGTATTCGCCCACGCGATACCGCCAGAAACTACCCAGCGGGCCGGTCAATGCCTTGCCCGTACTGCGAGGTTCTTCAGCAACGGCAACTCGCTCATCGAGAAAATCGAGAATACGGCGGGCGACCTGTTTGTCGAG
>CAMDGQ010000113.1 GCA_945897955.1 Tepidiphilus sp. J10 | reverse complement strand
TTCAGGATGCGGCCGAAGCTGGCGGCGGATGTGCAGGAACTGTTCGCGGCGGCCGAATTGTCCGATCAGCGTCGCATTTACGATGAACGCATCGCCGCCGCGATGTGGACGCCGGCGATGCGCTGGGTGCTCGGTCGCCAGCTCACCCTGAGCCTGCTCGGCGTGCCGCATCCGCAGCGGCGCCTGGTGCAGGCGCAGCATTCGGATGGTGTGGCGGGATTCGTGCGCGAGGCGATCGAGTATGTCTTCCGGCACTTGTCGGTGGCGGACAACTATTTCTGGCGGGTGTACGTGAACGGCTGTTACACGCGCGATTGCTGCCCCGAATACCTCAAGCCGGACAATTTCCAGGCGTTGAAGGCGGGCCTGGTGAACCGTATCCGGACGCATACCTGCACGGTAACGGAGTTTCTGCACGAGACGAAAAGGCCGATTTCCCGTTTCGTTCTGCTCGACCACATGGACTGGATGAGCAGCTATCACCCGGCGGCGCTGGTTGAGGAATGGAATGCCATTCTGGATCGCTCGCGTCGCGGTGCCCGCATCCTGCTGCGCAGCGCGCATGCCGATCCCGATTTTCTGCGCTGGGTCAGAGTCGGCCATGAACGCCGCCGGCTTGACGACACCCTGACCATCAATCGTGCATTGGCGGCCCGACTGCAGCAGCGGGACAGGGTGCACACCTACGCCGGTTTTATGGTTGCGGATGTTCCCGGCTGATTTCGTCGCGGATGCCGGCATTCTGCTGCGCATGCTGCGCGGCTTGCCGCGCGCCGGCAGCCACGCCGAGCGTCTGGAAGGCTTCTACGCGCCGCAGGCGGAACGTTACGACGCCTTCCGCACGCGGCTGTTGCACGGGCGTGACGCACTGATCGAAGCGCTGGAAATTCCCGCCGCCGCGCGCGTGGTGGAACTCGGCTGCGGCACCGGCCGCAATCTGGCGGCAATCGAGAAGGCCAGGCCTGTCGCTGAGCTGACCGGCATCCAGATGGTCGATCTGTGTCCGGCCTTGCTGGCGGTTGCGCGGCAGCGCGTGCGCGGCATGGCCAACGTCGAAGTCATTGAAGCTGATGCCACCCTCTGGCAACCGGCGGGGCCGGTCGATCGGGTTTACCTTTCCTACGCGTTGACCATGATGCCGGACTGGCGGGCTGTTCTGGCCAACGCCTACGCCATGCTGGCGCCGGGCGGGCGTCTGGGGCTGGTCGATTTTCATCTGCCCGAGCGCGGCAGTCGCCTGGGCAATCGCTTCTGGCGGACATGGTTCGCGCATGACGGCGTGATTCTCTCGGGTGAGCACCTGAGTACATTGAAAACCATGTTCCCGCATTCAATCACCCGCGAATGTCGCGCCGCCGTCCCCTATCTGCCCGGATTGCGCGCACCCTACTACCTGTTCGTCGGCATGAAACCCTGCCCCTTGAACCCTGAACCCTGAACCCTGAACCCTGAAACCCTGAAACCGAACACCGCATGTACAAAAGCCGCGATCGCCTGATCATCATTGATGCCGATGGCACCGTGATCGACGCGTTCACGGCAATCGGCACCGCCTTCGCCCGGCATGGCATGGACCTGGGCGATCTGGATCGCTTCCAGAAGCGACGCAACCTGTTCAAGTATCTGGGTGGGTTGAAGGAGTTTCCGCGCAACCTGACCAAGCGTTTTGGCAAGCAGGGGCGCAGGGATCTGTTGGCGACATTGACCGAGGTCTATCGCGAGGAGGCGAGCCTCTATCCGGGCATGGCCGAACTGGTGCGCGAACTGCTCGCCGCGCCGGGCATCCGCGTCGGCATGGTCACGCGCAATGTGACGCACGAACCTGAAGTGACGTTGGGGAAGTTGTTCGCGAGGCATGGCGTGGATATCAGGCAACTCGATTTCCTGCATTACGTCCCCTTGCGCGAGGAAAAGGCGCCTTATTTCATCACTGCGCGCGAGCGCTTCGATATCAACCCGGCGCGCGCCTATGCCTGCGGCGACGAGCACAAGGACTATGTCGCGGCGCAATCCGCCGGCATGCACCCGTTCATCGTTTCATACGGTTTTGAAAGCTTTGCCCGCCTGACGCGCAAGTTCTCCATCCCCGAGGCGATCATCTCGCCGACCCCGCCCGTCCTCTGCGATCGTGTCCGGCATGCGCTGGACTTGCCGGCGGCCTGAGAGGCCGGCCCGACGAACGGTCATGCACTGTTAATCTTTTCGTCATGTCGAGGTAACAGGCGCTCCTTATCTTTGCCGCATCTTCGTAAAGAAAGGAAAGTCCATGCTTCAGGAACGCGTTGATCGGGATGGCGGCGGCAAGAAAAGTTTCCAGGTCAGCCTGGCTCGGCATCAGGATGAAGTGCGCGAGGCGCAACGTCTGCGCTGGCAGGTCTTCGCCGAGGAAATGGGGGCGCGGCTGGATTCGCCGGAACCCGGCCTGGATATCGACCTGTACGATGCCCATTGCGAGCACCTGCTGGTGCGCGACCCGGAAACCTCCGAGGTGGTCGGCACCTATCGCATCCTCAGCCCCTCGGCCGCCAAGCGGGTGGGCGACTATTACACCGAAACCGAGTTCGACCTGACCCGCCTGCAACACCTGCGCGGCAACATGGTGGAACTGGGCCGTTCCTGCGTGCATGCCGACTATCGCACCGGCGGCGTCATCACGCTGTTGTGGGCCGGCCTCGCCGAATACATGATTCGCGGCAAGCATGACTACCTGATCGGCTGCGCCAGCATCGGCATGGCCGATGGCGGCCACAATGCCGCCGGCATCTGGAATGCCGTCAAGGAAAAGCATCTGTCGCCAATCGAATGGCGGGTCTTTCCGCGCTGCCCGCTGCCGCTGGATCTGCTCGAAACAGCCAACGAGCCGGTGCTGCCGCCGTTGATCAAGGGCTATCTGCGTCTGGGTTCCTATATCTGCGGCGAGCCGGCCTGGGATCCCGATTTCAATACCGCCGACCTGCCTATCCTGCTGCCACTGAAGAATATCCACCCGGCTTATGCCCGTCGCCTCTTCAAGCAAAGCTGAAACCGGTTTCCGGGCTGTTCTGGCCGTAGTGCTGGCCTGCTGCCTGGGTGTTTGCGCGGCGCGTGCGGCGGAACGGGATATTCGTCTCGCCGGCGTCAAGGTCAGCGGCGAGACCACGCTGGACGGCCGCACACTGCTGCTCAATGGCGCGGGGGTACGCACGCTGTTCGGTTTCCGCGTTTACGTCGCGGCGCTGTATCTGCCCTACCCGATGCGGGCGGCCGAGCAGATTCTCGACAGCAACACGCCGAGGCGGCTGCGGCTGACGCTGCTGCGGGACACCAGTACTGATCAGAATCTGAGCGCGCTCAGGGAGGGTCTGGTCGATAACAACAGCGCCGCCGAAATGGCGGCGATCCACACCGATGTCGCGCGTTTCTTCAGCCTCATCCAGCAGGTTTCGGAGGTGCCGACGGGAACCGTGATTCAGCTCGATTACCTGCCCGGCGCGGGGACCTGGGTACGAATCGGCGACAGAAACCTGGGCATGGTTCCGGGCGAGCGTTTCAACCGGGCAATCCTGAAAATCTGGCTGGGCGGCGATCCGATTCAGACCAGCCTGAAGCACTCGCTGCTAGGCCTGGGGGAGGCGGGCAGTTGACGCCGGCGCGATCCGCGCCGCTCAGCCTGACCGAGGCGGGGCTGCCGGCCTGTCCCAGCGTGGCCCAGTTGCTGCGGCTGGTCGTGCCGGTTCCGATCAGCGCGACTTGCCAGGAAGTGCTGCCGCGTTTTCACGCCGAGGCCGGGCTGCTCTCCATGCCGGTGGTGGATGCCGAGTCGCGGCCGGTGGCGATCATCGACCGGCATTATTTTCTGGAGTTCTTCAGCCGTTCGTTCAGCAAGGAAATATTTGGCCGGCGCGGCCTTGACCATCTGCTGGGCGAGCATCGCGATGCCTTGATCGGCGCATTTCCCATCGCCAAACCCATCGTCGTGGACATTGCGACCACGATCGACGATGTCGCCAGAATCATTATTGATACCAGCATGCGGCACATGGTCAGCGGCGTCGTCATTACCCAGGATGAACGCTATGCCGGCGTCGTTCACGGCCATGATCTGCTGCATGAAATCACGCAGCGCAAGCAGGCCGAGTTGCACTATCTGGCGCACTACGATGCGCTGACCAGGATACCCAACCGCATGCTGTTTTCCGACCGCCTCAACCAGGCCTGCCGGGAAGCGTCGCGCAACGACGGGGAAGTCGCCTTGCTGTTCATTGATGTCGATCGCTTCAAGCAGGTCAACGATTCGCTTGGACATCGTTTCGGTGATGCGTTGCTGGTGGCGATTGCCGGTCGTTTGCTGGACTGTGCGCGCGACTGCGATACGGTGGCGCGACTGGGCGGCGATGAATTCGCCGTGCTGATGGAGTCCATCCAGGGCGCGGCGGATGCCGAGGCGCTGGCCTGGCGTCTGGTCGAGTCGATGCGCCAGCCGTTCCAGATACTGGATCGTGAAGTCACGGTCAGCATCAGTATCGGCATCGCGGTCTATCCGCGCGACGACGGCCAGGTCGATATCCTGCTCAGCAAGGCCGACGCCGCGATGTATGAAGTCAAGGTCAGCGGCCGCAACGGCTATCGGCAGTTCTCGGCGGCGACAACATCCTTCAGCCTGGAACGATCCTCGCTGGAAGCGGAGTTGAAACAGGCGCTCGTCAATGACGAGTTCGTGCTGTGCTATCAGCCCCAGTTCGATCTCGCCAGCGGCCAGGTCGTGGGGGTGGAGGCGTTGATCCGCTGGATTCATCCGAGTCGCGGCTTGCTCAATCCGGGCGGGTTCATCGGCATTGCCGAGGAAAGCGGCCTGATCGTGCAAATCGGCGATTGGGTGGTGGCCGAGGCCTGTCGCCAGCATCGCGCCTGGTTGCGACAAGGGCTGCCGGCCTTGCGCCTGGCGGTGAACATCTCGCCGCTGCAATTCCGCCAGCCCGATTTCATCCAGCGAATCAGCCGTCTGATGAGCGAGACCTGCGTCGACCCGTCCTTTCTGGAGTTCGAACTGACCGAGAGCACACTGATGCATGACGCTTCGCTGGTGCTGGACATGCTGGGCGAACTTCAGGCGATTGGCGTGCATCTGTCACTCGACGATTTCGGAACCGGCTATTCCAGCCTGGGCTATCTCAACCGCTATCCGATCGAACGGTTGAAGATCGATCAGTCCTTTGTGCGCAACATCGACCGGATGCCGATCAATCAATCCATCATTCGTTCGATCGTCGCGCTGGCGAAAAGCCTTTCGCTGCAAGTGGTCGCCGAAGGCGTCGAAACCGAGGCGGAACTGGCGCTGATGCGCACATTCCAGTGCGATGAAGTGCAGGGTTACCTGTGCGCCCGGCCGATGCCGGCAGCGGCCTTCTCAGAATGGCTGCGGGCCAGGCAGGCCGAGCAAGCTGATACCAGGCGGTGCGGAAGCGTTGCGGTTTAACGTGCAGAGCGGTAAAGGATCAAACTTGCGCGACGACCCTGGCAACCACCGCAACGATGGAACAACACCTTCCCGAACTCGCTGAACTGCAACGCCTGCTGGACGATGCCCCGGCCGAACTGTCCGCGCGTATCGCGCATACGGTCATGCTGGACGGCACCGCGTTGCCGATTCATGTGCTGACGCTGGGCAATCCGGCTCCGGGCCTGCCGGCAATCGGCTATTTTGCCGGCGTGCATGGCCTGGAACGGATCGGCACGCGCGTGTTGCTGATGTTTCTGCGCGGCTTGCTGCATCGGCTGCAATGGGATCCGCTCCTGCACAGGCAACTGGAAATGCTGCGCATGGTGTTCGTGCCGCTGGTGAATCCGGGCGGCATGTGGCGCGATACGCGCTGTAATCCGGACGGCGTCGATCTGATGCGCAACGCGCCGCTCGATGCCGTCGAGCGGGTGCCCTTCCTGCTCGGCGGCCAGCGTTTCAGCGCCCGCCTGCCCTGGTATCGCGGTCCGGCCGGGGCGCCGATGGCATTGGAAAGCCGGGTGCTGGAGGACGTGGTGAACGAGGAACTCGGCCAGCGTCGTTTCAGCATCGCGCTGGATTGCCATTCCGGCTTTGGTTCGCGTGATCGCATCTGGTTTCCCTATGCCCATACCGCCGCGCCGTTTCCGCATCTGCCGGAAATCCACGCGCTTAAGAATCTGTTCGAGATGACCTATCCCGTCCACAACTACGTGATCGAGCCGCAGAGCCGGCAATACCTGGCGCACGGCGACCTCTGGGATTACTTCTATCAACGCGCGCGGGGTGGCGATCGGGTATTTCTGCCGCTGACGCTGGAAATGGGTTCCTGGCTGTGGGTGCGGAAAAACCCGCGCCAACTGTTTTCCCTGCACGGTTTGTTCAATCCACGCCCCGGCCACCGCCTGCGCCAGCATCTGCTCTGGCTGGATTTTCTCGCCCGCGCCGCAAGCGGCTGCGACAACTGGCTGCCGACGGGCGAATCACGCGCGCGGCGGCACAAGCTGGCCTTGGCTGAATGGTACGGCGGAGAGCAGCCATGACCACCTGGGTTTTCCTGCGCGGCCTCAGCCGCGAAGCGCGCCACTGGGGCGATTTTCCGCAACGCTTCCGTGCCGTGCTGGGTGAATCCGCCGGCGATATCCTGACCCCGGACCTGCCCGGCAACGGTCGCTTGTACGACGTGCCCAGCCCGACCCGGGTGGATGCCATGCTGGAGGCCTGCCGCCAGGAACTGCGCGCGCGCGGTCATGCGCCGCCCTACCATCTGCTGGCGCTGTCGCTTGGCGGTATGGTGGCAGCGGCCTGGGCGAAGCGCTATCCGGCCGAATGCCGCGCGGCGGTGCTCATTTCCACCAGCCTGCGCCCGTACTGCCCCGTTTTCCAGCGTCTGCGCCCGGCGGCCTGGCTGACGCTGGTGCGGCTGATGTTGCTGGACGGTGAAACGCGCGAGCGCGCGATCCTCGAATTGACCAGCGCCCGCGCCGACACATTGCGGACTCTGATGCCGACCTGGGCCGCCTACGCGCGCGAATATCCGCCGACCCGCCTTAATGTGCTGCGTCAGTTGCTCGCTGCTGCGCGCTTCTCGGCGGCGGAGAAACCCGCTGTTCCCGTGCTGCTCCTCGCCGCGCGACACGACCACATGGTGCATCCCGATTGCTCGCGCCGGCTGGCAGAGGCCTGGGGCGCCGGGCTGGTCCTGCATCCCGAAGCCGGCCATGATCTGCCGCTCGACGACGGCGACTGGGTGGCGCATGAAGTGGCGGCCTGGCTGGCCGAGATTGGCCTGGCTGATTGATCACCCCGGCTGTGAGTTCAACTACGGCTTAAAAAAGAGTGTCCGGAATCGAATGGCGCTTACTTAAGCGAAAACGACTGAAACTACCGCACACGTCATTCCCGCGAATGCGGGAATCCAGTGGTTTTTACCGCGCCTGGATTCCCGCATTCGCGGGAATGACGGAGGTTTTTAGCTTAAGTAAGTGCCATTCTTGTCCGGAATCCTGTGTGGAAACCGTACAGCCTTCGGCTTCTTGGGTGACTAAAGCCTGAGGTCAAGCCGCCACTGACGCAAGGATCGTGTCTTCCTGCTTGTCGGCCTTATGCAAAGCTTTACATAAGGCCGATTATGCAAAGTGCTCGATTATGTGAAGCAGCAACTTTGGACACCTGCCAACCACGGATGAGCAGCGGAAGGTTGGCGACGCGCCCTTTGCATAATCACAGCGCAATCAGGATGACGA
>CAMDGQ010000112.1 GCA_945897955.1 Tepidiphilus sp. J10 | reverse complement strand
GCTGCATCGACAGCGACGCCAGCATGAAGGTGGCGAGCAGGAAGAACATCACGTCGATCATCGGGATGATCTCGATGCGGCCCCGCTTGGGTTGCCGGCTTCTACGCAGTTTCATGGTTCACTGCTCCGTGACCGTCCCCGGCTGCCTGGGTATCCAGACGAATGTGGTCCAGCAGCCGCGTGCCCAGCCGTTCCATCTCGTCCAGAGTCTGGGCCTGCAGGCGGGTCAGGTAGTTGAACGCGAACAGCGCCACCAGGGCGATGAGCAGACCGACCGCCGTGGCGATCAGCGCCTCGGCCACGCCGGCAGTAACCCCACCCGGGTCCACCAGTCCGGCGGGGCCGATCAGTTTGAACGACTGCATCATGCCGAAAATCGTACCGAGCAGGCCCAGCAGGGGAGCGGCGGTGATCACCGTATCCAGCACCCACATGCCCCGGCCGAGGGATTTCTCGATCTGCTGGGCTTCGTCCCCGGCCCGGGACTCGACCCACCAGGCGGGCTTGGTGCGGTTGTCCATGATGGTCCTGAAGAACCGGCTGAAATAGTTCTGCGCCCCGAGGTTGCCGATCTGCCGGTCGAGCTCGTCCCATTTGAAGCCGTAGGTTTCCACCAACTGGCGCAGCGACTCGGGCAATCGGGCATGACGGCGGTAAACGATGGTCTTGTCCAGCACCACCACCAGCGCGGCCAAAGCCAGGGCCAGCAGCGGGTAGATGATGACTCCACCATGCTGGAGCAGCGCGATGGCGCTCTGTATGTCTTGCATTTTCTTCTCCGTATCAAGGGGTGAAGTGGCAGCCCCGGAGGCATAAACATTGCCAGGGCGAGTAAAGACCCGATAACTAGAACAGCAGAGAACGTGTGCCGATAATGCCGCGAAGCTGTAGGTATTGTTGAACAGGTCCTGGTTCAGGTCCATGAGTGACACAGACTATTGATTGCTGCGAGTTGAACCATCCGACGCTGTCACATGGCCATAACCAACACACGTTGAAACCCGACGGATTCCCCACGCGAAAAAAGCTGTCCGCCGCTTCAGTGGTTAGGTGTAAGTGCAAGCAACGCCTCGATCATGGCGGGGCTATCGAACTCGCGGCCGCCCACGGCACGGTAGATCACTCGTCCTTGCGGATCGATAACGAAGGTGGTGGGCAGGCCCTTGACCTTCCAGCGCTGCATGGCTTTCGAGTCTTGATCCAGCAGAAGGGGAAAGTTGGGAGCGGGTTCCAGTTGGCCGGAAAATGAAAATACGGTGTCGGCATCTTCTCCCACATCCACCGCCAGCACGACGAGCCCGTGCTTATCAAGACGAGTACGCAGGCTTTCAAGCGAGGGCATTTCGCGCCGACAAGGCGGGCACCAGGTCGCCCAAAAATTCACCACCACCAGTTTGCCCTTGAGATCGGCGAGGTCATGCTCCCTGCCATCCAGGTCGACCAGGCGCAGTGCCGGCGCGGGCTTGGGCTCCGCAATCTGAGTAAGTCCTTGGGTCAACGGCGGCAGGTCTGCGGCGGCGACGGCGACGGCGACTGGGAAAGCTGCCATACAAGCCAGCATGAAGGTGAACAAACCTTGCTTCATTCTGCTTTCAGCGCGCACAAACGACATTTTCCAGTGTCCCCTCAAAGGTTTTGCCTGCCACCGTCCAGCGGGCGATCAGGTCGAAACGGCTGCCGGGCGGCAGGCCGGTGGTCAGCATGCCCTGGTTCCATTCACCGACGGCGTATTCCTGCTCCGGCGGAAACTGCGCCCAGCGGAAAGCAATCTGCGCTGCTTCCGTCAGGCCCAGCGCTTGCCACTGTTCCATCCATGCTTCGACAGATGTTGGCGGCTGAGTCCGGCCTTCGCTTTGTACGCGCCAGTCGTCCAGGCGAAAGCTCAACTCACCCGGCGCAGCATCGTTGCGCAGCACGGTCATGAATACGCAGGCCGTGGCATAGCGTTCGACCGCTTGCAGCGGGAAACCGCGATTGAAATAAAACGCCCGCGCTGGATCCGGCGGGATCTGAGTGAGCAATAGGGTGACACCATGCACGCGCGTCTGCCAGGTCGTGGTGCCCGTTTCGGGGTCATGGCTTTGGGTCTGGGCGGCATTGACCGGAAAACCCGATAGGCTGGCAAGCGCCATGGTCAAGAGCACGAATGGTCTGAATTTCATAAGATGGCCAGGTGAAGAGGAGCGCGGGATTATTGCCGTTTATCCGCCGCCGCGACCAGGAAGCCACCCAAGCGCAGGCGGCTTGGCAGGCAGCGCTCGCAAGCGCGCGCGAGGGGCGACGCGCCGGGCATGAACAGCGCGCCGCGTATCTGGATGTGGGTCAGCGGCAGTGCTGTCAGCGCCTCGCTTATCTCATCGGCGGTGTGCCAGCGGGCGCCGCGATAACCGCCTGTGCCGCCCTCTCGCCCCTTCTCCCACCATAGCAGGCTGTGCCGGTTGAGCAGCCCGACCACCAGCCGCCGTCGCGCCACTCGGGCCATTTCAGCCAGCGCCAGCCGCCAGTCGTCGATGAAACAGAGGGCGGCAATCGAGACGACACAATCGATGCTGGCGTCGGCAAATGGCAGGGCGCGGGCGTCTCCTTCCAGGTAGCGCTCGTTGCGGCCATGGACGCGGGCGAAGTCCAGGCGGGTGGCGTCGTTGTCCAGTCCGGTGACGTTCCAGCCGTTGCTGGAAGCGAAGCGGCGAGTGAACCAGCCGGTGCCGCAGCCGACATCAAGGATGGATTCTCCAGACTGTGGCGCGAGCAGGCGATGCAGCAGACTGAATTCTGTCTCGCCGACCCAGCGCCCGCGCGGCGTGTCGTACCAGGCATCGTAGTCCGCCGGAGTCATGGTCGGAGTCATGCCGAAAGCTGTTGCCAGGCGGAAATCAGTGCAGCGGCGGCCTGCTCGATTTCAGATGCCGTGCTGAAGCGCCCCAACGACAACCGCACCGCCCCGGCGGCGCGCTCGCCGGAGCAGCCCATCGCGCCCAGCACACCGCTGGCCGCGTGTTGCCCGGCATGGCAGGCGGAGCCGGTGGAGGCAGCCAGTTTCGGGACGGCGGCCAGCAACTGCCAGCCGGTGACGCAGGGGAAGGAAACGTTGAGGGTGTTGGGCAGACGCTCGCTGGCATGACCGTTGAGCAACAGGCCGGGAATGGCATTGTCCAGACGACTGTGCAGATCATCGAGCAGCGCGCGGATGCGCGCGGCCTCCGTCTCAAGTTCGATGCGCGCCAAACGCGCCGCCTCGCCCAGCGCAACGATATGCGGCACGTTCTCGGTGCCGGGGCGCAAGCCGCCTTCGTGGCCGGCGCCGAACTGGATGGATTGAATCGACGTGCCGGCGCGCACATACAACGCGCCGACGCCCTTCGGCGCGTAGAACTTGTGCCCGGCCAAGGTCAGCAGGTCGCAGCCCAGCGCGTCGACATCAACGGGAATCTTGCCGACGGCCTGGGCCGCATCCACATGCATCAGCGCGCCAGCCACATGCGCGCGGGCGGCGATTTCGGCCACAGGCTGCAGCGTGCCCACCTCGTTGTTGGCCAGCATCACGGAGACCAGCGCCACGTCCGCGCCAAGGGCGATGTTTGCGGCATCGACCCGGCCGCTCGCGTCCACGCCTATCGTTTCCAGCTGCCAGCCAGCCTCGGCCAGATGCCGCATGGGCTGCTCCACCGCCGGATGTTCGACTGCGGAATACCGCAGCCGGCGGCGGCTACCGTCCCGCAATGCCCGCGCCACGCCCAGAATGGCCAGATTATTGGCCTCGGTGGCGCAACTGGTGAACACGATTTCATCCGGTTGAGCGCCAATCAATGCAGCCACTTCGCCACGCGCGTTTGCCACCGCCGCCTTCGCTTGCCGGCCATAAACATGATCCGACGACGGATTGCCGAAGTGTGCATTCAGGAATGGCAGCATGGCCTCGACCACACGCGAGTCGATCGTTGTGGTGGCGTTGTAATCCAGGTAGATCGGGGAGTCGGTCATGGGAGGTCGGATGTTGTGGTTTGGGTCAGTGGGCAATGTCACGCTTCGCGCCGATCGGGCGCATGGCTGGCAACCAACGCGCCGTCTTGATAAACGCGCAATTCCCGCGCGGCGAACGGCAGCCACGCATCGTCGGATAGCGGCTCGGTGGCGATCAGCGCGCGGTGGCTGTGGTCCCCCGATGACTCCAGGTAGTGCAGCCGATCATGGCCGTAAGCGATCAGGATGCGGCCATCAGAGAGCAGGAAATTGAACTTGCCCAGCGTGGCAATGGCATCGGCGAGCCGATTCAACGCATGCAGCCAGTTTTGCTGATCATCATGGTTGTAGCTGCCGGCGATGCCGGCCAGAAGCTGGCAGAAGGCGAACTCCGAATCGGTCGCGCCAAGCGGGCTGCACGACGACTCAGCCAGCGGCTGATCGAAAACTTCCGCGACCAGCCCGTTGTGGGCGAATACCCAAGCACGGCCGCAGCACAGATGCACGAACGGATGCGTATTTTCCAGGCTGAGTATTGGCGGATGCCGCGCCTTGCGCACATGCGCGATCACCAGGTCGGAAACCAGGTTGTCCGCTACATGCAGAAATGCGTCGCTGTTCCAGCCGGGTTCCGGCGATTTCTCGATCTTCGGATGGCTTCCCAGCCAGTAAGCGACACCCCAGCCATCGGGGTTGTCGGCGACCGCGCCGCCACGCGCGCGGAATGAGGTCAACCAGCGGCCGAGGCTGCGTGGGATGCTGCTGCTGACACCAAGTAATTCACACATATCGGTGCATTCGCTGCGGGTTGGGTGTGTTGTTCAAGATTGGGTCTTAGAACACGGGGATCAACGCATAGCCCTTGGTTTGGTAACCGATCAGGGAATTGAAAGTGTTGGCAACCGGCTGAGCGCCCTTGATCAACTTGGCATGGTCGATTTTCATCATGCGCGTGGTGATGCCGCAGGCTTCCACCCGCACGCCGCGCGCGGCCAACTTTTCAACATGATCCGCAAGCTCCATTGCCGTAGCGGCATGTTCCGGGGGGATCACGCTGCTGTCGCTGCTCAAAAACCGAACCGCCGGCCCGCGAAACGCGACCACGATATGCGGCTCGACGCCCTGCCGTTTCAAGCCATCGATGGTCTCGTCGACGATGCCCAGGATAGTCACGATGGCTTTGGGATTGCCGCTGGCGATGTCGAAAACGGCCTTGCCGGTCTTCACGCCTTCAAGTGCATGATGGTCATCCAGTTCGGCGGCGGAAGCGCCGTAGCCAAGGACGAGGGAAAACAACAGGGAGAAAAACAATGTGACGCGCGACAGACTTGGATTCATGGTGATATCCCTTGGTTTGAAAACAAAATATTCCCGGATTGCTCCAGACAGGAACCTCGCCAGCATGACTGGCGAAGCAAATTCAAAAAGTGCAGCTCATGTTTTCAACCTTCCGTTTCAAGCATGCGATCCAGGGGTGCTTCAAGTGCCTCGGCCAGGCCCAGCAGGGCCTCCTCTGGCACGCCTTGGGCCTGCAGCCCGGCGAGGACATCGGCTGGCATCAGGATCACGCCATCCTCGGGCTGGACTGCTGCGCCATTCAGCCAAAGACTGGGGAAACCCTCAGCGTGGGCATCCCGTCGGTCGCTGAAAACCAGCTCGGCGACAGCTTTCAAGTGGCGTTCGAGCACATCGGCATAACCGGCGTACAGGGTGCAGCGCCCACCGGGCGGCTGTTGCGATATCACTTTGATCTTCATGGCATCAGGCCGTAACAGGCGCGGGTTTGATGAAGCCGCTGAATTTCAGGAAAACAAAGGCATAAACCATGCTCGCCACGGCAATGCTCAAGTACGAGAAGCCCAGAAACAGGATCGACGGGTAGTAGCTGACATGGCTGTAGATCGCCATCACCTCCAAGCCAACCAGGACGCAAACCAGGCCCCATTGGGATGGGTAGAAATCCGGCTTGGGAAATTGATGGCGGAACCAGTCCCGGAAGGAGACGCCACACAGCGCGATCCAGAATACTGACAGTGAAAACAGGATGACCACCGAAGCGAAGGCGAGCGCAGTGATATCGACACCCAGCGAGCTTCCTGTGTAACCCGCGATTTTGAAGATCGAAATCGCGAACAGGCAATTGATCGGCACCACGATGAAATGCGCTGGTTTGAGTGGTTCGGCCGGGGTATTGCCGTGGGTCATCTGGGCAACGATCAAATACATGCCCTTGATCACATAAATGAACAGGCCAATGCTGATGGCACATAAGGTCAACAGGCTGCCGGCCAGAGTGACCTGCGGGTCGGTGGCAGTCATGGTGACGCCGGACCCGGCCAGTGCAACCATGCCCCAAGCGAACACGTCGAGCAGCCAGTTGTAATTGAAGGCCACCGGTTTGCCGGCGCGGAATAGCCAGGTTTTACCCACAGCCACGGTCATGTAAAGCAGCAGCAGGAACAGCAGGGCAAAGGGATAGATGCCAAAGCTGAGCAGCGCAGGCACCGCCTCGGCAAAATCCGGAATGAAAAAAGCCACCGGGCCGAGAACGACATTGACGCTCATGCCGAGCGCCACCACGGGCGAGAAAATGCCGACATTCATCGCCGGATCGGCCAGGAATGTCGGCATGTCGTCGCCGGATTTTCGCCATTGTAGGAACTCTGTCGACACCTTGGCGACGAGATAGAAATGCAGCAGGGTGCTGATCAGCAGGACCGCAACCAGAAACACGGTGGCTGGATCGTAGCGGCCGGCAATATCGTTGATGCTGATGATCTTGCCGCTATGCGGAAAGGTGAATTGCATCAGCACGAAAGGCATCAGGGCGAGACCGCCGGAGGCCAGGGCAGATTGAAATCTCAACGGAGTAAATGTCATTTAAATCTCCCTCAAATCACGCTCTTGATCAGGATGTAGGTCGCAACGCACACCAGAAACCAGGCAAAGGCACGCTTCAGGCCGGCCTGGGAAATGCGTCCTGCCAGACGCGTGCCAACAAAACTGCCGATCACCGTGACGGCGGTGAATGCGCCCATCAGGGCATAGTCGACGGGCACGCCGCCCATGTAGCCGAGGAAACCGGCATAGGATTTGGCCGCGACGATGGCCAGCGACGTGCCCACCGCCTGCTTCATCGGAATGCCGGACAACAGCACCAACGCCGGCACGATCAGGAAGCCGCCACCGACGCCGACCAGGCCGGTGAGCACGCCGACGCCGATGCCATGCACGGCGATGCGGGTCATGCAGGGGGAAATGAAATCGTGGCAGCCACCCAGCGCCGCCGTACCACCACCAACGCTCACAACCTCACCCGCCGCAGGCGCCACCAGCTTGACCGGTTTCAACATGCGCCAAGCGGCGGCGTACATCACCAGGGCGAACAGGCCGAGCTGGATGACCACCGGCGTCAGCAGCCCCAGCCGCGCTCCGGCGAAAGTGCCGGCGACGCCGAAGACACCGAACACCAGCGCCACGCGCACATCCACATTGCCGCGCCGCCAGTGGTCGATGGCCGAGAGCGTCGCGGTGACGCCCACCACGCCCAAACTCATGGCGATGGCCGATTTCGGCTCGACATGCAGCAAATACATCAGCGCCGGCAGCGCGATGATGGAACCGCCGCTGCCGAACAGACCCAGCACCATGCCCGTCGCCAGACCAGCCAGAATTGCGAAGATATCCATGAATTGCACCTGTTTTAATATTCAAACGAATGCTTGAATAATCGGCGCAACAAGGAATATCGTCAACCGAAGAAATGGGAATACCTCCAAATGGGGTGCGATCAGTTGATCTGTCGCAGCCAGTGAACCGCAGTACTCCGTACTTTCTTGCTAAGCGCCGCTATCGACCGGCCGGCTTTCCGCTTTCCACTCGGGGAAGCCGTCTTCCAGCCGACGCGCCTGGTAACCTGCTTCGCGCAACTGTGCTACCGCCTCATAAGCCAACATGCAGTAGGGGCCGCGACAGTAGGCGACGATTTCCTGAGCATGCGGAAGCGACGCCAGGTGTTGCGGTAATTCATCCACCGGGATGTTGACCGCACCGGGAATATGGCCCGCCTGGTACTCCGTGGCGGGACG
>CAMDGQ010000111.1 GCA_945897955.1 Tepidiphilus sp. J10 | reverse complement strand
GAAGTGGCGATCATCCATATTGCCAACGACATCGCCGCCAGCCTTTCGCCCTGCCTGAAACAACGTGATGCCGCCATTCCCTGGGTGCCCGGATTCGATCCACGCACCGCCGAAACCCTGGGAATTTCTCTTGAAGACCTGGAAGCCGTTCGACTGGAAGCACTTACGCAGACTTTCGAAGTCATCGTCATCATCAACCCGCATTCGACGCTGATCTTCTGATCAGCCCGCTTTACAAAACGCAGCCCAAACTCAACTCCAACTCAACCCAAACGAGGAGAACCCATGCTTAACTTCGAAGACGACTACACCCCGCCCACTCAACCCGCCTTCCGCCCGGCGCCGCCCGCGATGCCGCCGCTGCCGCAATTGCAGCCGGTGACGATGGGCATCGACCTGGCGGCAACCGGCATGCCGCAGCCTGCGCGTGTCACACCGCCGGCTGCGTCGAAGCCTGCCGCCGATGACATCGCCCACCGCCGCGTGCGCGTCGAGGACAAGCTGATCATCAACGCCAAGGCCGACGTCAACCAGCTGGTGCCGTTCAAGTACAAGTGGGCCTGGGAAAAGTACATCGCCGCCTGTGCGAACCACTGGATGCCGCAGGAGGTAAACATGAACCGCGACATCGCGACCTGGAAAGACCCCAACGGGTTGTCCGAGGACGAGCGCCACATCATCAAGCGCAACCTGGGTTTCTTCGTCACCGCCGACAGCCTGGCCGCCAACAACATCGTGCTCGGCACCTATCGCCAGATCACCGCGCCGGAATGCCGCCAGTATTTGCTGCGCCAGGCGTTCGAGGAGGCCATCCACACCCACGCCTACCAGTACATCGTGGAAAGCCTGGGCCTCGACGAGGGCGAAATCTTCAACGCCTATCACGAGGTCAGCAGCATCAAGGCGAAGGACGAATTCCTGCTGCCTTACATCGATGTGCTGTCCAACCCGACCTTCAAGACCGGCACGCACGAGACCGACCAGGCTTTCCTGAAGAGCCTGATCGCCTTCGCCTGCATCATGGAAGGCCTGTTCTTCTATGTCGGCTTCGTGCAGATTCTGGCGCTGGGCCGGCAGAACAAGATGACCGGCGCCGCCGAGCAGTACCAGTACATCCTGCGCGACGAGTCGATGCACTGTAATTTCGGCATCGACATGATCAATCAGATCAAACTGGAAAACCCGACGCTGTGGACCAACGAGTTCAAGGCCGAGTTGAAAGGCATGTTCGAGAAAGCCGTGGCGCTGGAATACCAGTACGCCGAGGACACCATGCCACGCGGCGTGCTGGGCCTGAACGCGCCGATGTTCAAGGAATACCTGCGCTTCATCGCCAACCGCCGCGCGACCCAGATCGGCCTCGACGAACTCTATCCCGGCGCCAACAACCCCTTCCCGTGGATGGCGGAGATGATCGACCTGAAGAAGGAAAAGAACTTCTTCGAGACGCGCGTCACCGAGTACCAGACCGGCGGCGCGCTGGCCTGGGATTGAGCGCGCTCAGACCGTCGCCTTCGCCCTGACCAGCGTGCCGTCGCGGTAATCGCGCATGGCCTGTTCGATCTCGTCGCGGCTGTTCATGACGAAGGGGCCGTATTGCACCACCGCTTCGCCGATTGGCCGGCCGGCGACCAGGATGAAGCGGGCGCCGGCGGGGCCGGCGACGAGTTGGACCGCGTCGCCCGCGCCCAGCACGCTGAAACTGTGTTGCGGCAGCGCCTGCCTGCCGGCCAGCGCGTTGCCCGCGTACACATAGACAAAGCCGCGCAACGCCGCGTCCAGCGGCTGGCTGAAGACGGTGGCGGGTTCGAGGCGGACATCAAGATAGCGCAGGTCGGTATGCGGATCGTCGATGACGCCGCGCGTGGTTGCGCCCTGGCCGGCATATTCGTTTGCCACATTTTCGTTGGCCAAATATTCGCCAGCCAGCACGCGCACACGCACCCCCGCGTCGACCACCTCCGGAATCGCCTCCGGGCCGAATTCCTGATAGGCCGGGTCGCTCATCTTTTCCCGCGCCGGCAGGTTGATCCAGAGCTGGAAACCGCGCATCAGGCCGTTGCTCTGCTGCGGCATTTCGGAATGGATGACGCCACTGGCGGCCTTCATCCATTGCGCCCCGCCGGCGCGAAGATCACCGCGATTGCCCATGCTGTCGCGGTGTTCCATGTGGCCGTCGAGCATGTAGGTGAGCGTGACGAAACCACGATGCGGATGATCCGGAAAGCCGGCGATGTACTCGTCGGGATCGTCGCTGCCGAAATGATCGAGCATCAGGAACGGGTCGAGATTCTTCAGCGCCGACGTGCCCAGGGTGCGATGCACAGTGACGCCGGCCCCTTCCGAAACGGCGATGGCGTTGATTTGTTGCTGGATGGGACGGATGTTCATGTCTGCCTCCTTGGTAATGAGTTCATGCCGCGGCCAGCGCGGGTTCGGGTTGCAGCACGCTGGCGATGCGCTCGATGGCCTGTTGGCGGCCGGCTTCGCCCTGGATCATCAATCGCTCGGCGGCGATGATCTCGACATCGGTGATGCCAACGAAAGCCAGCACATGCTTCAGCCAGGGCGTCGCGAAGTCAACCGCGCCGCCGACCTGGGTGCCACCGGAAGCGACCAGAAGATAGGCTTTCTTGCCGGTCAGCAGGCCTTGCGGACCATTTTCGGTGTAACGAAAAGTGACGCGGGCGCGCGCGATCTGGTCGATCCACGCCTTCAGCGTCGCCGGCACGCTGAAGTTGTAGATCGGCACGCCGATGACCAGAACGTCGGCGGCCCTCACCTCCTCCACCAACGCGTCAGACAGCGCCAGCGCAGCCTGTTTGTCGGCGTCACGCGCGGCCGGATCGGTGAAGTTTGCCGCCACCCAGTCACCGTTGATGAACGGCAGGCCAGCGGCCAGATCGCGGCGGACAACCTGGATGGATTGCCGCTCGGACAGCCGCTGGACGAACAGGTCGGAAAGCCGGCGGGTGACTGAAGACTCGTTGTTGGCGCTGGAATCGATGCGAAGAACGCGGGTGGTTTGCATGTTGTATCTCCTGAATGTGATGCCGGAATGGCTGATTCCATTCTTGCCGTTGATCCAGTTTGGATAAACAATCAAATTCACAATTGATTGTTCTTTCATTAAGAACAAAAGGAGGGCCGATGGACCGTTTCGCCGATATGCAAATGTTTGTCCGCGTGGTTGAAGCCGGCAGCATCAGCGGCGCCGCCGAGCGGCTCGAAGTTGCCAAGTCCGCCGTCAGCCGGCGTCTGGCGGAGCTGGAAAGCCGGCTTGGCGTGCAGCTATTGCACCGCACCACGCGCCGCCTGAGCCTGACCGACAGCGGCCGCGCTTTCCATGAACGTGCGCAACGCATCCTGGCCGACCTGGACGAAGCCGAAGCGGCGGTTTCGCAAGCGCACACCGCGCTGAAAGGCCGTTTGCGCGTCGCTCTGCCCTTGTCGTTCGGATTGCTGCATCTGGCCGCGCCGATCAAGGACTTCATGGCGCTGCATCCGGAGGTGGGGTTCGATCTGGATTTCAACGACCGCCAGATCGACCTGATGCAGGAAGGCTTCGACCTCGCCATCCGCATCGCCAACCTGCCCGACTCCAGCCTGATCGCGCGGCGGCTGGCGCCGATCCGCCACCAGCTCTGCGCCAGCCCGGATTACCTGCAAGCACACGGCACACCGACGCGCGCCGAAGACCTGCGCCAGCATGTCTGCCTGGCCTACAGCAATCTGCCCAATCCCGGCATCTGGCCATACCACGCGCCGGACGGCACACCAGGCAGCGTGCAGGTGCCGGTGAAACTGAAAGCCAACAACGGCGATTTCCTCTACCAGGCCGCGCTGGCCGGACAAGGCCTGATCCTGCATCCGACCTTCTATATCGGCGACGCCCTGAGAAACGGCCAACTGGTCGCACTGCTGAGCGACCACGTCTGGCCGGAACTCAATGCCTACGCGGTGTACCCGCCCACTCGCCATCTATCCAGCCGAGTGCGGGCATTGGTGGATTTTCTGGCGAAGCGGTTTGAAGGCGAACCGGCGTGGGAACCGCAAAACCGGCGTCGCATTGAGGGTTGAAGCAGGCGCGCAAGCGGGCGTGGGTATGGACCGGCTGGCGGGCTCAACCGGCATCACCTCCGCAAGCCCTCCAGAATCCGCCGAACCGGCGTCGGCAGCGCGGCACCATCCAGATCGTCGAGCGACAGCCAGATGCGGCCCGGCTCGGCCGCTACGCTCAAGCGATCGACCTGCAAGCGCCAGGGCTGGATGAACAGGCGGAAGTGGGTGAAGGTGTGGTTGAAGCCGGGGAGTTCGCCAGCCAGTTCCGCCGGAAACCCGAGCCTGCCGGCGGCTCGCGCCGGATCTTCCTGTTCGGGAAATTCGGGCAGGCTCCACAGACCGCCCCATATACCGCTGTTCGGACGTTTTTCCAGGAGTACCTCACCGGCGTGGAGCAGTACCAGCATGGCCGTGCTTTTCTCCGGCAACGCTTTCTTCGGCCTTGCGGCGGGAAATTCGCGCTGGCGGCCGAGGCGGTTGGCGACACATTGATCTGCGAACGGGCAGGCATCGCAGCGCGGCCGGCCGCGCGTGCAGACGGTCGCGCCGAGGTCCATCAGGCCTTGTGTGTAGGCGCGGATATTGGTGACCGGCATATCGGTGTCAATCCTATCGGTGTCGGGCAGCAGGCTTTCCGCCAGCAGCCAGAGCCGGTTTTCCACCGTCTTTTCGCCCGGCCAGCCTTCGATGCCGAACACCCGCGCCAGCACGCGCTTGACGTTGCCGTCGAGGATCGCGCGCCGCTCGTTGAAGGTAAACGCGGCGATGGCGGCGGCGGTGGAGCGGCCGATGCCGGGCAGCGCCAGGATCGCGTCGATGTCGCGCGGGAACATGCCGCCATGCTCGCTGGCAATGCGCCGCGCCGCCGCGTGCAGGTTGCGCGCCCGGCTGTAATAGCCAAGGCCGGACCACTGGCCGAGCACCTCATCCTGATTCGCCGCCGCCAGCGTCGCCAGGTCGGGAAAGCGGGTCAGAAAACGCTGGTAATAGGGGATGACGGTTTCCACCTGGGTCTGCTGCAACATGATTTCGGACAGCCAGACCGGATAGGCATCGCCCTCCGTGCCACCTTGCCAGGGCAAGCTGTGGCGGCCATGCCGTTGTTGCCAGGCGATCAGGCGTGGCGCGAACTCGGCGCGGGCAATCGGGATCACTTCGCCGCCGGGTCTTCGTGCAGCAGATTGTCGATGACCGCTTTCACCGCCGCGTCATCCCACTCAATGGCGGTATTCACCGAGTAGCGCATGTTGCCGCGCCGGTCGAGCAGGAAGGTGCTGGGAAACGCGAACACTTTCCAGCGCGCGGATGCCAGGCCGTCGCGGTCCAGCAGAACCGGAAAATCGACATTCACCCGTTTAAGGAAAGCCAGCACATGCTCCGGGTCTTCCTTGAAGTTGACCGAGACGATGCCGAAGTCCTTGGCGTCATAGGCGGCGGCGAGTCGGTTCATCGACGGTATTTCCTGCACACAGGGCGGACACCAGGTCGCCCAGAAATTGACCAGAGTGACCCGACCCTGACCCAGGCTCTGCGCCTTGCCACGCGCATCGCTCAGCGCCAGGGCTGGCGCCGGCCGGCGAGGCCGTTCAATCAAGCCATAGGCCGGGGCGGTGGCGACGCTGGCGGCTTTGCCGCGGCTTGCCGGCATGGGCCGCGCGCCGGCCGGTTTTCCGCTGGCCGCCAGCAGCCGGGCGGTGGCCAGCAGACGCCTGGGGGTGGCACTGATCGCCTGTTCCACCGCCAGCGGCACCTTGCCGGCCATTTCCTGCAGACTTTCGCTTTGCGGCTTTTCTACCTGTAGCAGGTAGTAATCGCGCACATCCCTCACCAGCCAGGAATAGGCGCCGCTCCCCGCCGCATGCAACGTGCTCATCAGTGCCGGCAGGCGCGCGCGATTGGCGCCCAGCGCCGGTTGCATGATCATCACCGGCAGGTTGGTGGCGGCGACGATGTCGAGCAGTTCCGGTTCCTCGCCGGCGATCGGCGTGCCGCGATACAGATTCGGGAAAAACAGCACCGCGCCGGCAACCGACTCGGAGGGCCGGGGTTGCGCCTGGACTTGCCATTCCCGCATGCCCCGCAACGCCGGCGCGGCCATGCGGTCGCAGGCAACCAGCACGACCGGACGCCGGCCGGTCTTTACCGCCGCTGCCAACAGGCTGGCGACCGGAACACCGTCAAGATTGCGGATGGCTTCGGCGGTGCGTTCCCGCATCAGAGATTCGAGCAGATCGACTTGCCAGACGCTGGCGCCCTGTGCGGCAAGCGCGGTGGCCAGGCTATCGGCGCGACCGGTCTCGCCATATTGATTGAGCAGCCAGATGAATAGCGGGCCGCGATTGGCTTCTCCCCATACCTTCACGTCAAGCCTGTCGCCGCCGCTGGTCGCCACGCTGAAATCGGCATGGGCGGGCGCGCAAAGGACAAATAGAACGGTCAGAAAACGGAGGATGGTGAACATGGCGTCGATGCGGGGATAGCTCGTCTGATAAGGGCCGGGCGGTGTGAGACTTTAACGCGCCGGATCGGGTTCCACGCCGCGAAATTACGTTCCATCCTTCTCGGCCGGGTGAAATCGAGTGTGCCAGAATCCACGCATGACTCGCGCCACACAACCCCTCACCACCCGCAACCACGACCGTGACAACGCCGGCATGACCTATGTCTATCCGGTTGTCTCGCGCCGCGCCGGCGGCGTTTCGGTCGGCGTCAATCTCAATCCGAACAATGCCTGCAACTGGCGCTGCATCTACTGTCAGGTGCCCGAACTCAAGCGCGGCGGACCGCCGGCCATCGATCTGGCACAACTGGAAGACGAATTGCGCCGCATGCTGACCGACATCGTCGCCGGCGATTTCCTGACGCGCGCGGTGCCGGATGGCATGCGCCGCCTGAACGACATTGCACTGTCCGGCAACGGCGAACCGACCAGCGCGCCGGAGTTTTCCATCGTTGTCGATCTGATTGGAGAAGTGCTGGCCGACTTCAATCTCACCGGCCGGATCAAGCTGGTGCTGATCACCAACGGCAGCCTGGCGAGCAAGGCTTATGTGCGGGATGGACTGCGCAAGATGGCGCGGCTGAATGGCGAAGTCTGGTTCAAGTTCGACCGCGCCACGCGCGCCGGCCTGCGGCAGACCAACGACAGCGAAACAGACCCGGAACGTCACTACCAGCGCCTGAAAACCGTCTCCGCCCTCTGCCCGACCTGGATGCAGACCTGCATGTTCATGCTCGACGGCGCGCCGCCCGAAGCCGCCGAAATCGATGCCTGGCTGACCCTTCTCGCGCGCGCCAGGACTGAAAACCTGCCTCTGCGCGGCGTCCTGCTCTACGGCCTCGCCCGCCCTTCCCTGCAAGATGAAGCGCCGCGCCTGGTCAGATTGCCGGAAGAATGGATGAGCGCGCTGGCGGCGCGGGTCGAGGCGCTGGGCTGGACGGCCAAGGTCAGTGTATGAGACGGGTATTCAGCGCGCCGGGAACGCTGGATCAGCGAAGCAATCGGCCCGCAGCCGCAAATCGAGCCGAAGAAACACAGTAGGGTGGATAAGCGCAGCGTTTACTGAAAGTCACTGGCTCAATCCAGCGCCAGGCTCTCCACCTCAAACCCCACCACAGCGCGTGATTCCTTGCTGAATTCGACGCCGATCAGGTGGATGGGCTGGCCCAGCGCGCGGTACTTGTCGGCGTAGCCCCGGTCCTTGATTTGTTGCAGCGCACGGCCTTCGGGGGTGAGTTCGACCACCTTGAATTCGAACAGGTAGATGTGGCCCCGGAACTTCAATGCCATGTCCAGCCGGCCCTGGTTGCTGCTGTCTTCCAGCGTCAGATCGAGCCCGAGCGAGGCGAAATAGGCGTAGAACACGCTGGCGTAGTAGCCCTCGTATTGGGCGATCGGGTTGTTGCGGTACCAGTCGTGCGGGATGCTGCTGAAGAAGGCGGCAAACAGGCGATGCATGCCGGGGAAATCATTGGCTTCAAGCTGGCGGTAGAGCGCGATGCGGTTTTTTACCTCCGCGCCGGTGCTGGCCGTCCATGCGCGCAGCACGCTGCCGCCGAGGCTCTGATAGACCTCCTGGTTGGGATAGCGCAGGCGATAGTAGTACTCGCCGCCGATGTGTTCCTGATAGTCAATGGTGAGGTAGCCGGCCTGGAACATAAGCGCTTCCACAGGGATGTTGCCGACGTCGAAGGTGGAGAGCAGTTCGGCATCGGTATATGCCTGTCCAAGTTCCGGTAACCAGGCATGACACTCGGCCAGCAGCTTGATCAGGAATGTCGG
>CAMDGQ010000110.1 GCA_945897955.1 Tepidiphilus sp. J10 | reverse complement strand
CGAGCTGAAACGGGTACACATCCGCCGAACCGACCAGGCAGCGCCGGGGATGGCGCAGACGGTCATGCTCCCGGTCGGCCAGGTCGTCCCACAGCCGGAAAGCCAGGATGAACAGCGCGCCGGCCAGGGCCAGCAGCGGCAGACGGTCGAGTTCAACGGAGTCGGCCAGCGCCGTGCCGGCCAGCAGCAACAGCCAGAGCAGGCCGATGCGCGGCCGCAGGATGCGTTCTGACAAATACTCGCGCGCCTCAGTCGCGAACATGTTCCACCCTTCCCCGGTCGCCATCGACACACACCGCCTGCCCGTCCTTGATCAGGCGGGTGGCGTCTCGCACGCCAACCACGGCAGGAATGCCGTACTCGCGCGCAATGATGGCGCCGTGCGAAAGCAGGCCACCGCGCTCGATGACCAGCCCCTTGATCATGAAGAACACTGCCGCCCAGCCCGGATCGGTCTGGCGGGTGACCAGAATCTGGTCCGGCCGGATGCGGTCGATCTCGGACACGTCCAGCACCACGGCGGCATGGCCGCTGGCGCGTCCGCCGCAGGCGCCGACACCGACTAGGCCGGCGCCGGAGCTTGCCTCGGCGTCTGCATTGACCTTCTCTGCGCCACCCGGACGCCAGCTTTCGCCCTCGGCCAGAACCAGGCTGTCCGGCGGATTCAGTGCCATACAGGCCGCCAGCTCCACGCGCCGCAGTGCGACCCGTTCACGCGCGTCGGCGATGCCGGGTTCCGCGGCCTCCGCCAGTGCGATGGCCTCTTCCATGGTCAGGTAAAGCATGTCGTCGCGTCGCTCCAATACCTCCGCCGCGACCAGCGCGTCGCCCAGGGCCAGCGCGACATGGCGCAGCCGGGTGTAGAGCAGGGCCTGCTTCATGCGCGCCCGTTCGCGCAATCGGATTGCGCCCTGCGCGGCGCGCAACACCAGCGTGAAGCCGAAGCCGAGCAACGGGCCAAGCTGGCGCCGCGCTGCCCGCGTCGCCAGCAGGCGCGCTTGCGCCTGGCGCGCGCTGATTTCCGCCGGGCCGGCGCCGTCCTGTTCGGCGTAGCTTTTCAGCAGGCGTAGCAACGGCAGAGGATCTTCCGCGGGGGTCGGCCGCGACAGCATCAGTTCGCCGGATGAGCGGAAGCCCCAGGTGTCGAAATAGACGTTCAGCGCGGCCTGGAACGCGGGGAAGTCGCCGGTATTCAGACACGCCAGAATCCGATCCGCCGGGGCTTGCAAGAACAGGGCGCGCAGCGCGGCATCGGCGCGCAATTGGCGCGACAGATCCCACAGTTTTTCCACCGGCGCGGCGCTGGCCAGGCCGGGCAGGCCCTTGAGCAGGTCGTTGGCGTCGAGGCCGGCCCGGCCGCGCAGCAACGCCTTGAGCACGCCATAGCAGACCATGGCCGCCGTGTCGGCGAGGGCGGCGCCGGTCCAGCGTTGCAGGCGGATGCGCAGGAAGCCGCGCAGCAACGCGCCCAGTTGCGCCGGGGCCAGCGTTCCCAGCCGCGCCGGCGCGCTGGCGGCGGCGTAAGCGTCCACCTCGGCCTCGAACTCGCGCACCCCGCGCTGAACATGCAGATAGCGCCAGACCACCCGCTGCGCCACGCCGAGAATCTCCAACACCCGCGCCAGCCGGCTCTGTTCGACGAGCTTCGGCTCGGGGAACTCGCTTGCGCCGGTGAACTGGTTGAAATAGCGCGCCAGCCAGGGGCCGCCCGGCGCCAGGTGCAACACGGTGTGGATGTTGCTCAGGTTGTAGTAGAGGCGGCCGCCCTGGCAGCCGACCAGGTTGTCGAGCGCGGCGGCCATCGCCGCCATGCGCGGGCTGGAAATGCCGAAGGCCTGGCCGAGACCCCGGAAATACGCGGCGTAACCACGGCCGACGAAGCTGCGCAGCAGCGGGCAGACCGGCTCGGGAAAGTTCTCGGCGATATTGGCGTTGGTCCAGACCACGCCGGCCGGTGACGGGCTCGCCACGGTGACGGCGGTGATCGGGCGCGCCTGCAGGATGTACAGGCATCCCGCCGCATCCAGACTCCATTCCACGTCCTGCGGCGCACCGAACAACGCTTCCAGCCGGCTGGCGGCGTCACGCAGGGCGGCGCTGATTTCCGGTGTGGCGGGGTCCGGGGCCAGCGCGGTTTCGGGCGCCTGCTCGATCCGCGCTGCGCCGTCCGCACGCTCGATGCTCAATCGCCCCGGCGTGACCTGGCCGGACACCAGCGCTTCGCCGAGGCCGGCGCAATATTCGACCAGCAGCGCAGCGCCGGAGGGATCGCGCGGATCGCGGCTGAACATCACGCCGGACACCGCAGCTTCGACCTGGCGCTGGATCAGCACCGCCATGCCCAGGGGGTGGCAATGGCGATGCAACGCGTATTGCACGGCGCGCTCGCCGAACAGCGAGGCCCAGACCCGGCATATCGCACGCGCCACATCCTCCACTGATCGGCAATCGAGCACGCTGTCGAACTGGCCGGCGAAGGAGGTTTCCGCGCCATCCTCACCGGGGGCGGAGCTGCGCACGGCGTAGGCCACGCCAGGCGCGACTTCCGCTGCCAGCGCGGCCAGCAGGGCGGGATCGAGCGCGCTGTCCAGCACCGCCTGGCGCAGTTGCGCCGCTTCGGCGCGAGGGTCTCCGGCCGCGCCGGACTCCAGACTGGAGAACAGGGTTTCCACACGCCGGGTCAGGCCCAGCCGCTCCAGATGCGCCGCCAGCACTTCGACGCCGAGCACGCAGCCGGGCGCGCTCCGGATGCCGGCATTCAGCAAGCGCGCCAGGTTCGCCGCCTTGGCGCCAAAGCGCTCCGGCGCGGCGGCCGCCGCCAGGGCGGTAGTGATCTGCGTGCTCACAGGGCGCGCGCCTTGATGCCCAGCGTGTGCATGGCGATGCTGAACGCGGCATGTACCGCCGGCCCGAAGGCCAGCACCCAGAACCAGGTCGCGGCGGGGACCGGCACCAGCAGGCTCAGCGCGAGCAGCACGCCGAGCACCGAGTCGAGACGGTCCATCACCAGCACCAGCGGCCGCAGCCAGGGCTGCGCGGGCGCCTGGCCGGGCGCTACGCCAAGTTGCCGCTTGAGGAAGGAGTTGGGCAGTTCCGCCAGCATGAAGGCGAAGCCGCAGGCCAGGCCAAGGCCGGCGTACTGGGCGGCGCTCAGCGGCCACAGTCCCGCCGCGAAAAAAGCCGGCAGCGCATCGCGACCGCCGCCGAGCAGCATGAAGGTCAGCGCCGCCATCGGCGGCAGCACCATGAAGCCGCACACGCGCTTGTTGTCGCCGAACAGCCGGCGGCCGCGCAAGGTCAAGCCGGCGTCCACCGGCCAGCCGAAGCGGCGCGACAGGGCGGTGCGCAGCCAGAGCACATGCGCGGCGCCCGCCAGGCTCATCGCGATAAGCAGAAAGGCGGCCCGCGCCAGAGTCTCTTGGCTCATCACGGTTGATCCTCCAGGCGCGGACCGCCGAACAGGAAGTGGCTGCCGGACATCGCCTTGGCCTGACGCAGCCAGACCAGCCAATGCAGCTCGTTGGGCGGCGAGTAGGCTATCCGCCGCAGCAGATAGCCCGGTACAGCCGGGTAGAGATGATGCAGTTCATGCGCATCGAAGTGCAGCAGCAACCAGGACAGCCAGGCCGGCAGGCGCAGCGAGCGGGTGAACGGGCCCTGTTCCAGTGGCGGGAATGGCCGCACCGCGCGGCCATGGCTCAAGTGCGTGGGCATGTGGGTATGCTGGCTGAGCAGCAACACGTCCTGGAATGCCAGCGCCAGCAGCAGGCCGGGGCCGATCAACAGCAGGCTGTCCGCCACGCCGTGCCAGGCCATCAACGCGGCGTAGGCGAGCAACTGGAGCGCGGCGAACAGCTTCAGCCGGGCAGGCCGTACCGCCGTGCCGAGATAGGGGCGAATGCGGCCGATGCGCCAGTAGTTCTGTATCCGGTAAAGGCTGGAGAACAACGGCAGGCCAAGGCGCCAGGCAGTGTCGATCAACGTCCGCTCCAGCCCGGACAGCGTGCGCGGCGTCAGCGATTCGGTGGTGGCATCGAGATCCTGCCAGCCGGTATAGCGGTGGTGGCGGGCGTGGATGGGACGCCAGGAGGCATAGGGAATCAGCGCCAGAAAACCGGCCAGCATGCCGATTGCGTCATTCAGCCGGCGTTGCCGGAACAAGGTGCGATGGCCGGCTTCGTGCAGCAGCACGAAGGCCTGCGTGAAGCCCAGCGCGAGCAGAAACTGGCCGGCGGCATACAGCGCCGGGTGGGGCTCACCTGCCGCCAATGCCAGGCCGCCGCCAAGCAGCAGCAGATTGACGCCGACATGCAGCCAGGCCAGATCGTCGCGGGGTCGCAGGCCGCGCAAGTCGGACGGGGACGGCCGGCTTGCTCCCGGAATGGCTTTGGCCGGCTGATCGGTCATGTTTGACATTGGAGTGTTTTGTACCTGGCCTGGTGAGTCCTGATGTTCTCGGGTCATGCGAAAGCGATGCATGAACCGGGCGCTATGTTACAGACAGATTTCAACGTGCAAGACGGCAACAGCCGCTTGAAGCCCGGGCAACCATGCAGGGTTGCCGCGAGCGGAAACCGCAGGTCCGTGTCGATGCCGGTTGGTTCCGGGGCTGTATCATTCGGTTCGATTCATCGATCAGAAACTTCTACCCATCATGACCAGACCCACTCCTGCAATATCGTTTGAAATCATGTCTCTGGCTGCAATGGTGGCGGTCCTCGCGGGCTCTCTGCCGACGGCGGCAAAGGCCGAGGATGTCTTCCTGATCGCGAGCTATCACCAGACCGATGCCTGCGGTCAGCCGCAGTACAAGGCGGCAATGGATGCGCTGAAACAGGGCGGTTTCGCCAACCTGTCATCGAAGGGTTATTTCCTCGATACGCGGGTCAGTCCCAAGGAGGCGGTGCTCAGGACTGTCGAGCAGGTCAAGAAGGATATCCGCACGGCCAGGCCGAAACTGGTGTTCACCATAGACGATGCTGCCTTCGCGATGCTGTACGAGGAAGTTCTCAAGCAACCTGGTACGCAAATGGTGTTCACCGGCCTCAACCGCAAGCTCGGCTTCTACAACGACAAGTCGCGCTTTCTCAACAACCGCACGCCGGTCGCCAACATCACCGGGGTGTTTGAATCCCTTTTCATGCGCGAGCAGTTCGCCATGCTGGAAGCCATCCTCAAACGCCCGATCAGGAAGGTCGCCGTGCTTCATTCGACGGATGCGGTCGGCCTGATCCTGAAGGATCAGATTCTCGATGAACTGAAAGGCACGCAGTACGAGAACCATATCGTTCTGTTCGCCGCCGAGGACATCCCGACGATGATCAGGCATGCCAGGTCGATCAACGAGGACCGGCAGATCGACGCCTACATTCCGGTCACCATGTCGGTGCCGGACCCGGCCGACAACAAGCGAAAAACCATGGACTTGCTGGCCCCGATGCTGACCGGCGCCATACGCAAGATCGACCTGTCGCTGAACTCCTCGTTTACCGAGTACGGATTTTTCGGCGGCGTCAGCATCGACTTCTATCAGATGGGCTTCCAGACCGGCTTCCTTGCGACCAAATTGTTGAAAGGCGGCGCCATCAAGGACATTCCCATCGAAGATGCCAAGCGCTCGATCATCGCGGTCAACCGCAAGCGGATGCGGGAACTTGGCATCCATCTCAGCCCCGAGGCCCGCAGCATTGTCGATAAATGGATTGACTGACTGCACCGCCCCATCCGCACCCCATTTCGCCAGTTCATCCACCGATGACTGATTTCGAGGTTCTTCCGCTGCTCCCCGGGCTGGCTTCTGTCGGCGTCATGGCCTATGCGCTGTTCCTGACCGCGACCGCGCTCGGCACGTATCGAATCCTGAAGCAGAGCGCCACCGGGACGCTGCGCGAGACAGCGGCTGTGGTTCTGTTTTCGCTGGCCTGGGCGGGAAGCAGTCTGCCGGTGCCGGGGGCTGGACTGCCGGCGCTCGGCGTGTCGTTCGGCGATATCGGCTGGGGTCTGGCGCTTGCCGCGACAGGGCTGTTGCCCGGTCTTTCCGAGCGGCGGTTTGACCTGCTCTGGCGCGTTGCACTGGCTGCCGGCGTTCTCGCCATTATTGTTGTCGGTGCCGATTCCGCCTCGGGTTTGCCATTGTTCTTTGCCGGCATGCTGCTCATTGTCCGCAGCCTGGCGGAGGACAGTCTGCGGCGCTGGTTCTGCCTGGCGAGCGCTTTGCTGTTCCTCACGGCCGGCCTCGCCAGCCATGTGCAGCATGTCTGGCTTGTCCAGTTGCCCCAGGCCCTGGCTCTGGCCGCGCTGACAGTCGGCCTATGGCGGCGCGCCGGCTTGTCCAGGCGGCTGATCTTCCAGCTGACAGCCGGGTTGCTGCTGTTCCCGAGCCTGCTGGCGCTTGCCGGACAGGTCATCATCGGCAATGAAACCGAGTTCCGCGCGAACCTGTTGCGCGATGGACATGCGCGGCTGGAGTTGATGAAGAGCCGCTTCGAGAGCATGGATGCCCATGGCTTCAATCTGATGAAAATGGCCACCTCCGATCCGATTGCCCTGAATGCGGTGGCGCATCCGGACCTCGACCATGATTTCCAATTCCGCATTCTGAACCGGCGTATCGGCGCCGATCTGACCTATCTGCTCGATCTGAGCGGACACGTTGTCGCCACTTCCGATCCGATGCTGAAAGAACGAGATTTCGGCTTTCGTCCCTACTTTCGCCTGGCCATGCAGGGCGACGCCAACCGCTATCTGGCGCGCGGATCGGTGAGTGATTTGCCTCGCGTGTATTACGCCCGCCCGATCCTGAACGATGCCGCGAATGTCACGGCAGTGATGGTTTCCAGTTTCAATCTCGGCAGCCTCGTTTCCGACAATGTGCGCATGGATGAGGTGATTCTGCACCGGCAAGGGGTCATCCTGATCGGGCCGGAACGCTTCACTCGCGGCGCGCTGTTCCCGCCCGCGCTAACGCCCGGGCTCCAGACGGATGAGCACCTGTTCGGTGCAATCGATCTTGTTCACTTAGGCTTTCACAAGATTGACGATCAATGGGTGCGCGATCCCGCCGGCCAATCCTGGCTCTGGGTCTCGGTGCCCCTGCCCGGCGGTGCATGGGAGGTGAGCAAGCTGCTGTCCATTGCGCCCTTGCTGACCTACCGGGCAGGCCAGCTTTCACTGGCCATGCTGTTCATCGCCATTCTGCTTTTACTCGCCATCCAGTACCTGCAAAGCACGACCTTTGTCGCCGAGTTGTTGAGCGAAGTGGACAGGCGGCGCGACGCCGAGGAAGCCGAGCGTATCGCACGCCGCGAGGCCGAGATGCGGCGCGATCACCTGGAGGAGATGGTCGAAATCCGCACACATGACCTTGCTGTCGCCAAGGAAGCCGCCGAGGCGGCCAATCAGGCCAAGAGCACATTTCTTGCCAATATGAGCCACGAATTACGCACGCCGATGAACGGCATCCTGGGCATGGTCGGGCTGGCGCGCAGGCGTATGCAAGACCCGAAGGGGCTGGCTCAGCTCGACATGGCCAAGGGCTCGGCCGATCGTTTGCTGAACATACTCAACGACATTCTCGACCTGTCCAAGATCGAGGCCGACCGGCTCAGCATCGAGGCCACGCCCTTTACCCTTGGCGAGGTCATCCGCAATCTGCACAGCCTGGTCCGGGACAGGGTTCAGGACAAGGGGCTACGCATGCGTCTTGATCTCCCTCCGGGCCTTGCGACGCGCGCATTCGTGGGCGATCCGCTGCGTCTCGGGCAGATCCTGCTCAATCTTGCGAGCAATGCGATCAAGTTCACCGAGCAGGGCGTCATTACCCTGCGCGCACGCACTGTCGATGAGGATACGGATAGCTTGCTGCTGCGCTTCGAGGTTGAAGACTCCGGAATCGGCATCAGCATCGAGGATCAGCAGCGTCTGTTCACCGCGTTTGAACAGGCTGACGGAACCATGACCCGCAAGTACGGCGGCACAGGCTTGGGGTTGGCGATCAGCAAGCGGCTGGCCAGGCTGATGGGAGGAGATATCGGCGTGCAAAGCGAGCCAGGCGCGGGCAGCACTTTCTGGTTCGGCATCCGCGTCGGCAAGGGCGAAGACGCCGGTATCGAGTCGGCGCCGGCAACGGCGGCGGAGACCGCCGAAGCCAGCCTGCGCATCGAGTTTGCCGGCGCCCGCGTCCTCCTCGTGGAGGATGAGCCGGTCAATCAGGTTCTGTCGCGCACGCTGCTGGAAGAGGCGGGTCTGATCGTCGATCTGGCGGAGGACGGCGAGCAGGCCCTCGCCCTGGCACGACGCAGCCCCTATGCCTTGATCCTGATGGACATGCAGATGCCGATCCTGAATGGCGTCGATGCGACCAGGGCCATTCGCGACGGTTCACGGAACCAGACAACGCCGATCCTGGCGATGACTGCAAATGCGTTCGAACATGATCGTCAACTCTGCCTTGACGCGGGAATGAACGGCCACATTGCCAAGCCGATCGATCCGGATGTGCTTTTCCAGACATTGCTGAAGTGGCTTAGATCAACCTGACAGACTTTGGACTCGGCGGGCGCGGCCGAACGGCGGAGAAGCGCTGCACAGACCGGCGCCGTCC
>CAMDGQ010000109.1 GCA_945897955.1 Tepidiphilus sp. J10 | reverse complement strand
ACTTCTATGGCCTTCGCATATTTCAGTACTCGTTGGCTATGGCGGCGTTGGCCAAAAATCGTCGAGCGTGCGTAGGGCGCAATTACCGAAGGGCATTGCGCCGGATCTTTTAGCTTGCATAGGCGAGTGCTCCGGCAATTACCCCCAACGGGATGCGTCATATCTCAAACTCATCTGACTTGATCGATCTGCGCCATGCCTGATTAACGCCGTGCCTGGTATCCGGGCGGGACGTATTTCTTTACGGTGCTGTGCGGGTCGTAGTAATTGCTGTTGATGTTGCCGCCGTGGCGGCTGTCGCCTTCCAGCCCTTGCATGGCGAGGTTGAGGCGGCACAGGCGGCCGGTTTCGTCGGTCTTTTCGACGCAGCAGAAGGCAGGTTTGGCGGCGGGGTTCTCCTGATGCTCGGCGACGAAGCGCGCCGACTGCACGAACATGCCGCCGGAGCCGCAGGCGGGGTCGAGGATGCGGCCGTGTAAGGGTTTGATGATTTCAGCCAGCAGCTTGACGATGCTGGCGGGCCTGTAGAACTCGCCGCCGCCGTGGCCCTCGGTCATCGCGAAGGCGCCGAGGAAGTATTCGTGGATGCGGCCGAAGGCGACGAAGTCGAGTTGGGCAGCACGCCGGCCAGTTGCGGGTTGTGCTTTTCAATCTCGTCCATGGCGTCGTTGACCTTGGTGTCGATGCTGTCGAATTCGGGCAGGGTCAGCGGGTAGTCGAAGCGGGCAGTGGGTTCATCAAGGCGGCAACCCCGGCGGGATGTGGTGCAGGCGCTCTCGAGCTTGCCGTGCTGGATGACGAAGCGCACTTCGGCAAAGCGCAACAGGATCAGGCCAAGAATGGGGCCGGAGTATTCCTGTGCCTTCAAGCCGGAGTTGGCGCGGAACCGGTCGGCGGCATCCAACAGGCACTTTTCGAGCAAGGTGTAGGCGGCGTCTTTTTCGGGGGACGATTCATTGCGCGGTCAGTCGGTCTCGATCAGCTCAAGCCCGGTCAGGGTCAGCGATACGGTGCTTGTTGAGTTCATGCGGAACGCCGCCGCCCCAAGCCCAGCTCCCTGCTGGTTTCACGCCGCACAAAGACAAACGGCCTGCATCGCTGCAGGCCGTTGCTTTTTACTGGCGTCCCCACGGGGATTCGAACCCCGGTACTCACCGTGAAAGGGTGATGTCCTAGGCCTCTAGACGATAGGGACTTATGAGGCCGAAAACCCGATGTCCCGGATTTTCTCGAATCTTGGTGGAGGTACGCGGGATCGAACCGCGGACCTCTTGCATGCCATGCAAGCGCTCTCCCAGCTGAGCTATACCCCCACACGCGAGCCGCGCATTCTAGAGATCGAGTTTCGCCTTGTAAATAGGGGCGGCGCGGAAACAAGAAATTTCCCCGACGCTATATAGTCGCTCACATGCGTATCGCTTTGATTACCCCGTTTTTGCCTACCGCGCGCAATGGAAATTCCCATACCGCTGTGCGCTGGGCGCGCTTTCTGCGTCAAGCCGGGCATCGTGTCTCGATGGCGGTGCAGTGGGACGAAAAACCTGCCGATTTGATGATTGCGCTGCACGCGCGCCGCAGCCATGCGGCTATTGCACGCTTCGCGGCGCTGCAGCCTGATCGTCCGGTGATTCTGGTCCTGACCGGCACCGATGTTTATCGCGATATTCACTGCGATGCCGATGCGCGGAAATCTTTGGTCCTGGCGCATGGCATTGTCGCGCTGCAGGAGCAGGGGCCTTTGGAATTGCCAGAGGCGCTGCGGCCCAAGGCGCGCTTTATTTACCAATCGTCGCCTCGACTCAAGCCAGCTAGTCGGCCTGTGCGCACGTTTGATATTTGTGTGGCGGCGCATTTGCGTGAGGAGAAAGATCCATTCCGCGCCGCGCTGGCCGCACGTTTATTGCCGGCCGATAGCCGGATTCGTATCCGTCATATCGGCGGCCCGCTGGAAACCGGCATGGCTGAGCGGGCGCAACGACATGCGGCCGAGGTCCCGCGCTGGCATTGGCTGGGCGCGCTTACGCATGGCGAGACTCGCCGACGCATAGCGCGCAGTCATCTGCTGGTGTTGAGTTCGCGCATGGAAGGCGGCGCGAATGTGATTTGCGAGGCGGTGATGGCCGGTACACCGGTATTGGCGTCGCGCATCCCCGGCAACGTCGGCATGCTGGGCGCCGAATACGCGGGTTATTTTCCGTTCGGCGATGAAACGGCCCTGGCCGAGTTGATGTTGCGGGCAGAACAGGATCCTGATTTCTATCGCCAGTTGACTGAACAATGCGCCGTCCGCGCACCGCTGTTCGAACCGGCGCGTGAAGCTGCCGCGATACCAGCCCTGGTGCGGGAATTCGTTGAAACTGAGCGTATGAAACCGAGCGCATGAAACTGACCATCCTTGCCGTGGGCGACAAATTACCTGCCTGGGCCGATGCAGCAACCGCCGAATACATCAAGCGTATGCCGCGCGAGGCGCGGGTCGAACTGCTCACGGTTAAGCCGGAAAAGCGTGGTAACCAGCCAGCGCTGACCCTGAAGCAGGCCGAAGCTGCACGGATACTTGAAAAGCTGCCGGCCGGAAACCGACTGGTGGCGCTGGATGAACACGGCCGCCAGGCCACCACGCGCGAACTGGCTGACCTGCTGGCGCGCTGGATGGAAACCGGTCAGGACACCTGCCTGGTGATCGGTGGCGCCGACGGACTCGCACCGGTCATCCTGGACAAGGCCGAAAGCACACTCGCGCTGTCGCGGCTGACTCTGCCGCATGCCTTCGCGCGCGTGCTGTTGGCGGAACAACTCTATCGCGCGGTCAGTCTGCTCAATAACCATCCCTATCACCGGGAATAACGCTCTGCGGGCTCCTATGATGAAGGTGCGCGCTATTTTTCTTATTGCTACCAACCATGCCCATTCCCGAACTTCGCCGTTGGTCAATCCGCCTTCTCATTCTTGCCGCACTGGTCGCGGCGGCTTATTTTGGCTGGCGCACCTACAGCAAGCCTAAACCGCTGGAAATCAATGTGATTGAAGTCGGTTTAGGCCGTGTCGAAGCGACAGTCGCCAACACCCGCGCCGGGACAGTGAAGCCTTGTCGGCGGGCAAAGCTTGCTCCCCAGGGTGGCGGCCAGATCGCCCGCCTGTTGGTCAAGGAAGGCGATCGGGTCGTTGCTGGCCAGGTCTTGCTGGAATTGTGGAATGTCGACCTGGCAGCACAGATTCGTCTTGCCGAAGAGCAGGTCGGTACCGCCAGGGCGCATCGAAATGAGGCCTGCGCCGCGTCGCAAGCCGCCCGCCGCGAGGCGATACGTCAGCAGCAACTGGTCGCACAGGGTTTCGTCAGCACGGCGGCGGTGGACAAAGTCGTCAGCGAAGCGGACGTGCGCGAAGCGGCATGTCGTGCCGCAACAGCCGAGATCGCCGCTGCGGAAACGCGGGTCGAAACCGCCCGCGCCACGTTCAGCCGTACCGTGCTGAAAGCGCCTTTCGCCGGCATCGTCGCCGAAGTCACCGGCGAACAGGGCGAATACAGCACGCCGTCGCCGCCCGGCATTCCGACGCCGCCGGCAATCGACCTGATCGACGATGCCTGCCTGTATGTCACCGCGCCGATCGACGAAGTGGATGCTCCACGCATCCAGGTCGGTCTGCCCGCCCGCATCGCGCTGGATGCCTTTCCCGGCCAGCACTTCGCCGGCCGCGTGCGGCGTATCGCGCCCTATGTGCTGGAAGTGGAGAAACAGGCGCGCACGGTCGAGGTGGAAGTCGTCTTCACAGATCCCAAAGCCGCGAAAACCTTGCTTGTCGGCTATAGCGCCGACGCCGAGGTGATCCTGGAAAGTCGCAACAAGGTGCTGCGCGTGCCAGCCCATGCGCTGCTCGATGGCAACAAAGTGCTGGTGCTGAAAGACGGCAAGCTGGAAGAACGCCGTATCGAATTGGGCTTGTCGAACTGGGAATTCAGCGAAGTACGTAGCGGTTTGAAAAATGGCGAACAGGTGGTGACCTCGCTCGAACTGGAAGGCGTAAAAGCGGGCGTGCCGGCAGTGGTGAAATCGAAACAAAAACCATGATTCAGCTCTTAACGCGTAGGTTGGCAAAGCGCAGCGTGCCCAACATTCCACGCTCGGGGGAGGCGGGGGCGATGTTAGGCACGCTGCGCTTTGCCCAACCTACAAAATGGGGCTGGAACCATGATCCAGCTTGACCAGGTTAGCCGCACATTCGAGGTTGGCGAGCAGCAGGTGCTCGCGTTGCGCGAGGTCAACCTGTCGATTGCGGCGGGCGAGTACATCGCCATCATGGGGCCATCCGGCTCCGGCAAATCCACCCTGCTCAACCTGCTCGGTTTGCTCGATCGCCCGAGCAGCGGCCGCTACAGCCTGGACGGTCGCGATGTCACAGGCCTGAATGAAGCCGAATCGGCGCGCGTGCGGCGCGAGAAGATCGGCTTCGTGTTCCAGTTTTTTCATCTGGTGCCGCGTCTGGATGCCGCCGCCAATATCGCCTTGCCGCTGGTTCTGGCGGGCATCGCGCCGGCAGAACGCAAGCAACGCGTAGCGCAACTGCTGGCCGATGTCGGCCTGAGCGAACGCGCCGACCATCTGCCGTCGCAGCTATCCGGCGGCCAGTTGCAGCGCGTCGCCATCGCCCGCGCCATGTCGATGCACCCCGCCTTGCTGCTGGCCGACGAACCCACCGGCAATCTGGACCGCGCCACCGGACGCGAAGTCATGGGGGTGCTGGAAGGACTCAACCAGCGTGGTGCAACCTTGATCGTTATCACCCACGACCAGGAAATCGGCGCCCGCGCGCGGCGTCGCATCGTCATGGAAGATGGTCGCGTCATTTCAGATAACGCAGCATGAAGTTAGCAAAATGAGGCTCGTCGACACCTTCAGCCTGGCCTGGGGCACGCTGGCGCAACAACCGCGCCGCACCGCCCTGATCGGCCTGGCGATGTCGATCGGCGTCGGTGCAGTTGTCGTCCTCACCGCGCTGGGCGAAGGCGCGCGCGGTTATGTGCTGGAGCAGTTCGCCGGCCTCGGCACCAATCTGATCATCGTCATCCCCGGTCGCGCCGAAACCACTGGCGCCGCACCCGGCGTGCTGTCCGGCCAGAGCACGCGCGACCTGACGCTGGACGATGCCAATGCCGTTGCGCGCATCCCCTGGGTCAACGATGTCGCGCCGCTCAATGTCGGTTCCGCCCAGGTTACGCGCGGCAGCCTGGGGCGCGAGGCGGTGCTGCTGGGCTCAACCGCGCCGTTGCTGACCATCCGCCACATGCATCTGGGCATCGGTCACTTCCTGCCGCCCGGCCCCAGCGATCAAGCACTGCCGGTGTGCGTGCTGGGCGACAAGATCCGGCGTGAGTTGTTCGGCAACGCCAACCCGCTGGGCGGCTGGGTGCGCATCGGCGACCGCCGTTTCCGGGTGATCGGCACGCTCGCGGCACAGGGGCAGCAGATGGGGTTCAACACCGACGAGGTGGTGGTGATTCCGGTCGCGGCGGCGCAGCAACTGCTCAACACGCCGTCGTTGTTCCGCATCCTGATCGAAGCGCGCGGCCGCGCCGCCGTGCAGCGCGTCAAGGAAGACACTTTGGCCCTGCTCAAAACACGCCACGAGGGCGAGGCGGACGTCACGGTGATTACGCAGGATGCGGTGCTGGCCACCTTCGACCGCATCCTGACCGCCTTGACTCTGGCCGTCGGTGGCATCGCCGCGATCAGCCTGGGTGTGGCTGGTGTGCTGATCATGAATGTGATGCTGGTTTCGGTGGCGCAGCGGCGCGCGGAGATCGGCCTGCTGAAAGCGTTGGGTGCATCCGGCGGCAACGTGCGCGCCCTGTTTCTGGTCGAGGCCGGTTTGATCGCTTCGCTTGGCGCGGCCGGCGGTGTTGTCCTCGGGTTTGCCGCCAGTTTCACTTTGGGCCGAGTTTATCCGCAGTTGCCCATCGTGCCGCCGCTTTGGGCAGTGACAGCGGCGGTGGCCACCGCGATCCTCGCCGGTCTGCTATTCGCCTGGCTGCCGGCGCGCCGTGCGGCGAAGCTGGATGCGGCGCTGTCATTGACGCGAAGGTGAGGCAAAAGCGATGGGTGCAAACTTCTCCAAAAAGCACGGCGCTTCTGATTCACCAACAGGGTGTAGGTTGGGCAAAGCGCAGCGTGCCCAACATTGGAGCGTGAAATGTTGGGCACGCTGCGCTTTGTCCAACCTACGGGTGCTTTGCCCTACCCGTATCCGAGTTGACGATGCGCGTCGCTGACCTGTTTAGCCTCTCGTTCAGCGCCCTGACCCACCATCCCGGCCGCAGTCTGTTGTCGGCGCTCGGCATCGCGGTCGGCGTCGCGGCGGTCATTCTGCTCACCGCGCTGGGCGAGGGCCTGCATCAGTTCGTGCTGGCCGAGTTCACCCAGTTCGGCACCAATATGATCAGCGTCAGTCCGGGCAAGACCAAGACACACGGCGGCAGCGTCGGCATGTTTGGCAGTGTACGGCCGCTCAGCTTGCAGGATGCGGAAGCGCTGAGTCGCGTGCCGCAGGTCATTGCCAGCGATCCGATGGTGCAGGGCAATGCCGAAGTGGAAGGACAGGGGCGCAGCCGCCGCGTCACTTTGTATGGCGTCGGGCCGGACTTCGCGCGCATCCTGAGCATGCGGGTGGCCGCTGGAAGTTTCCTGCCGCCGGACGACCCGGACGCGCCGCGCGCCTATACCGTGCTCGGGGCCAAGGTGCGCAATGAGTTATTCGGCGCCGAAAGCCCGCTGGGCCAGCGCATCCGCGTCGGCGGCCAACGTTACCGGGTGATCGGCGTGATGGCCGCCAAAGGCCAGGTGCTGGGCTTCGATCTCGACGACACGGTGTACATCCCCGCTGCGCGGGCGCTCGATCTGTTCAATCGCGAAGGGCTGATGGAAATCCATGTGGCGCACGACGCGTCGGCCGATTCGGACGCTGTCGCAAGCAGCCTCAAGCGGGTGCTGATGGCGCGCCACGGCAGCGAGGACTTCACGGTGACGCCGCAGAAACAGCAATTGGCGGTGCTCGATTCGATCCTCGCTGTGCTGACCTTCGCGGTCGCCGCGCTAGGCAGTATTTCGCTGCTGGTCGGTGGCGTCGGCATCCTCACCCTGATGACCATCACTGTCGCCGAGCGCACCGGCGAAATCGGTTTGCTCAATGCGCTCGGCGCGCGCCGTGGCCAGATCATGGCGCTGTTCCTCGCCGAGGCGATCGGCCTCGCCGCGTTGGGCGGCGCGGCCGGCCTGGCCTTGGGCTTGGGCGCGGCGGGCGCTTTGCATGCGCTGATCCCTGCGTTGCCGGTCAGTCTGGCCTGGAATTACGTGTTCGCCGCCGAGGCGGTGGCTGTGGTCATCGGCCTTGCTGCGGGTGTAGACCCGGCCCGGCGTGCCGCGAACATGGACCCGGTGCAGGCGTTGCGGGCGGAATGAACTGAGATTGTTCATTAGCCAAAATCGTTACCTGATTAGCAAGAGCCGACGATTGCTGAGTAGGTTGGGCAAAGCGCAGCGTGCCCAACATCGCACGCTTGGAGGTTGGGCTGTTGGGCACGCTTTGCTTTGCCCAACCTACAACTGCTGAGGCAGCTTGCTAATCAGGAATCGATATTGTGGGAGCGGCCTACTGGCCGCTCCCACGCGGATATATGTGCCCAATTTCGGCTACTGAACAATCTGGGATGAACGGAAGATTAAGCGTGGGGTACAGGTAAACTCGCGCGCCATGTCAAACCATTCCAAGCGCCTCTATCTCGCGTCGCAAAGTCCGCGTCGTCTGGAATTGCTGCGTCAGATCGGGCTGGAGCCGACCGTGTTGCCGTTGCGCAATACGCTCGGGCGCGTCGATGTCGACGAGACGCCGCTGGTTGATGAGCCGGCGACCGACTATGTGCTGCGTCTGGCGCGCTTGAAGGCGCAGGCCGGGGCTGGCGTGCAGAGCGTGCGCAGGTTGCCGGCCTGGCCGATTCTGGCCGCCGATACGACGGTGACGATCGACGGTCATATCCTGGGCAAGCCGGTTGACTCGGCCGAGGCGGCCGCCATGTTGCGGCGATATTCCGGGCGGGCGCATACGGTGTTGACCGCCGTCGCCGCTGCTTATCTGGGCCGTCTGGAGGTCGTGCTGAACGAGAGCGTGGTGACCTTCAAGACACTTTCAGAAGCCGAAATCGCCACCTATGTGGCCAGCCGCGAAGCCTTTGACAAGGCCGGCGGATACGGCATTCAGGGTCGTGCGGCCCTGTTCATCGAACACCTCTCGGGCAGCTATTCCGGTGTCATGGGGTTGCCTTTGTACGAGACCTCAGAATTATTAAAAACCGTGGGCTTTGAAATCTTATGACCGAAGAAATTCTTATCAACATCACGCCGCGTTCGGCAACGCCACGACCAGCACGGATGGCGGCTTTAATCTGGATACGACCGCTCCTGTTTTGGCCAAAGCCGAAGTCAATGGCAGTGTGTTGACCCTGACCTATACCGATGCCAACAGCCTGGATGGCGTCAACATGGCTGCCACTACCGACTTCGCGGTTACGGTGAACGGCAATCCGGTCGCGGTGAGTAGCGTCGCAGTCAATGGCAATCTGGTGAATCTCACCCTTGCCAGCTCAGTTGCCAACGGCAGCAGCATGAGCGTGAGCTATACCGGCTCCGGAACCGATGCCATTCAGGATTTGGCCGGCAACGACGCCGCCGGTTTGAGCGGACAAACGGTTAGTGTGCCCACGGCAAACGTCGCCGACGGTTACATCCGAGATGCCCATATCTACATCGACACCGACAACAACGGTAGCGGCGATCACGATACCGGCATCACCACCAACGCCAGCGGCAATTTCTTCCTGCCA
>CAMDGQ010000108.1 GCA_945897955.1 Tepidiphilus sp. J10 | reverse complement strand
TCGCCATGGCCCTGGGCATCGACCCGATCCACCTCGGCATCATCATGGTGGTGAACATGGAAATCGGCATGATCACGCCGCCGGTCGGGCTGAACCTTTATGTCGCCAGCCATCTGTCGCACATGGGGTTGACGGAGGTCTCAAAGGCGGCATTGCCGTTCGTCGGCGTCATGCTGGTCTATCTGATGCTGATCACCTATGTGCCGGAAATCTCGATGTTCCTGGTCGATATGCTGTACCCGCCGAACCCGGCGGCTGCGGTCTCGCCGGTTCAGGCATTCGATTGAGCCTTGAAACAGCAGATGACCGCTTCTTATCCATCGTGAGGCTTCATGCTGGCTGATGTTTTGCGCTTCGATGACGCTCACCATTTTGGTGAGCCCGCTACCCGCCCGCTGTCGTGGTGGAGAAACCGTCTGGCTGCGTTGCTCCTCCTCGCCATGCCTCGGCATGACTCGTCGTCCCGCCTTGCCAGCCAGCTTCTCCACCCCGCCCTCGGACGGGTTCAACTGCTGTTTCAAGGTTCAAAGGGCAGCTTCGCTCTGAAACCTGCCGGATAGCCCATTTGATTTCCGCCCTGAGCCCCGTCGAAGGACTGTGCTTCGACAGGCTCAGCACGAAAGGAGTCGCGCATAAACCTGGCCGCATCTAAGACGCCGGCTCGATGTATGCCTGCTTCAGAAGTTGACCGAATGCCTCGGCCGGCAGCGGTTTGCTGAACAGGTAGCCCTGGATGATGTCGCAATTCATGTCACGCAGCATTTCCAACTGGCTGAGTTGCTCTACACCCTCGGCCACGACAGTGTAGTTGAGGGTTTTTGCCATTGCGATGATATGGCGCAGCAGGGTTTTCTGACGCGGATTCGTCAGCAGATCGTTGATGAAGGCCCGGTCGATCTTGAGCACGTTGGCCGGTATCTGGCTGAGGTAGACCAGTGAGGAATAGCCGGTGCCGAAGTCATCCAGCGCGATGTGCACAGACATCTCGCGCAGCTGGGTGAGGATGGCCTGGACCTTTTCAAAGGAGGTGATGGCGGCTTCTTCCAGGATTTCCAGTTCCAAATATTCGGGATTGAGGCCGGACTGTGCCAATGCGTCCCGGACCAACTGAAGGATGCTGCCATTCGTGAAGTTGGCGGGCGAGACGTTCACCGAGATCAAGATTGGCGGCAACCCCTGGGATTGCCACGCCACCGCCTGAGAGCAGGTGGTATTCAGCACCCATTCGCCCAGCCAGTCGCTCAGGCCCATCTCATTCAGCAAAGGCAGGAAATGTATCGGCGGCACCAGGCCGCGCTTGGGAGAGTTCCAGCGGATCAGCGCTTCCGCGCCGACAATGCGATGGGTGGCGATCGCCACTTTGGGTTGGTAATACAACAACAATTCATTATTTTTGATGGCCACACGCAATTCCTGGGCTAACTCGAAGCGGACGCGTACTGCCTCGTTCATTTGTTTGGAATAGAAGCTGATGCCGCCCATTTTGTTGCGTTTGGCCTCGTACATGGCAGCGTCGGCCATTTTCAGAAAATCTTCGAAATTGGCCGCGTTTTCGGGATACAAGGCGATGCCGATGCTGGCCCCGATGTTGATCAGCCGATCGGAAATGGGGATTGGCAAAGCAAGTGTTTCATTGATTTTTCGCGCGATCTCCATTGCTGCAGTCTCCCCCCCATCACTGGCGAGATCCGGTATCAGGTAGAGGAATTCGTCACCACCGAGTCTGGCTACTGTATCGCTGCGGCGTGACAAGAAACTGAGGCGATGGGCGCATTCGATCAGCAAGGCATCGCCGGCGGAATGTCCGAGGGAGTCATTCACCTGCTTGAAATTATCCAGATCAATCAGCATTGCCGCCACCGTGGTGTGCTCACGGTTGGCCCGAAGCATGGCTTGTTCGACACGGTCGCGCAGCAGCACCCGGTTGGGTAGGTCGGTCAGAGCATCGTAGTGGGCCTGGTGATACAGCTTTTCCTCCCATGCCATATTGGAGGCGGTTACGGCCAGGCGGTCGGCCAGACTGATGCCGGCCTTGATGATTTCATCCGGGTCTTTCGGTTTTTCCATGAAGCCCAGAATCAGGATACTGACCAGACGCTCATTCACATGTACCGGGAACAGGTAGGCCAGTACCAGAGGCTGCCCGGAGAGTTTTGCCATGCAGCCGGGACTACTCGCAGTGAGGTCCAGCGCATACCAAGGCTGCGTGAAATCGACCCCCGGCATTTCCGAAGGGGTCAGGTTTGTCTTGCAGATATCGCCGGGCAGGTCACCGGTGACACCTTGCGCCGTCAGCAGGACGCCTTTCCCGTCCTTGTCCAAGCGCATAATGCCGGCTCCGTCGCAGGGTATGGCCTGACGAATATGTCCCAGTACAGCCTGGATCACGTAATCCATCTCCGACGCATTCAGGATGGCGCGGTCGAGCTCGGCAAGCATGTTGAGCATGTAAAACTTGTAGCGGAGGTTGCCTGACATTTGGTTGAAAGCCTTGCCAAGGCTGCCGAACTCATCCGCTCCCAATTCCGGTACTGGCGAGTCGAAATCCCCCGCCGCCAATCGACGTGTACCCTCGTTCAATCGCTCCAGCGGCCTCATCTGGCGCTGGATCTGGTTGCTGGCCAACCCGGCTGCCAGCGCCAGCGCCAGGATGACAGTTGCCGGAAACACAATCCTGAAATAAGCCAGATCTGCCAGGGCATCCGACTTGCGGGAGGCCACCAAAATGATGAACCCCGGGTGGTTGTACGCCACTGTCAGTCTTGCCTGCCAATAGGCGCCGAGGTAGTCCCTGCCATCCACCCGCCAGGGAAATACCCCGGCGTTCATGCTGCTTTGCAGTTGCGGCCAGGCTGCCTGATCGGGCGGGGACAATTCAGGCGTGCAAAACAGGAGCCTGTGTTCCGTATCGATCACACAATAATTTTCCGGTGCAGTGTCGTTTTTCCATAAGGACTGGGCGTCGATGGAGCCGGCGATTACATGTCCTTCCCTGTCTTGGACCAACAACATGGTGGGCTTGTCCAGCCCAAGTCTGAGCAAAGGCCGGCCCTGGGCAAGATGGTGGCGGTATGCCTCCGACAAGTCCGGGACTGCATCGACCGGAAGTCGCGTCAGGTTGGTAAACCCATCGAATTCATTGGGCCTGACTGGGTGGTCCGGGGAGTGGCTGATCAGGTGATTGAGTTGGCTGGTGCGTGCATTCAGCCCCTCGATGAGGGACATGCCATATGCCTTGCTGTCCTGTTTCAGACGACTGTATTCATTGTCCAGCAGCAGTTGGCTAACGTATTGATAGGTGAACAACGACAGACCAACCATGGGGAGCATGGCGGCAAGCAGAAAACGGATGAACAGGCGCCGGCCGACCCGGTTCTTCAGGTGCGCCTGAAACGCCATTTAGTGCTCCGAGGCCAAACCGATGAAGCTCCCATTTCCTGCACGCACGATGTCGTCCCGCGCCTTGGCTGCGGTCAGCTGTTTCTGGGTCTGCCCATCCGGACCCATGCTGTAGAGGTCGTAATCACTGTTCAGTGGATTGAGGTTCTTGTCCTTGCGGACGTTCCCTTGATTGGGCGCCGGGTTCACGTCGATAGCCAGGTAGCCATAGGCATTACCCCATGGGTCGGTAGCCGGAACACCGGCGCCGAGAGCGGCCAGATTGGCCGGATAAGTCTGGTTCAGGCTGTAGAAACGCTCGATCATCATGCCTATTTCAGCTATATCCCGAATCGCTTGGCTTCTTTTCGCCTGCTCGATGTGTTCCCGATAACTGGGGATGGCAATGGCCGCCAAGGCGGCTAATACCAGAATTGCGATCATCAACTCGACCAAGGTGAATGCCGCCTGGGTTCTGTATCTGGTGTCTCTCATTACTCCACCCTCTGATATTTAATTCTATGCGGGCGGTTTCAGGAAACCAGCGCATACAAATAAATCATAGCGATGACGTACCGCGTTTGAAGCTGCTGGCCATCCCAACAATGCACCATATCGACATTTCAGAATCATTCTGAAGTGATGCGCTGAAATATTCGCAGCACGCGAGAACATCCCGGGCTGGGATGGCTCCCACTGACCACGCATCGAGGTTCACACAGTTTAGTGTTCAGGAGTATTCGTACCGGATCAATAACCATCGGCGGTTCTCCTGCTCAAAAGCGTCCGATGGTTATTGGTGTTCTGGATAGCTGGATTGGGTCGGGTGCTGCTATAGCCTGAAGTGACAAGATGTTATTCAGCCAGCATTTCAGGTCTATGGCCGTTGACCGACAGTTTGCGGCCGTTGGCGGAGACACAATGTTTTACGTCCGGAACCACTTATCCAGAGGGTGAAGTCGCAGGGTGGATAAGCGCAGCGCATCCACCTTTGCTGTACGCGGCTGGGTGGATGCGCTGCGCTGATCCACCCTACGGTTATTTCACGGAGTGCTTCCGGCTGACCCGGAGCCGATCACGGTTCCCATCCGCCCCCGAGCGCCTTGAACAAATCGGCGGTAGCCGCGAGCTGCGCGCGGCGGGCTTCGATGCCGCCCTGTTCGGCCTGGAACAGATTGCGGCGCGCGTCGAGGGCTTCGAGATAATTTGATACGCCATTCTGAAAACGCAGGTCGGCCAGTTCCGCCGCGCGTTTCAGCGCCGTGGTCCGGTCGGCTTCGGCGAGGCCGATTTCCCTTGCCTGGCGGTGTGCCACCAGGGCATCCAGAACTTCCTTGAATGCGACCTGAACAGCCTGTTCATAGGCGATCAAGGCCTGATCCTGGCGTGCGCCGGCAGCTTGTACCGCCGCTTCGGTGCGGCCGGCGTTGAACAGCGTCTGGCTCAATCCGGCCGCTAGGCCCCAGATGCCGGCCGGGCCGGAGAACAGGTCGGCCAGCGCTTTGCTTTCCGTGCCCAGGTTGGCAGTCAACGACAGGTTCGGATAGATCGCTGCGCCGGCTTCGCGGATGCGCGCCTGGCTGGCCAGCAGGTTCTGTTCGGCCTGGCGCAGATCGGGGCGGCGCTGCAGCAGGTCGGACGGCAAGCCGGCCGGGATGGCGGGCGGCACGGCGAGTTTGAACAGTCCGCCGCCGCGTGCGATGTCGGTTTGCAGGATCGCGCGCGGTTCGCGGCCGAGCAGCAGCGCCAGCGCCAGTTCCTGGCGTCGAGTCTGCTGGCCGAGTTGAGCCAGGTTGGCTTCGATGCTGGCCAGTTCCGCCTCGGCCTGGCGCAGGACCAGCTCGGAAGTGATGCCGGCCTCGAAGCGCAGGCGATGCAATTTCACCGCTTCGCGCCGATTGGTCAGCGTGTCCTGTGCCAGTTTGATGTTGGCGTCGAGCGCGGCGAGGTCGAAATAGCCTTGCGCCAGCGTGCCGGTCAGACTGGATTGAATGGCGTGGCGCGCATATTCCGTCGCCAGCAGGTTGGCGCGCGCGGCGGCGCTGGCTTCCCGGTAGCGACCCCAGAGATCGACTTCCCAGGCGGCTTGCAGGTTGAGTTTGAAGCGGTTGCTGGCGAGCGGGGTGCCGGCGGGCAGCGGGGTGCTGCCCTTGCCGGTGATTTTCGAGCGTCCGACATCGGCGCCAACCTGCACTTCGGGATAACGGTCGGCTTCGGTCAGCCCCAGATTGGCGCGCGCTTCCTCGATACGCGCGGCGGCCAGGTGCAAGTCGCGGTTGTGGGCCAGCGCTTCGGTCATCAGCGTGTCCAGGGTGGGGTCGTTGTAGGCATGCCACCATGCCACCGCGACGTTGTCCGGCGCTTTGGCCTGGCCGCTGTCCTGCCAGGCCGCCGGCAACTCGGTTTGCAATGTTTTCATCGGCGGCAGGGTGACGCACCCGGCCAGTCCGATAACGGTGAAAAACAGCACGGTCTTACGCATGGTCATCTCCATGCACGGCGGCGCCGTGATAGCGAATCGGTCCGGGAAACAGGCGGCGCACCAGAAGATAGAGCACCGGCACGATGAACACCGCCAGCACCGTGGCGGCGATCATGCCGCCCATGACGCCGGTGCCGATGGCCTGCCGGCTGGCCGCGCCGGCGCCACTGGAAATGGCCAGCGGCAGCACGCCGAAGATGAACGCGATGGAGGTCATGATGATCGGTCGGAAACGCAGTTTGCAGGCTTCCGTGACGGCTTCCAGCGTGCCCTTGCCCTGGGCTTCCAGCTGGCGCGCGAATTCGACGATCAGAATCGCGTTCTTCGCCGACAGGCCGATGATCGCGATCAGGCCGACCTTGAAGTACACGTCGTTCGGCAGATCGCGCAGCGTCACCGCCAGCACGGCGCCGAACACGCCCATCGGCACCACCAGCAGCACGGCCAGCGGCACGGTCCAGGATTCGTACAAAGCCGCCAGGCACATGAACACGACGATGATCGACAGCGCGAACAGGATCGGCGCCTGCGAACCGGACAGGCGTTCCTCATACGATGTGCCGGACCATTCGAAGCCGATGCCGGGCGGCAGTTTGGCGGCGATCTCCTGCATCGCCTGCATGGCTTCGCCGGTGCTGCTGCCGGGCGCCGGAGAGCCGGCAATCTTCATCGCCGGCACGCCGTTGTAACGATCCAGCTTGGGTTGACCCACCACCCAGCGCGGTGTGGCGATTTCCGACAGCGCCACCATGCCGCCTTTCGCGGTGCGTACCCGCAAGCTCAGCAGGCCCTCCGGGGTTGCGCGCGCGCCGGCGTCGTTCTGCATCACCACGCGCAACACACGGCCCTCGCGGATGAAGTCGTTGACATAGGCCGAGCCGAGCGAAACGGCCAGAGTCTGGTTCAGTTCGCCCAGGTCGATGCCGAGGCTGGCGGCTTTCACGCGGTCGATGTCGAGCAGCAACTGCGTCGCCGGTTCCTTGCCTTCCGGTCGCACGCCGGCCAGACGCGGCTCCTGTGAGGCCATGCCGAGCACCATGTTGCGCGCTTCCATCAACTTTTCGCGGCCGAGGCCGCCGCGATCCTGCAAGCGGAAGTCGAAACCGCCGACCGCCGCCAGTTCGGGAATCGGCGGCGGATTCAGCGCGAAGATCATCGCCTGCTTGATGCTGAACAAGGCCATGTTGGCGCGCTGCGCCACTTTCAGGGCGTGGTCGTTGGCGCCGGTGCGCTCGTCCCAGTCTTTCAGTCGGACGAAGGCGATGGCCGCGTCCTGGCCCTTGCCGAAGAACGAAAAACCGGCGACGCCGACCACCTTGGCGACTTCCGGCTGCTTCAGGAAGTGCTGTTCCATGCCGGACAGCACTTGCACGGTGCGTTCCTGCGTTGCGCCGGAAGGCAGTTGCACGATGCTGATCAGATAGCCCTGATCTTCGTCCGGCAGGAAGCCGGTGGGCATACGGGCCAGCAGCAGGAATGCGGCGCCGGCGATGGCAAGGAACAACAGAATCGCACGCAGCGGGCGCTTCATGAAGCCGCCGACGCCGTTCATGTAACGCGTGGTCGTGCCATTGAAAAAGCGCGTGAACCAGCCGAAGAAGCCGCTGTGATGTTCCATCTGTTCACGCGTCATGCCGTTGAACAATGTGGCGCACAGGGCAGGGGTGAGCGTGATTGCGAGCAACGCCGAGAAGCCCATGGTCATCACCAGCGTCACCGCAAACTGGCGGTAGATGGCGCCGACCGAGCCGCTGAAGAAGGCCATCGGCACGAACACCGCCGACAGCACGACGGTGATGCCGACGATCGCACCGAAGATCTGGCCCATCGCTTTCGAGGTCGCTTCGCGCGCCGCCAGACCTTCCTTGGCCATGATGCGTTCGACGTTTTCCACCACGACAATCGCGTCATCGACGACGATGCCGATCGCCAGCACCATCGCGAACAGGGTCAGCACATTGATCGAATAGCCGAGCAGGTACAGGCCGACCAGCGTGCCGACCAGGGAAATCGGCACCACGATGGTCGGGATGATCGCCGCGCGCAGGCTTTGCAAAAACAGCCACATCACCAGAAACACCAGCAGAAAGGCTTCGGCCAGGGTTTTGACGACTTCGCGGATGGAGATTTCGACGAAGCGCGAGGTGTCGTAAGGCACATCCCAACTCACGCCCTTGGGAAAGAACTTGGCCAGTTCCGCCATGCGCGCCTTCACGGCGGCGGCGGTTTCCAGCGCGTTGCCGTCGGGTGCGAGCTTGATGCCGACGGCGGCAGTGGGGCGGCCATTCAGGCGCGCCTGCACGCTGTAGTCCTGCGCGCCGAGCTCGATCCGCGCCACGTCCTTCAGATGCACAGCCGCGCCGCTGGAGGCGGTACGCAACAGAATGTCGCCGAACTGCTCCGGCGTCGAAAGCCTGCCCTGGGTAATGACGGTGGCCGCCAGTTCCTGGCCGCGCGGAGCCGGCAACTGGCCGAGTTCGCCGGTGGCCAGTTGTACGTTCTGGGCCTGCACCGCCTTCAGCGCTTCGCCCGGCGTCATGTTGAAGCTGGCCAGCTTGAGCGGGTCGAGCCAGATGCGCATGGCGTACTCGGTGCCGAACAGGGTGGCCTCGCCGACGCCAGGCACGCGGCGCAGATTCTCCAGCACGTTGGCGGCGGTGAAACTGCCCAGATCAATCGCGTTGCGACTCTGGTCCGGCGAGAAAATGGTCAGGAACATCAGGAAATTGCGCCGCGACTTGGCCACCGTGATGCCTTGCCGGCGGACTTCTTCCGGCAGCCGCGCCTCGACCCGCTTCACCCGGTTCTGCGCTTCCACCGAGGCAATATCCAGATTGGTGCCGGAGGCGAAGGTCAGGGTCAGCGTCAGCACGCCGGAGGCATCGCTGCTCGATTCGAGATAGAGCAGATGCTCCAGCCCGTTCATTTCCTGCTCGATCAGCGTGGTCACCGAATCCTCCACTACCTGCGCGCTGGCGCCGGGATAGACGGCGGTGATCGCCAGCGCGGGCGGGGCAACTTCCGGGTATTGCGAGATGGGCAATTTCGGCATGACCAGGAAGCCGGCCAGCAGGATGGAGAGCGCAATGACCCAGGCGAAGATGGGTCGATCGATGAAGAAGCGGGGCAGCATGCCGTACTCCTACTTCGCGGCGCTGGTTTTTGCCGGCACCGCGCTGACCGCCATGCCCGGCCGCGCCTTCTGCACGCCCTCGACG
>CAMDGQ010000107.1 GCA_945897955.1 Tepidiphilus sp. J10 | reverse complement strand
GTCCAGACCGGCCAGAAGATGCGCTTCACCGTCGACGCGTTTCCCGGCGAACGCTTCATGGCCCGGGTCACCCAGATCCGCAAGGCGCCGCAGACCAACAACAACGTGGTCACCTACAGCGTCATGGCAACGCTGGACAACCCCGACCTGAAACTGCTGCCCGGCATGACCGCCAGCGCCCGCATCCTGACCGAGGAACGCAAAGGCGTGCTGAAACTGCCCAACGAGGCGCTGCGCTTCCGCCCGGTGCAGGCCGATGGCGCACCAATCAAGCTGGAAGTGCGCGGACGCGAGGACGGCCCCGGCATCCCCGGCCGCGTCTGGGTGCTGAAAGACGGCAAGCCGGCGCCGGTTTCGGTGCGCCTGGGCGTCAGCGACGGCAAGAACACCGAAATGCTGAAGGGCGACTTCGGCAAGGACAGCGCCGAAGGCAGCGAAATCATCCTCGGCCAGATCGAAGGCGCCGGCGCCAATGGCGCCAAGCCGGCGCGGCCGTTCGGCATGGGGATGTAATCGATGCGGAAACCCCATCGCGTAGGGTGCGCCATGCGCACCGGTCCACGGTAAATGGCGCCCCCTGCAAAGCTGATCGAAGTCAGCGACCTCGCCCGCCACTACCAGCTTGGCGAAGTCACCGTCCCCGCGCTGCAAGGCGTCAGCCTGAGCATCGAGCAGGGTGAATTCGTCGCCGTCATGGGGCCGTCCGGGTCCGGCAAATCGACCTTCATGAACCTGCTCGGCTGCCTCGATATGCCCAGCGCCGGCCGCTATTCCTTGGCCGGCGAGGACATCACCGGGCTGGATTCCGACCAGCTCGCGCGGATTCGCAATAGTCGCATGGGCTTCGTGTTCCAGAACTTCAACCTGCTCGGCCGCGCCAGCGCGCAGGAAAACGTCGAACTGCCCCTGCTTTACGCCAACGTACCGGCAAGCGAACGGCATCGCCGCGCGCGCGAAAAGCTCGCCAAGGTCGGCCTCGCCGAACGCGCCGGGCATCGCCCGATGCAACTCTCCGGCGGCCAGCAGCAACGCGTCGCCATCGCCCGCGCGCTGGTAAACGAACCGCCGCTGATCCTCGCCGACGAACCGACCGGCGCGCATGGCGCACCCTACGCGATGGGGTTTTCGCATCGATTACATCCCCATGCCGAACGGACGCGCCGGCTTGGCGCCATTGGCGCCGTTGCCTTCGATCTGGCCGAGGATGATTTCGCTGCCTTCGGCGTTGTCCTTGCCGAAATCGCCTTTCAGCATTTCGGTGTTCTTGCCGTCGCTGACGCCCAGGCGCACCGAAACCGGCGCCGGCTTGCCGTCTTTCAGCACCCAGACGCGGCCGGGGATGCCGGGGCCGTCCTCGCGCCCGCGCACTTCCAGCTTGATCGGCGCGCCATCGGCCTGGACCGGGCGGAAGCGCAGCGCCTCGTTGGGCAGTTTCAGTACGCCCTTGCGTTCTTCGGTCAGGATGCGGGCGCTGGCGGTCATGCCGGGCAGCAGCTTCAGATCGGGGTTGTCCAGCGTCGCCATGACGCTGTAGGTGACCACGTTGTTGTTGGTCTGCGGCGCCTTGCGGATCTGGGTGACCCGGGCCATGAAGCGTTCGCCGGGAAACGCGTCGACGGTGAAGCGCATTTTCTGGCCGGTCTGGACGCGGCCGACATCGGCTTCATCCACCGCCACGTTGACTTCCATCTGGCGCAGATCGCGCGCGATGGTGAACAGCACCGGCGCCTGGAACGAGGCGGCGACGGTCTGGCCGACATCGACATTGCGGCTGATCACGACGCCATCGACCGGCGAGCGGATCACCGTGCGTTCGAGTTCGATGCGCGCCTGCTTCAACGCGGCGCGGCGCTGGCCGGCCTGGGCTTGCGCGTTGGCGACCTGGGCGCCGGCGACACCGGCATCGGCCTTGGCCAGGCTGAGTTGCTCGCGTGCGGTTTCGGCGCCGCTCTGGGCGGTATCGAGTTCGGCTGCGGAGAGAAAACCCTGCGCGATCAGGCCGCGCTTGCGTTCTAGGTTGCGCAGCGCTTCGTCGAGCACGATGCGCGCCTTGTTGATCTCGGCCTGGCGCACGATGAGGTTGCCTCGCGCGACTTCGGTTGCGCTTTCGGCAGCCTTCAGATCGGCTTCGGCCTGGGCGACACGCGATTCGAACGACTCCGGGTCGAGCCGCGCGATGACCTGATCCTGCTTCACCGGGCTGTTGAAGTCGGCCTTGATTTCCTTGATCAGCCCGGAAACCTGCGAGCCGATCTGCACGGTGACCAGCGCGCTCAGCGTGCCGCTGGCGGAAACGGCGGCCGACAGCGCGCCGCGTTCAACCTTGGCGAAGCGATATTGCGGCGCGGTGGCGGATTTTTTCCAGGGTTGCCAGACGGCCAGGGCGGCTGCGGCCAGAGCGAGGACGACGACGGTGAGCAGCCAGCGTTTGCGGGAGGTCATGGGTGAGATGGTTCAAGTAGGGTGCGCCGCGCACCTGTTCACTGAGGCGGTGCGCATGGCGCACCCTGCATCCGGCAACATCACTTGCCCTGACCGGCAAACAGGCGGGCGAGTTCCGCGCCGGGGTTGTCGGCGCGCATGAAGGCTTCGCCGACCAGGAAGGCATTGACGTCATGTGCCTGCATCAGCGCGACGCCAGCCGGTGTCAGGATGCCGCTCTCGGTGACCACGATGCGATCGGCCGGAATCTCGTCCATCAGGTCGATGGTGGTTTCCAGACGGGTCTCGAAGGTGCGCAGGTTGCGGTTGTTGATGCCGATCAGCGGCGTGTTCAGGTGCAGCGAGATTTCCAGTTCCATGCCGTCATGGCTTTCCACCAGCACCGCCATGCCGAGGCTGTCGGCGATCTCTTCCAGTTCCTGCATCTGCGCCAGGCTAAGGGCCGAGACGATGAGCAGGATGCAGTCGGCGCCCATCGCGCGCGCTTCATAGACCTGATACGGGTCGATCATGAAATCCTTGCGCAGCACCGGCAGATCGCAGGCGTCGCGCGCTGCCTTCAGGTATTCCGGCGAACCCTGGAAATATTCGCGGTCGGTCAGCACCGACAGGCAGGCTGCGCCGCCGGCTGCATAACTGGCGGCGATCCCGGCAGGCTGGAAATCTGAGCGGATGACGCCCTTGCTCGGACTGGCCTTCTTGATTTCGGCGATTACAGCGGGCTGATGTGCCGCGATCTTCGCGCGGATCGCGCCGACGAAATCGCGCGCCGGCGGCATCCACTCGGCCGCTTCCCGCAACGCTTCAAGCGGCTCGGCACGTTTGGCGAGGGCGATTTCTTCGGCTTTGGTGGCGAGGATTTTGTTGAGGATGTCGGACATGGCTGAAATGGAGGATGAGTTAATTTGTAGGATGGGCCAAGCGTAGCGGGCCCATCAATGTGAACTGGTGATGGGCTACGGGAGGCTACAAGCGGCTCGGCACGTTTTAGCGAGGATTATGTTGAGGATGTCGGACATGCCTGAAATGGGGATGAGTTAATTCGTAGGATGGGCCAAGCGCAGCGGGCCCATCAATGTGTGCGGTCATGGTAAGGGATGCGGTTCATGTTTCTTCCACCGGCACGCGCGGCGCCAGGGCGGTGAGGAGTTCGTAGGAGATCGTGCCGGCGGCGGCGGCGACGTGTTCCACCGGCAGGCCGCTTCCCCAGAGCGTGACCGCGCTGCCGATATGCGCCGTGGGTACGGGCGTCAGATCGACATTCAGCATGTCCATCGAAACGCGGCCGAGCGTACGGGTAATCTGGTTGCCAACCAGAATCGGCGTGCCGGTATCGGCGTGGCGCGGGTAGCCGTCGGCATAGCCTGCGGCGACGATGCCGACTTTCATGTCGCGTTCGGCGATATAGCGCGCGCCGTAGCCGACGCCTTCGCCCTTGCGCACGAACTGAATGCCGATCAGCCTGCTTTCCAGCGTCATCACCGGCAGCAGGCCGAGGGCTTCGCCACTATGTTCAATGAACGGCGAAGCGCCATACAGCATGATGCCGGGCCGCACCCAATCGGCGTGGGTTTGCGGATGGCGCAGGATGGCGGCGGAATTGGCCAGGCTGGCCGGCAGGCCGAGATCGCGCGTGGCGGTCTGAAAGCTCGCCAATTGCCGCTCGACGCTGGCGTCATCCTCATCCGCACTGGCGAAATGGGTCATCAACGTGATGCCGCCGATATGCGGCGCGGCGCGCAGCGCGGCCAGCATTTCCAGCAGGCGCTTCGGGTTGATGCCGAGACGGTTCATGCCGGTGTTCAGCTTGAGCAGCACATCAACGCGCTGCGCAAGGCGTGCGCGCGCCAGCATATCGAGCTGATCGGAGCGATGAATGACCGGGCGCAGACGCAGGCGCGCGATTTCGGGCAGTTCGTCGGGATGAAAAAAACCTTCCAGCAAGACGATGGGATGGCTGTAGCCCTCGCCGCGCAGTTGCGCCGCCTCTTCTAGGCGCAGCACCGCGAAGCCATCGGCGGCGCGCAATGCCCGCGCCGTCCGGCTCAGGCCGTGGCCATAGGCATCGGCCTTGACCACTGCCAGGATGCGCGAATTCGGTGCGGCGGCTCGCGCCACGCCCAGGTTGTGCGCCAGGGCGGCGGTATCGATGCGGGCGATCAGCGGACGCGTCATGGTCGGCGTGGGTGCGAATTCATTCGCACATCGACATTGTTCTGTGCGAATGAATTCGCACCCACGGATTCAGTCGCCATAACCGCCACCGCCGCCACCGGCAAAGCTCTCGAACTTGGTGTATTCGCCGAGGAAGGTCAGCCGCACCGTGCCGATCGGGCCGTTACGCTGCTTGCCGATAATGATCTCGGCGGTGCCCTTGTCCGGGCTGTCCGGGTTGTAAACCTCGTCGCGGTAGATAAACAGAATCACGTCGGCATCCTGTTCGATGGCGCCCGATTCGCGCAGGTCGGACATGATCGGACGCTTGTTCGGGCGCTGTTCCAGCGAACGGTTGAGCTGCGACAGGGCAATGACGGGGACGTGGAGTTCCTTCGCCAGGCCTTTAAGGGAACGCGAGATTTCCGAGATTTCCGTCGCCCGGTTCTCGCTCTGGCCGCTGCTGCTGCCGGACATCAACTGGATGTAGTCGAGCACGATCAGACCGAGCGGCCGGTCTTCCTTGCATTGCCGCGCCAGCCGGCGGGCGCGGGCGCGCACCTCCATCGCCGACAGGCCGGGTGATTCGTCGATGAAGAACGGCGTTTCATTCAATCGGCCGAGGGCGTGCGTCAAGCGCGGCCAGTCGTCCTCGCCAATGCGGCCGGTGCGCAACTTGTGCTGATCCAGCCGGCCGACCGAGCCCAGCATCCGCATGACCAGTTGCGCGGCGCCCATTTCCATACTGAACACCGCGACCGACATGTTCGAGTCGAGCGCGACGTTTTCTGCGATGTTCAGGCTGAAGGCCGTTTTTCCCATACTCGGTCTGCCGGCGACGATGATCAAATCGCCCGGCTGCAGGCCGGAGGTCTTGGTGTCGAGATCGACGAAGCCGGTCGGCACACCGGTGACTTCGCTCGGGTTGTCGCGGTTGTAGAGTTCGTCGATGCGGGTGACGACTTCCATCAGCAGCGGCTGCACGGCTTGGAAACCCTGCGTGGTCTTTGCGCCGGCTTCCTTGATTTCGAATACCTTGGCTTCGGCCTGGTCGAGGATTTCCGCTGCGCTACGGCCGGCAGGGCTGAAGGCGGATTCGGAAATTTCGGCGCCCACTTCCACCAGTTTGCGCAGCACCGCGCGCTCACGCACGATTTCGGCATAGCGCCTGATGTTGGCGGCGGACGGCGTGTTCTGCGCCAGTGCGGCGAGATAGCCGAGGCCGCCGGTTTCATCCAGCTTGCCGAACGATTCCAGCGCTTCCGCCACGGTGACAACGTCGGCCGGCTTGTTGGCGTCGATCAGACGGGTGATCTGTCGCCAGATCGCGCGGTGGTCGGCGCGATAGAAATCCTGCTCGTTGATCAGGTCCGCTACCCGTTCCCAGGCGGTGTTCTCCAGCATCAAGCCGCCCAGCACGGATTGCTCCGCCTCAACCGAATGCGGTGGCAGTTTCAGGGCGGTAAGTTCGGGATCGAAGTGGTCGGACATGGGGGCATTTCTCGGGAGAGGCGACATTGTAATTGCGCCGGGCGATTCAGCCTATTTGACCGAAGCGGCCTGGCCAGTCGGGGCCGATTTGTGAAGCCAAGCGAATATGCCGCGTTGTTGTTCATGCGAGCCCGCAAGCTGCGTCACCTGCGTGCGTGGCGGGGAAAATCCCGCGTTTGTGGCTTGTTCAGAAACCCTGCATCAGTAGATCAATGGCGGCAACGATGTCATCGCGCTGCCCGCTCAGGCTGGTCAATGGGTGTTTCAGGATATTGGCGGGAACCGCGGCCATGAATTGCGTACTCATTACCAGGGTTTCTTCCGCGACGATGAAACAAGGGTTGAGTATGCGCGCCGGTTGGGGTGCCTTTGACAGCGGCAGCAAGGGCACGACTACCCGTGTGTTGAGATGCGACAGCAAATCGGCCTGAATGTCGAGCAGGAAACCTGTGCCATCGGGGTTTCGATAAACGTCAAAACGCGCCATCAGAAGCTCCGATATTGCGCCAGCGGTAAACCGTGTTGCTCGACATAGACATTGGAACTCTCCAGCGCGGCTCGGTTCTCCTCCAGCCACAACGCCGCGCGACGTTCGGCAATGGCCCGAGCCAGACCCTGTTCCGCCGCGCGCGAGATGTTAACTTCCAACGTCCGCGCCTCAGCGAGCAATTGTGCGTTGATCGATACATTGGTGGCGCGCCGAACGTTGTCTACAGTTTGCGGTGTGTTTGCCATAGGAGAGGAATTAACATGGTTAATGCGTGAAATGCTAGACATGTATCGTGCGTATTTCAATGCGTGATTTTTGCCTCAACCTGATGCCGAGGCTTGCTCTGGCGTGGCACAACCAAGCGCCAGATGTCGGGATTGACAGTGCATGCTGCTAGCTGACTGCCTTGGATGGGCGGGCTGATCACCAGATTGCCCGAGTTGCTGCGCACATTTGGCACAGATTGCCGCCACGCTGCATCGCATTGGTGCGCTGACGTTCTAATCTGCGGCCAGGTTGAGGCGGGGGAAATCTGCATGAAAGCCTTGTGAGTCCTGGGTATTGTGGCGGGCAACCAGATTATTCGCGGGTTGGCATCCATTTTGCTGGGTTTTGAGTTCGACGAAGAAGAGCCGCAAAGCCAGGCTATGGATTGCAATGCGATGAACACTTCAGTTGAGCTCGAACAGGTTGAACCTGCGGCGGCTGAAGAGCCTGCTACTGCCGCATCCGTTATGCTATGCACCAATTTCGAGCGCGTTTTTGGTTGCTTGAACGCAATTTCTGCGCGTCGGTTCGACCGGCGCAATTGACGCTTTTATCAGGCTTATCAGGAATCATCATGAACAAACTCAACGAGTTCACGCTCGATCCGATGCAGGAAGCGCAACGTCAGAAGGACAACCTGCGCCTGTACATCAACCTCAAGCTGGCCTCGTCCGGGCAGCCGGCGGTACGCGGCCAGGAGAGCGATGAGTTCATGGATGTCGCGCATGATCTGCTGATGGCCTATCGCGCCAAGAACTGGCTGTTGTCGAATTACCTAAGTCCGCCGGATCGGCGCATCCAGGATTTCCTCGAACGCTATCTGGCCGGCGTCGAGAAAATGCCGCAACTGCCCGGACAGTCGTTCATCCTTGATCATGAGGGCCTGGCGCGCGAGTTGTCGTTGCCGGTCGATGCCGATGTGTTTCATTCCGACATCGTCTCCAGCTTCCGCGTGCGCCAGGGCGTGCTGCACAACCCGGCGAGCGACCGTCGCACAACGCACGGCCTGTTCCACGTCGCTGAGGGTGGTCTGCCGATTCCTGGCGACAAGAAAGCGGTGCCGCGCGAGGTTTACGCCCGCATGCTTAGTCTCGCCTTCGAGCCGCCGCAGGATTTGATGACGCTGCCCTACACGGTGAATCAGCCGCAACCTTCGCGCATGTTTGTGTCGCTGTTGCTGCGGCCGGTGATCTGCCCGGCGATTCCCGGTGTGGCACCTTACAAGAGCATGGAAATCCGCTTCTTCGCGCCGGGCAATCTGGTCAGCAACCTGGATTTTGTTGAGACGGTATTTGGCAACGGCGGCAATCCCTCGCTGCCGGAATACGATGCCAGCCTGGATGTGGAACACTGGAGCGGACACACCGGTTGCGTCGTGCTGGCACCGCATCTGGTCACCCTGACCAAGCGCGAACTCGGCCTGCCGCACTGGGATGCGGCGAGCGAACGCCAGCGCCGCGACGGCATGTGCTGGCAACAGCCGGACGAGCGCTACAACGATGGCCAGGCATTCAAGCTGACCGCGCGCGATGCCAGCGGCGTCATGGTCACCATCCTGGCTGACAACTACTTTGGTTACTGCAAGAAGGAAGTCAAAACCCAGATCAGCTTCGCCGCCAATCTGTATGGCCTGGCGGAAGAAGAGCATGCCGGCGGTGCGCTGTTGTTCCAGTGCCGCAATCACGGTGAGGAATACGGCGTCGACAGCCGCACCCGGGTGCCAGGCTATTCGTTCCAGGACATGCTGGCGCGCTATGGCCAGTTCATGCGCCTGATGCCGGAAGGTCATGCCGTCGATCTAACTTATCCGGACATTGTTTATGTGCCGCAGGCGGTGCGGTTTGACCTCAACGCGCAGAGCATCAGTTGGGAGCGCGACGGCAAAACGCATCAGATTCGGTTGATGCCGGAAAAGCTGTACATGCAGCCGAACGGCTACAAGGTCGAGATGCGCGCGCATCCCGGCGCGCCTTCCTGGCGCTTGATCGGCATCGATCCGGAAGGCACTTTCTGCCACAAACCCTGCACCGTTTCCGGTGGCGGCAAGTCGGAGATTTCCAAGTCGTTGGAAGATGCGGTGATCTACGGCCCACTGTTCATCGACCATATGGAGCAGGATCTGGCGCGCGTGCGCGGCATCTTTGAACATGATTTCAGCCGTCGTTTCCTGGCCGGTTTCGAGAACGAGGATCGCGATGCCGAGCGCAAGCCGCTGTGCATGGAACGCAGCCTCGGTTCGGTGATCAAGATGCTGACGCCGTCGTCGAGTTTCACCGCCGAGTACAACGCCTGGCTGAACAGCATCCCGCCGCGCATCCTGGCGCTGGTGTTCCTGATCAAACGGTTCTACCGGCCGGACTGGGGCGAGGACTGGCACCAGCAACTGGCGGTCGACGTGGTGGATGGCGCACCGGGACATGAATTGAAGATGTTCGGCCGCCGCATCGTGGCCAGTTATCTGCGCGTCGGCTTCGACGCCAATGCGCATTGGCGCACCTTCAAACTGCGCCAGGATTTCATTCCCGCCGAAAAAGTGCAGATGGAAGACGACATCACCGCCTCGGTGGTCGCGCCGGTATCCAAACTGGTTGGCTGCAAGCCGGGGCTGCAGCCAGGCGACAGCGTCAAGCTGACCTACAACTGCGAACTGCGCCTGTTCCAGCGGCCGGACGA
>CAMDGQ010000106.1 GCA_945897955.1 Tepidiphilus sp. J10 | reverse complement strand
ATGAGTGCGCCGCGAATGCCTTCGGAGAGGTTGTTCAATTCGGCATGCTGGCGGGTGACTTCGATGAGCATCTGATCGAGTTCGCCGATGCGGTCATCCAGCGTGTCGGCTGCCTTGTGGATGCGCTTGACGCTCTCCAGGCGACGCCGCAATTGCATCTGATGTTCTCGGACCTGGCCTTCCATCGGCGACATGACCGCCTTGAGCCAGTTTTCCACATCCTTGTTCAGGATTTCGAACACCTGCACGACGCGGCTGGCCAGGGTTTCGAAAAAGCGTGTGGTCAACGTGTACTGCTCGGTGGTGAGGAAGGTGTAGATCGTGTTGAACTGCTGGTCGTAGGCTTCCTCCAGTCGCTGCATTTCCTTGCGGTAACGCAGCATGGAGAAGGGGGGGATGGTGATCAGGTTGATGCCATGCTCAAGATTGAGCTTGCGGTACATGGCATCCATCATCTTGTTGATTTCCTCGATCTGTTCGTTGGCCTTTTCCATGTGCTGGTCAACGCTCTTGAAGAAATTGCTCATGGCATCCCGGATACCCTTGGTGAAGCGGCTCTGGACCATGCTTTCACGCGCGGTGCGAACTTCGTCGCGCAGAATGTCCATGCCGATCTGCGAGAACAGCTTGATGCTTTGCTGCGAGTAAACAGAGCGTAGCGCCTGGAATTGCTGCAGGCCGCGTTCGAAGCTTTCCTTGTCGGTCGTGATCTTGGCCATGATGTGGCCGACCACATCCTGATTCTTGCCTTGCAAGCCTTTGAGTTCGTTCAGTTGTTCCTCGATGCCGCGCTGTCTTGCCTCAACCAGCGCCACGCTGTTGTCGAGCAGATCGCCCAGTTCGGCTTCTGTCTGGTCGCGCACGATGGATTGCTTGGAGGAAATCAATTCGTCCGACAGCGCCTGTTCAAGCGCGGCCAGACGGCTGCGTTTCAACAGGGCTTCATCGCCGCTGATCTTGGCCAGCAGGCCCTTTTGTGCGGAAACCGGGAATATCTGGCTTTCCTCGATGCCAAGCAGTTCGGCGCAGGATTTGACCTGCCCGGCGATTTCCGCGTTGATTTGCGCCTCGCTTTTCAGATCGTCCCAAAGCCCGTCAATCTTGTTCAGCGCCACCAGACGGCCGCGGTTCTTGCCACGGGCATAAATATGGCTGCGCCAGACTTCGATATCGGATTTGGTGACGCCGGTATCGGCGGCCAGTACAAACAGGACGGCATGTGCGTTGGGCAGCAGATTGAAAGTGAGTTCCGGTTCTACGCCTATCGCGTTGAGGCCGGGGGTGTCGTAAACCACCAGACCCTTTTCCAGAAACGGGTGCGGGAAGTTGATGATGGCGTGGCGCCAGGCCGGAATGGTGACCGTGCCGTCACTGTTCTGATTCATGCTGGCCTGCGGATCTTCCGGGATGAACAGGCCGTAGCGGGTGGCTTCATCGACGGACACCGCCTTTACCCGGCAGACTTCCTGCATTGCTTGCGCGACGTTTTCGGCAGAAGAAGTATTCATCGGCACGACGGTCCATTCGTCCGGGTAACCCTTGTATTCCGAGATGGTGGCGTTGGAACTGCGCGTTTCGATCGGCAGCAGTTCGATCATCGGTGGTCGCGCCGGGTCGTACAGGAGCTCCGTCGGACACATTGTGGTGCGGCCGGCGGTGGAGGGCAGCAGTCGCTGCTTCAGGTCCGACAGGAAAATGGCATTGATGAGTTCGGACTTGCCGCGCGAAAACTCCGCGACGAAAGCGACATGAAGCTTGTCCTCGGCGAGGCGGTCGATCAGTTGTTGCAGCCGCAGGTCGCGTTGCGAGTCGTTCAGATCTTCCTTGCCCAACCAGGCGCGGTATTCCGCGATGCGGCGGGAGAGTTCCAGGCGCCATTGGTTGTACGCCTCGAAGTCGTTCACGAGTGATGCGGTGGTCATCAGTCTGCCTCCGGAAAGGGCCGGGATTGGGTGCTTCTGGTACGGAATTGCCGGCCCGACTTTAGCATAAAAGCCCGTCTTGAAAGGGCGTAGAGGCCATGCTGGACGGGCTTCAGCGGCGTTGGCAGTGCGGGCAAAGGAAGCTGGAGCGTGCGCTCTGGCGGAGTTGAACGATCGTCGTGTTGCAGACTTGGCAAGTCTCTCCGGAACGACCATAAACGAAATACCCCTGCTGGAAATAACCAGGGTTGCCATGTCCATCGACAAAGTCGCGCAATGTGCTGCCACCGGCGGCAATGGCTTGCGACAGCGTTGTCCGAATTGAATCAACCAGCCGCTCGCATCGCGGTCGGCTCAGCTTTCCGGCGGCCAGACGAGGGTCGATGCCGGCATGGAACAGTGATTCGTTGGCGTAGATGTTGCCGACCCCGACGATCAGTCGCGCATCCATCAGCAGCAGCTTGATCGCGGTTTTTCTGTCCCGGCAGAGTGCATGCAGGCTTGCGGCGTTGAAGGCTTCGGACAGAGGTTCTACGCCGAGATGAGCAATCAACGGGTGCTGTTCGGGATGCTCGCACCACAGCAGGGCGCCGAAGCGGCGCGGGTCGCGGTAGCGCAAGATGCGCCCTTCTTCCAGATGCAGATCGAGATGATCGTGTTTCTCCGGTGCGACTTCCACGCTGGTCAGGCGCAGACTGCCGGACATGCCGAGATGCATGATCAATGCGCCGTGATCCAGTTTCGCCAACAGGTATTTGCCTCGGCGTGTAAGGCGATGAATGCGTTGTCCTCGGGTCAGGTCGTCGAGGTTGGTCGGCACCGGCCAACGCAGGCGCGCCTCTCTGACCTGCGCGCCGAGCAGTATCCGGTTTTCCAGGTGTGGCGCCAGGCCGCGGCAGACGGTTTCAACTTCGGGTAGTTCGGGCATGTGGTTGGGACGGATGGAGATGAATTAAGCCGCTGTGTGCGGTGGTTGCGCGCAACTTCCCACCACGCTGGTGGTCTTGCATAATGCTTTGAATCTTTCTGGGTGAGTGTCATGTCCTCTATATCATGGGTTAAGCCCGGTTTTGTTGTGTTGTATGCAGCTTCGCTTTCCGCGTGCGCGCAGTCGCCAGTCATATTGCCGACGTCACCCGCCAGCGCGATTTCACTCCCGGCCGCGCCGCGCCAGGAGCTGACTTCCCAGGTGCTTTATCAGTTCCTGCTTGGTGAAATTGCCAGCCAGCGCGGCGAACTCCGACTCTCCGCCGAGGCCTACACCGATCTTGCCGTGCGCACTCGGGATGCCCGTGTGGCGAAGCGTGCGACCGAAGTCGCGATGTTCGCGCGAAATCCGACGCTGGCGTTGAAGAACGCGCGTTTGTGGCAGTCGCTGGAACCCGCTTCCCCCAAAGCGCTGCAAATGCTTTCATCGTTGCTGGTCAATAGCGGCAGGATTGCCGAGGCCAAACCTTATCTTCAGACCTGGATCAAGACCGGCAAGGGCGGGGAAGTATTCATGCAGTTGCATGGTTTGATGGCCAGGCAAAAGGACAAACAGGCGATATTCGATCTGGTTGCCGATCTGTCCGCCGCTTACCCGAGTGTGCCGGAGGCGCGTTTTTCCGTGGCTCAGGCGGCTTGGCATGCGGGTAAAGGCGAGCGGGCTTTATCGGAACTGGATGAAACCATGCGCCTGAAGCCTGACTGGGCATCGGTGCCTTTGTTCAAGGCGCAGGTGCTTCAGCAGATGCGGGGAGATGATGCTGCGCTGACTTTCTTCAATGACTTTCTTGCGACTGCTCCCGGCGAACGCGAAGTGAGGCTGGCTTATGCCAAGCAATTGGCACGCTCGGCACGTTTTGCCGAGTCGCGCGCGCAGTTTGAAATTCTGGTTCGGGACATGCCGGACAACCCGGAGAATCATCTGGCGATCGGTTTGATTGCCATGCAGACCAATGATCTGGATAGCGCCGAGGCCAGCATGACCAAGGCTTTGGCGCTCGGCCATCCGGACGAAGCCGGTGTGCGCTTTCATCTGGGGCAGCTTGCGGAAGCACGCGGGCGGTCCGAGCAGGCGCTGACCTGGTATCAATCCGTCGGGCAGAGCCGGCAGCAACTGGATGCCCAACTGCGCGCCGCTGTGGTGATGGCCAAGCTAGGGCGAGTTCCGCAGGCGCTGGAATGGCTGGCCGGTCTGGCTCCGAGCGATGACGCCGGGCGCATCCAGGTCGCTCAGACCGAGGCTCAGGTTCTGCGAGAAGCAAGGGATTATCCAGGGGTTATCACGGCGTTGACGAAGGCGCTTGAGAAAATGCCGGATGCCGCCGATTTGCTCTATGACCGGGCCATGGCGGCGGAGAAAATCAATCGTCTGGATATGCTGGAAACCGATCTGCGTCATTTGATCAAGTTGAAGCCCGAGTCGGCACATGCATACAACGCCTTGGGTTATACGTTGGCGGATCGAACACCACGCACCAAGGAAGCGATTGAACTGCTGGAAAAGGCGCTGAAGCTGGAGCCGGATGATCCCTTTATCCAGGACAGCATGGGCTGGGCGCTGTTCAAGGCCAAGCGCTACGATGAAGCGGTCGATTTTCTGCGGCGCGCCCATGTCGCCAAGCCCGATCCGGAAATTTCCGCTCATCTGGGTGAAGCCCTCTGGATGAAGGGGGACAAGGAGGAGGCCCAGAGAATCTGGAAAGGTTCGCTGCAGAATCATCCGGACAATGAAAGCTTGCGCGAAACGACTTCGCGCTTGATGCCTTGAGGCATTGCTTCCGGCGGGGCGCCGGCATCGCGGCATGGATATGCCTGACAGCCTCATTGGTAGCTTGCACGCATTCGCCGGACATCAAGCCGACGCATTCACCGGTCGATCTGACGTTCTCAACCAAGCCGGTCGCCTTTCGCCTGGATGGTCGTGTGTCCGTCAAGGCGGGGGACGAGTCCTTTTCCGGTGGATTGTCCTGGCGGCGTGACGGGGCCGATGAGGAACTGTTGTTGCGGACTCCCTTGGGGCAGGGCGTGGCCGAGTTGCGCAGTGGTCCATCCGGAATGGAACTGAAGAATGCCGAAGGCCGGCTTTATTACGCGGCGGATGCGGATTCACTGGTGCGGCAGGCGCTGGGTATGGAACTGCCTTTAAGTGGTCTGGCCTGGTGGGTGGTAGGCCTGCCGCGCCCAGAAACGACATTTCACGCCATTGCCGATGAAAATGGTCATCTGGGCGAACTTCGGCAGGATGGCTGGCAGATTCTTTTCGATCGTTATGACGTATTCAATGGCAAGACACTGCCTGGAAAGTTGATCGCACGCCGGGGTGATGCGCTGGAATTTCGTCTGGTGGTGGATTCCTGGGAATTGAATTGAAATACCCGGCGCCTGCGAAAATCAATCTGTTTCTGCATGTGGTTGGCCGCCGCGCGGACGGGTATCACTTGTTGCAGACTGTATTTCGCTTTCTCGACTATGGAGACAGTCTTGATCTTACGCCGCGACGGGATGGCGTGATCCGTCTCCTGACGCCAATTCCTGGAGTACCCGAAAGCCGGGATCTCTGCTGGCGTGCGGCAGACTTGCTGCGACGTCATGCCGGCTGTCGTCTGGGCGTGGATATTGAACTGAGCAAGCGCTTGCCGATGGGGGGCGGTCTGGGCGGTGGGAGTTCCGACGCGGCTACCGTTTTGCTGGCGCTCAACCGGCTATGGGACATCAATCTGCCGCGCGCCGAGTTGCAGTCTTTGGGGCTTGCGCTGGGCGCCGATGTGCCCGTGTTCGTGTTCGGCCGCAGCGCTTTTGCCGAGGGTGTCGGTGAGGTGTTGACTCCCTGGAATCCGGCGCCGGCCAGTTATATAGTGTTGACGCCGCCGGTGCATGTATCGACACAGGCAATATTCGCCCATCCGGGATTGACACGGGACACGCCGTCAATCAGAATCGCGGCCCTCTTTGATGGCTTTGGGCGCAATGATCTTGAGCCCCTGGCCAGCGCGCTATACCCCGATATTGCAGAGTGTCTTGCCTGGTTGAGATGCAACAGCGGTGGTCTCGGTAACGCGCGAATGACCGGTTCAGGCGCCTGCGTTTTCGCGGGTTTCGCGAGTCGCGCCGAGGCGGAGAAAGTTTTCGCGCGGCGTCCCGGTCACATGAACGGTTTTGTTGCAGACGGTCTTGATCAACATCCTCTTTTCGAGTTTGCTGATTGAGGGTTGTAGGCAGAAATTGGGGAGTCGCCAAGTGGTAAGGCACCGGATTTTGATTCCGGCATTCGTAGGTTCGATCCCTACCTCCCCAGCCAGATAAATGTTCGTCACGGCGACGGACTCGATAAGCGTGCAGCCTGTGTTGCACGCTTTTTGTTTTGTGAATTGGTCGTTTCGTTAACAGTTTGCGCGCTGGTGTGATGCGCGGGGGCTAGAAGCAGCCCGGGGGTCGAAGTGGCATATGACAGCTTGATGGTGTTCACCGGCAATGCCCATCCAAAGCTTGCCGAGGATGTGGCGCGTCACCTCAATTTGCGTCTGGGGCGGGCGACCGTGGGCCGCTTTTCCGATGGTGAAGTGAACGTCGAGATCATGGAGAACGTGCGCGGCAAGGACGTGTTCGTGCTCCAGTCCACTTGCCAGCCCACCAACGATAGTCTGATGGAAATCATGCTGATGGTGGATGCGTTGCGCCGCGCCTCGGCCGGACGAATTACCGCCGCCATTCCCTATTTCGGCTATGCCCGCCAGGATCGCCGGGTGCGTTCCGCCCGTGTGCCGATTACCGCGCGCGTAGTGGCGGACATGCTGACCGTGGTTGGCGTCAAGCGAGTGCTGACCATGGATCTGCACTCGGACCAGATTCAGGGCTTTTTCGACATACCGGTCGATAACATCTATTCCACGCCCATTCTGATGGGCGACATCTGGAAGCAGAACTACGACAACCTGATGGTGGTATCGCCCGATGTTGGCGGCGTGGTGCGCGCGCGCGCGGTAGCCAAACGTCTTGAATGCGAACTCGCCATCATCGACAAGCGGCGGCCGAAGCCGAACGTGGCCAAGGTGATGAACATCATTGGCGATGTGAGAGACCGCACATGTCTGATCATGGATGACATGGTCGATACCGCCAATACATTGTGCGAAGCGGCAAACGCGCTAAAGGCGAACGGCGCCAAGCAGGTCATCGCCTACTGCACACATGCAGTCCTTTCCGGCAGTGCCGTCGAGCGGGTGAATAATTCCGCACTCGACGAGTTGGTGGTGACCGACACCATCCCGTTGCGTGAAGAGGCCAGCGCGTCGCCGCGCATTCGCCAGTTGTCTGTCGCCAATTTGATGGCGGAAACCATCCGTCGCATCAGCGACGAAGATTCAGTGAGCTCGCTGTTCAGCGAATAGCGAGTTCGTTAGCGGGGTCGCCTGGTCGCGGGGGGCTCTTTATCAACAGCAAGGAGCAAGACATGCAAATCGAAATCAATGCAAGCAAGCGTGATACGCAGGGCACCGGAGCGAGCCGCCGCCTGCGTCGGGCCGGACGCGTGCCAGGAATCGTTTATGGTAGTGGTCAGGCCGCCCAGTCGGTGGACCTGAATCACAAGGAACTGTACTTTGGCCTCAAGAATGAAGCTTTCCATTCATCCGTGTTGACGCTGAATCTGGATGGCAACAAGGAATCAGTGCTGCTGCGCGATTATCAGATGCACCCGTACAAGCCGCTGGTTCTGCATATTGACTTCCAGCGCGTCGACGCAAACCAGAAGATCCACATGAAGGTGCCGTTGCACTTCGTCAATGCCGACGTCGCGCCAGGCGTGAAGCTTGCCGGTGGCGTCGTCAGCCATCTGCTTACCGAGGCTGAAGTGCTCTGCCTGCCGGGTGCGCTGCCCGAGTTCATCGAAGTCGATCTGTCCAAGCTGGAAGCCGGTCAGACGATCCATCTGTCGGATCTGGTGGTGCCGGAAGGGGTCGAGTTTGCTTCTCTCGCTCGCGGCGAAGATCATGGCGTTGCCAATATCCTGGCTATCCGGGGTGGCGGTTCTTCGGGCGAAGGCGAGACCGCCGCAGCCTGATTGCGCTCCTGAACACGACGCATATCCAATTCGATGCAGGTCAAGCCTCGCCTGATCGTCGGGTTGGGTAACCCCGGCGCGGAATACGCTGAAACCCGGCATAACGCCGGGTTTTGGTTTTGTGAGCGTCTGGCAGCCAAATTGGGCGCAACTTTCTCCAGCGAATCCCGCTTTCATGGTCGAGTTGCACATGCGCGCGACGTGCGGGTCTGGTTGTTGATGCCCCAGGTTTTCATGAATCACTCCGGCATGTCGGTTGGCGCGCTTGCGCGCTTTCACCGTATCGAACCGTCCGAGATTCTGGTTGCTCACGATGAACTGGATATTCCCCCGGGACAGCTACGCCTCAAGTTTGGCGGTGGTGTCGGTGGTCACAATGGTCTGAAGGATATATCGGCTCATCTCGGTACTCAGGATTACTGGCGCCTGCGCATCGGCATCGGCCATCCGGGGGATCGCAACGAAGTGGTCAATTTCGTTCTGAAGCCCCCCCGCAGGGATGAGCAGGTCGATATCGAGGATGCTATCGGGCGTGGACTCGATCTGTGGTCCTTGTTTCAGAAGGCCGACTGGAACGCAGCCATGAAGCAGGCCAATACCAAGCCCCCCGTGAAGCCGGCCACGCAATAAATGAGCAAGGAAATATCAGCATGAGTCTGAAATGCGGCATCGTTGGTTTGCCCAACGTCGGCAAGTCAACCCTTTTCAATGCACTGACGAAAGCGGGCATTGCGGCGGAAAACTACCCCTTCTGTACGATCGAGCCGAATGTCGGGGTGGTTGAAGTCCCGGATCCTCGAATGGCCCAGCTTTCTACGATTGTCAAGCCGCAACGTGCGGTACCCGCCATCGTGGAGTTTGTCGATATCGCTGGTCTGGTTGCGGGGGCGAGCAAGGGCGAGGGGCTGGGTAATCAGTTTCTCGCCAATATTCGCGAGACTGATGCCATCGTCAATGTGGTGCGGTGCTTTGAAGACGAAAACGTCATCCATGTAGCGGGTCGCATTGATCCCTTGGCGGACATCGAAGTTATCCTGACCGAGTTGGCGCTGGCCGATCTGGCAACCATAGAGAAGGCGCACCATCGCGACAGCAAGAAGGCACGTGCCGGTGACAAGGATGCGATCAAGTTGCTGGCGTTGTACGACCGGCTCATGCCGCATCTCAATGAAGCCCGGCCAGCTCGCAGCTTGAGCATGACGGAAGATGAAAAGACGATGCTCGCGCCGCTTTGTCTGATGACCATCAAACCGGCTATGTATGTAGCAAACGTGGCCGAGGATGGCTTTGAAGACAACCCTCACCTTGATCGTCTGAAAATATTGGCGGAATCCGAAGGCGCACCGGTTGTGGCAGTGTGCGCAGCAATCGAATCTGAAATTGCCAGCCTGGAAGAAGCCGACCGGATCGAATTTCTGGAGTCCATGGGGCTTCATGAACCAGGTCTTGATCGCTTGATTCGCGCCGGCTATGACTTGCTGGGTTTGCAGACATATTTCACCGCCGGGGTGAAGGAGGTTCGTGCCTGGACCATACATAAGGGTGATACTGCGCCACAGGCAGCAGGCGTGATTCACACTGATTTCGAGCGTGGTTTTATCCGCGCTCAGACCATCGCATTCGAAGATTTCATTGCCTTCGGTGGTGAACAAGGCGCCAAGGAAGCAGGGAAAATGCGTTCGGAGGGCAAGGAATATATTGTCAAAGATGGCGATGTGCTTAATTTCCTGTTCAATGTCTGATTGACATTAAATTATTCCGCATTGATAATGCCGCGCTTTCCC
>CAMDGQ010000105.1 GCA_945897955.1 Tepidiphilus sp. J10 | reverse complement strand
AGTTGCGCAGTCCGTGTTTGATAGATTTCCCTGTTTAAATGGGTGTAAATGGGCATAGTATTGGTGCCCATGATCGTCTCGAACGCCGTTCAGATAACCCCCGAAATTCTGAGTCTCATCGCCGGAATCGATGAGTTCAAGGGTGCTTGGCGTGCACTCGGCACCCTGGCGCCGGATCGGCTATCCGCGTTGCGGCGGGTCGCCACCATCGAGAGCATCGGTTCATCTACCCGCATCGAGGGTAGCAGGCTGTCGGACCGCGAGGTCGAGCGCCTGTTGTCCAATCTCCCGATCAAGTCTTTCGCAACCCGCGACGAGCAAGAGGTGGCCGGCTACGCCGAAGTCATGGAACTGGTGTTTTCGTCTTGGCCGGACATCGCGCTGACTGAGAACCACATCAAGCAACTGCACCGCGACCTCCTGGCCTACAGCGAGAAAGATGCCCGGCATCGGGGCAACTACAAAACGTCCACCAACAGCGTGGTGGCCTTTGACGAGGACGGGAAACAACTGGGCGTCGTCTTCGCAACCGCGACACCCTTCGATACGCCGGCCTTGATGACCGAACTTGTCACCTGGTTCAACGCAGAACGCCAAACGGCGCAGCTTCATCCGCTGCTGCTGATCGGCATCTGGGTTGTGGTCTTCCTGGAGATTCATCCATTCCAGGACGGCAATGGCCGGCTTAGCCGAGTCCTCACCACCTTGCTGTTGTTGCAATCGGGTTATGCCTACGTGCCTTTTAGCTCGTTGGAAAGCGTGATCGAGTTAAGCAAGGAGGCCTACTACCTCGCATTGCGACAGACTCAAGGCACGATCCGCACCAGCACACCGAATTGGCAACCATGGCTGATATTCTTCCTGCGCGCGCTTGCCGAGCAGGTACGCCGCCTCAATCGCAAGGTCGAGCGTGAGAAGCTGGTGCTGGCCGCGCTACCTGAGCTTTCGCTACAGATCGTCGAGTTCGTGCGCGAACATGGACGCATCACCATGGCTGAAGCAATCCGACTGACCAACGGCAATCGCAATACGCTCAAGCAGCATTTCCGCGCGTTGGTGGAGCAAGGCCACCTGACCCAGCACGGCGCCGGCAGGGGCGTCTGGTACGAGTTGCGATAAGGGAGATGGGGAAACGCATGACCAGTGCTCGCCAGCAAAGCAATTTTTCGCAACTCAAGGCCCACGATGAGCAGCTTGAGCGGCTGGCGGCCCTTCCGATCTCTCTCCCGCCTACGGAGGAACAAGCTGAAATCGTCCGCCGTGTCGAAGGAAAGTTGCCTCTCAATCACCGTTCTTGAACATTGGCCGGTATCTGATCGAAACCTGCCGCATGTGTTGCCTGGAACCCGTGGCCGCAGTAGCCGAACTGGCCGAACTACGGCAATTCATCCCAGGCTTGTCGAATGGCCGCAATGAGGCGACTGCCACCGCACCGTTCGCAATACCGGGGGGCCGTACCACGGGTTCTCTTCAGCCATAGACACGCATGCCGCCTCGAACCCCTTTCTCGCCTTCCTAGACTTTGTTCGACATGCCGGCAAAGGGAGATATCAACAATCCATTCCGCCCCCCAAAAACGGCATCAGACCCAGAGGCTGAGCGGCGGGTCGGCGATGACGGCGCGCAGGATGTCGCCGCGGCTGACCAGGCCGAGCAGCGTGCGGCTTTCATTCACCACCGGCACGCAGGGCAGGTCGAATTCCAGCATGGCACGGGCGATGCGGCGGATGTCGGTGACCGGGTCGGCGCAGATCACCGGCGACAGCATCACGTCGCGGACGTGATGCGCCAGCGGCGCGCGCGGCTGCTTGCGTTCAAGATTGAAGGTAATCAGCAAGTCGCGCTCGGTGACCAGTCCGATGACATGCCGGCCGGCGTCCAGCACAGGGGTCTGGCGTATGCCCTGCCCAAGCAGGGTGCGCCAGGCGCCGGCGGCGGTTGCATCCGGGCCAAGCGTGAAAACCTCGCGCGCCATGATCTGGTAGGCATGGCAGAGCGGGTCGCCCTCCTGATCCAGATTGAGCATGTCGCGGTAATTCTCGATAGCGCCGTCGTATCCGGCATGGCCGCCGGCGGGGTGTCGATCCAGCCTTGTGATGTAGTTTGGCGACGCTTCCTCGCCCTCATGCGCGATTGCCCGCACGCGGCGTGACGCGGTCACGCCGGGCAATACGGCAAGTTGTTCCAGGGTGCCGCGAAAATCCAGTCCTGCAAGACCGTGCAGTGAAAACATGGGGCCGACTCCGGACGAGTTGTGACCAATACCCTTGCGTGAACCGGCTTGCAGCCCCTGCGCTCAAGCGAGTGCGGACAGCCGGGCATATTCCAGAATGAACCACTTGTCGCCGATTTTCGGGAAGATCACTTTGATCTCCGAATCCGCACCCTGCCCCTGATAGGCAGCTACCACGCCTTCACCGTATTTCGGGTGATTGACGCGCGAACCGACCTTGAATGGCAGGCTGGCCTCGCGTCGCGGCACCGGGCGAGGGTGATAGTTTTCGGCGCGGGTGTTGGCGACCCGGACTGGAGCAGGCGCCGGCGCGGGTTTTGCAGTGCGGAACGAGAACGAACGCACCAGGTTTTCCGGGATTTCCTGAAGGAATTGCGACGGCAGATTGAAGCGAATCTGGCCGTGCAGCATGCGTTGCTGGGCGTGGGTAAGGTAGAGCTGACGGCGGGCGCGGGTGATCGCGACATACATCAGGCGGCGCTCCTCTTCCAGGCCATCGGCCTCGTTGCGGCTGTTGTCATGCGGGAACAGGCCCTCTTCCAGCCCGGTGATGAACACGGTCTGGAATTCAAGCCCCTTGGCGGAATGCACGCTCATCAATTGCACCGCGTCCTGGCCCTGCGCGGCGGCGTGTTCGCCGGCTTCCAGCGCGGCATGGCCGAGGAAGGCTTCCAGCGTCGGCTCGTCGCCTTCAGCGGCAAATCCGGCGGCGGCGTTGGCAAGTTCGTTCAGGTTTTCGACGCGATCTTCGCCGTCCTTTTCGTTCTGATAGAACTCAAGCAGGCCGGAACGCGCAACGACATGCTCGACCTGTTCCATCAGCGGCAGCCCGACGATTTCGCTCTTCATGCCTTCGATCAATGCCACGAATGGCGCGAACTTCTTGCCAGCCTTGCAGGCCGCGGCCCAAAGGCTGACACCGGCCGCACGCGCTTCGCTATCGAGCGCGTCCATGCCGCGCGCGCCGATGCCGCGCGCAGGGAAATTGACCACACGCAGGAAGGCGTTGTCGTCTTCCTGGAATGCGGCCAGGCGCAGGTAGGCCAGCGCGTGCTTGATTTCGGCGCGTTCGAAGAAGCGCAGGCCGCCATAGACGCGATACGGTATGCCGGCGGTGAACAGCGCGTGTTCGATGCTGCGCGACTGCGCGTTGGAGCGGTACAGCACGGCCTGGTCGATGTAGGCGTCGCCGTCTCGGCGGCGTTGCTGGATTTCTTCGACCAGAAAACGCGCTTCCTCGTTGTCGTCGGCGGCCTGGAAATGGCGGATCAGTTCGCCCTTGCCGACATCGGTCCACAAGTCCTTGCCGAGTCGACCTTCGTTGTGGCTGATCACCGCGTTGGCGGCATCGAGGATGACCGACACCGATCGGTAATTGCGGGTCAGCTTGATCGGCGCGGCGATGCCCAGTTCTTCCATCAGCAGGCTCATGTTGCCGACATTGGCGCCACGGAAGGCGTAGATCGACTGATCGTCGTCGCCGACCGCGAAGAGCGCGCTTTCCTCGCCCTTGAGCAGCTTCAGCCAGAGATATTGCAGCCGGCTGGTGTCCTGGAATTCATCGACCAGGATGTGGCGGAAACGCTCCTGGTAGTGCTCGCGCAGCATCGCGTTGCGGCTCAGCAATTCGTAGGCGCGCAGCAGCAGTTCGGCGAAATCGACGGCGCCCTCGCGGTTCAGTTGGCGATCGTATTCGGCGTAGTACTCGACCAGATGCCGGCTGAACGGATCCCAGGCTTCAACCTTGTCGGCACGCAGGCCGGCTTCCTTGTTCTGGTTGATGAAGCTCTGCACCTTGCGCGGGTCGTACTTCTCGGTATCGACATTGAGCCCGCGCAGCACGCGCTTGACGGCGGAAAGCTGGTCTGACGAATCGAGGATGGTGAACAACTGCGGCAGACCGGCTTCGCGATGATGCGTGCGCAACAGCCGGTTGCACAGGCCGTGGAAGGTGCCGACCCACATGCCGCGAGTATTAATCGGCAGCATGCTGGTCAGGCGGGTGAGCATTTCCTTCGCCGCCTTGTTGGTGAAAGTCACCGCCATCAGGCCCATCGGAGAAACCTGGTTGGTCTGGATCAGCCAGGCGATGCGGGTGGTGAGAACGCGCGTCTTGCCGGAGCCGGCGCCGGCGAGAACCAGGGCGGAAGCGGGAGCGGTGACGGCGGCGAGTTGGTCTGGATTGAGTGTGGAGAGAAGATCGGTCATGGGGATGGATTATAGGCGGCGTAAAATCGCGGCCATTTCTGTTATTGAGCAATCACCCGAATGACTCAACAAATCACCATCCTTTACTTCGGCCATCTGGTCGAGATGCTGCACCGCGAAAGCGAATTCATGTTTCTGCCCCTGACCATCAAGGATGTGAAGGGCTTGATGGCGCACCTGGCAAGGCGCGGCGAGGAATGGCCGCAGGTGTTTGAGAAACCGCGCGCGAGCATGAAGATCACCGTCAACAAGCAGTTCGCCGAGGTCGATACACAGATCAAGGGCGGCGATGAAATCGCCTTTGTCGCGTTCAACATGAATTGATCGTTTCCGTCACCCCCGTGCAAGCGGGAATCCAGTGGGCGAAACACATTCGCGCTACACACTGGAACCCGACGCTTGACCCCGGCTTTCGCCGGGGATGACGTACCACCTGCCGCATGCGCCCTCTTCATTATTTCTTCCTCGCCGCGCTGCTGGGCGCGCTGACGCCGCTCGGCTTCGCGCCCATAGGCTGGTTTCCGTTGCCCATCCTGACCCTGGCCGGGCTGTTCTGGCTGGCGCGAGATGTCACACCGGGACGTGCTTTCCGGCTGGGATGGACCTATGGACTGAGCATGTTCCTGGCCGGTGTGTCGTGGATTTACGTCAGCATTTCGACCTATGGCGGCATGCCGGCGCCGATTGCCGCGCTGGCGACCTTGCTGTTCTGCGCCTTCATCGCGCTGTTGCCGGGCCTGGCTTTGCTGCTGGCGGCGCGACTCACCGCGCCTGGCGTTGTGCGCGTCGCGCTGACGATGCCTGCCGCCTGGGCCCTGCTGGAATGGACGCGCGGCTGGATCTTCACGGGTTTTCCCTGGCTTGCACTCGGCTACTCGCAAACGCCGGCAAGCCTGCTGGCCGGATACGCACCGTTGTTCGGGGTGTATGGCGTGAGTTTGCTGGCGGCGCTGGCCGCAGCGGCGCTGGCGCTGGCGGGTAGCCGCCCGAAAACCGCGCTGGCCTTTCTCGCCGCGCTCGGGCTTGGCGGCTGGGGGCTGCAACAGATCGACTGGACGCAACCGACCGGCACGCCGGTCACTATCGCGCTGGTGCAAGGCAACATCGCACAGGAAATGAAGTTTCGCCCGGAAAAACTCGACGACACGCTGCGCCACTATGCCCGCGCGGTACTGGCCAGCGAGGCGCGACTGATCGTGCTGCCGGAAACCGCGCTGCCTCTGTTCCGCTCCGATATTCCGCGCGATTACCTGAACCTGCTCGGCGATCACGCCAGAGGACGCAACGGCGATGTTCTGCTCGGCGTTCCCGAGGACGACGGCGTTGATGCCAACGGCAGCGCGCGTTACTACAACAGCGTCATCAGCCTGGGCGCTTCACCCGAGGCGCGCTATGGCAAGGTGCATCTGGTGCCGTTCGGCGAGTTCGTGCCGTTCGGTTTCCGCTGGGCAGTAGACATGATGGCGATCCCGCTCGGCGACTTCACGCGCGGCCGGCCCGACCAGCCGGCGCTGGCGGCTGCCGGCGAGCGACTGGCGGTGAACATTTGTTACGAGGATGTGTTCGGCGAGGAAAGAATCCACGCCGCGCGCGACGCCACGCTGCTGGTCAATGTCAGCAACGACGCCTGGTTCGGCGACAGCTGGGCGCCCTGGCAACATTTGCAGATCGGCGCCATGCGCTCGCTGGAAACCGGCCGCTGGCAACTGCGCGCCAACAATACCGGCATCACCGCCATCGTCGATCACAAAGGTCATGTGCGGGCACAACTGGCACCATTCACCGCCGCCACATTGACCGGCAGCGCACAAGGGCGACACGGCTCGACGCCGTTCATGTTCTGGGGCAACGGAGCGTTTCTGGCCCTGCTTGCCGGGCTGCTCGCTGCAGGCGCGTGGGCGGGCATGCGATCGCCGTTATCGCCGGTTTCTGTGGCCGGGACCGGCGTTGATTGATGCGTAAGCACCTATTCAAACGAATCATTAATTCCCACTAGAATTGTCGGGATTCACCCGCCTGGAGATTTCGATGTCCCTTGTTGCCCCCGCCATTGCATCCTTCACGCCACCGCGACGCACGCTGATGGGCCCCGGTCCGTCCGATGTGCCGCAACGCATCCTAGACGCGATGGCGCGGCCGACCATCGGCCATCTCGACCCGGCCTTCACCGACATGATGGAGCAGACCAAGACGCTGCTGCGCTATGCCTTCCAGACAGAAAACAAGCTGACCTTTCCGGTCTCCGGCCCGGGTTCGGTGGGCATGGAAACCTGCTTCGTGAATCTGGTCGAGCCGGGCGACAAGGTCATCGTCTGTATAAACGGCGTGTTCGGCGGCCGCATGCTGGAGAACGTCAAGCGCTGCGGCGGCGTGCCGGTGGTCGTCGAAGATGCCTGGGGCCGGGCAGTCGACCCGGCCAAGGTGGAGGCTGCCTTCGCCGGCAACCCGGACGCGAAGATCCTCGCCTTCGTCCATGCCGAAACCTCGACCGGCGCGCTGTCCGATGCCGCCGCGCTGGCCGCCATCGCGCGCCGACATGGCGCGCTGACGATCATGGACTGCGTCACCTCGCTCGGCGGAGTGCCGGTGCTGATCGACGCCTGGGGCATCGACGCGGCCTATTCCGGCAGCCAGAAATGCCTGTCCTGTACGCCGGGCCTGTCGCCGGTAACCTTTTCCGAGCGCGCCATCGAGAAGGTGCGCGCCCGCAAGACGCCGGTGCAAAGCTGGTTCATGGACCTGAACCTGGTGCTGGGCTACTGGAGCGGCGAAGGCAAGCGGACCTACCACCATACCGCGCCGATCAATCCGCTCTACGGCCTGCACGAGGCACTGGTGATGCTGGCCGAGGAAGGCATCGAAAACGCGTGGACGCGACACCGGACTATGCATGACGCTCTGAAAGCCGGGCTGGAAAGCCTCGGCCTGAGCTTTGTCGTGCCGGAAAACGAACGCCTGCCGCAACTGAACTCGGTCTATCTGCCGGCCGGGGTGGACGATGCCGCCTGTCGTGCGCGCCTGCTCGGCGAATTCAACCTGGAAATCGGCGCCGGTCTGGGGGCATTGGCCGGCAAGATCTGGCGCATTGGCCTGATGGGCGCTGCCGCCCGCCAGGAAAACGTCGATTACTGCCTGAAAGCTCTGGCCGCCGTACTCGGCAAGTGATCAGCGTTCGAGCAAGCCGGCCTTGTCCGGTTTGCCGTTCCAGGCGTCGGCATCGGCCGGCGCATCCTTCTTTTCCGTAATCACCGGCCATGTCTTCGCCAGTTCGGCGTTGAGGGCAATGAAACCGCGCTGGCTGTCCGGCACGTCGTCCTCCTGAAAAATGGCCTCGGCCGGGCATTCCGACAGGCAAAGATTGCAGTCGATGCACTCCTCCGGATCGATCACCAGAAAATTCGGCCCCTCATGAAAGCAATCCACCGGGCATACTTCGACACAATCCGTGTACTTGCACTTGATGCAGTTTTCCGTGACAACGTAGGTCATAACTTTCCTCACTAATACTTTTTCGCTAGCATAGCGGGAAGCAACGCATTACGGCCATCCCAAGCGCCCCAGCTTCCCTCCCGCCTTCCCGTACGATCCCGCACTTACCCACTCTCCCCGCGAGGTACTTCCCCCATGAGCGAACATATCCACTACGTCACTGACGACACCTTCGAGCAGGAAGTTCTGCAATCCCCGATGCCGGTTCTGGTCGATTACTGGGCCGACTGGTGCGGCCCCTGCAAGATGATTTCCCCGATTCTCGATGAAGTGGCCAGGGAATATGCCGGTCGCCTCAAGGTGTGCAAGCTGAACATCGATGAAAACCAGGCCACACCGCCCAAATTCGGCATTCGCGGCATTCCCACGCTGATGATTTTCAAGAATGGCAACGTCGAAGCCACCAAAGTCGGCGCGCTGTCCAAATCCCAGTTGACCGCTTTCGTTGACAGCAACATCTAACTTCCGTTAGCTTAGTCCCGCCCGGCATCCCTGAAATGGATATGCCAGAATCGTAAACAACGCAGAGCCAACGATTCGACAGTCCCGCCGGGCCGGACTTTCCCCCTCCAGCAATTCCCTCCTCAGGCCGATTCAGGCCAGCCCGCGCGGCCAACTCAAACCCATAAAAACACATGCATCTTTCCGAACTCAAGCAGCACCACGTCAGCGCTTTAATCGATCTCGCCGAGAACAACGGCATCGAAAACGCCAACCGGATGCGCAAACAGGAGTTGATCTTCGCCCTGCTCAAGCAGGCAGCCAAAGCCGGCGAAAGCATATTCGGCGACGGCGTGCTGGAAATCCTGCCCGACGGCTTCGGCTTTCTGCGCTCGCCGGACACGTCCTATCTTTCCAACCCGGACGACATTTATGTCTCGCCGTCGCAGATTCGCCGCTTCAACCTGCACACCGGCGACACCATCGAAGGCGAGATTCGTACACCGAAGGATGGCGAGCGCTACTTCGCGCTGACCAAACTGGACAAGGCCAACGGCGGTCCGGTCGAAGACCTGAAGCACAAGATACTGTTCGAGAACCTGACGCCGCTGTTCCCAAACCAGCCGTTCAAGCTGGAACGCGACATCAAGGCGGAAGAGAACATGACCGGCCGCGTGATCGACATCATCTCGCCGATCGGCAAAGGCTCGCGTGGCCTTATCGTGGCGCCGCCGAAAACCGGCAAGACGGTGATGATGCAGCACATCGCGCATGCCATCACCGCCAACCATCCGGAAGCCATCCTGATCGTGCTGCTGATCGACGAGCGCCCGGAAGAAGTCACCGAAATGCAGCGGACCGTCAAGGGCGAAGTGGTCGCCTCCACCTTCGACGAACCTGCCGCGCGCCATGTGCAGGTCGCCGAAATGGTCATCGCCAAGGCCAAGCGCCTGGTCGAACACAAGAAGGACGTGGTCATCCTGCTCGACTCCATCACGCGTCTGGCGCGCGCCTACAACACGGTTCAGCCGACCTCGGGCAAGGTGCTCACCGGCGGTGTCGACGCCAACGCCTTGCAGAAGCCGAAACGCTTCTTCGGCGCCGCGCGCAACATCGAGGAAGGCGGCAGCCTGACCATCATCGCTACCGCGCTGATCGACACCGGCAGCCGCATGGATGACGTGATCTTTGAAGAGTTCAAGGGCACCGGCAACATGGAAATCCACCTTGATCGCCGCATGGCCGAAAAACGGGTTTACCCGGCAATCAACGTCAACCGCTCCGGCACGCGCAAGGAAGAACTGCTGATCGAGGCTTCGATCCTGCAAAAGATCTGGGTGCTGCGCAAACTGCTCTACCCGATGGATGACATGGAAGCGATGGAATTCCTGTCCGACAAGATCCGCGCCACCAAGACCAACAACGATTTTTTCGATTCGATGCGTCGCGGTTAAAGCTGGCCCGGTTCAAGAGAACGCCGCCCGTCCTGATGCGCGGCGTTTTTTTTGCGCTTGCCGCGCTACTTCCAGCCCGCCAACACTGTTTCCAGCTCGCTTTCCTTGACCGGCAAGGTCAATGCCGCATCAATGCGAAAGCGCACCCGCAATCGCTCCAGAGCATGCTCATGAGCCGATTCGTAAAGCACGAGCACCTTCACAT
>CAMDGQ010000104.1 GCA_945897955.1 Tepidiphilus sp. J10 | reverse complement strand
GCCAGCGTTCAATCTGAGCCAGGATCAAACTCTTCAGTTCAATCTCTGTTAACTCTATTTCTTTGCCCACTCATTCCTGAGCAGGCAGCTTCCATTCGCAGAATCTCTTCCACTTGTGCAAGCATCAGGTTTATCTTTCGCTCCTTCACTTCAGACCTGAATCTTCCGCAAATTGGCTCAACCCAATGCCCACACCTTAAGGCTGTAAGTGATTTGTTAAAGAACTGGTTGCGGGGACAGGATTTGAACCTGTGACCTTCGGGTTATGAGCCCGACGAGCTGCCAGACTGCTCCACCCCGCGTTTGGGAGACCGCAACTATACGAGGTCCATTGAGCCCCGTCAACTGCTTTGTAAGAAGCGCCTCTACTATCGACGTTATGGCGCCTTCCCAAGATGGGTGACATTGCTTCTAGACATCATGTCCGGCGACATAAAAACGGAGCTCAAAACGGGTTTTGTTTGCTTCAGAAGTTACCTGTACTTTACCGCCATGCGCCTCGATGATTGACTTGACGATGGCCAACCCGAGACCGGATCCTTCGCCACCCTCGCCACGCAAACGCGCTTGATCAACGCGATAAAAACGATCGAACAGCCTGGTTAGATGCTCCGGGGGAATTTCCTGGCCGGGATTTTCCACGCCAAGTCGAAGCTGTTCCCAGTCTGAAGTCAGGGACACCGTCACGATTTCGCCACTTGGCGTATGCCGTATCGCATTGGTCAGCAAGTTGCTCAACGCGCGCCGCAGCATCAGCCTGTCACCTTGAAGCGGGCGTGCCGAACCTGACAGTGCGAGTCCGACACCACGCTCTTCCGCCCATGCTTCGAAGAAATCGAACAGTGCAAGTGTCTCGCTGGAGAGATCGACATCCTCGTGACCTGGCTTCAACAAGCCATTGTCAGCCTGCGCCAGGAACAGCATATCGCCGATCATCTGAGCCATGCGCTCGTACTCCTCAAGGCTGGAATAGAGAATCTCGCGGTAATGCTCTGCTTGATCTTTACCGCTGCCAACGCTCGCGAGCGCCACCTGGGTCTGGGTCATCAAATTGCTCACTGGCGTACGCAACTCATGCGCGATGTCGGACGAGAACTCGGACAAGCGCCGGAAGCTGTCCTCCAGGCGCGCCAGCATTGCGTTGAACGCGGCGACCAGGGTTTCGATCTCCGCTGGCACATGGCTTTCCGGCAGACGTTCATCGAGCCGGCTAGCTTCGATATGCGTGGCCAGCGCCACCACGCGCCGCAGGGGCCGCAAGCCGGTGCGCGTGGCCACCCAGCCGAGAACCGCTGTCAATAACGCCGCCAGCGCCGTGGTCATGACGAGTGTCCGCCGAAAATCGCGCATGAACAGTTCGTGATGGCTGATGTCCTGCGCAATAGCGATACGGAATGGCGGTGAAAATGCGGTGGACGCATGATCCATCAGCACCCGATAGTCATTTGCTCCATCGTTCCAGTTCTGCCACCGCCCGGAACCATCGAGCAGCGTATTCGGCACCTGCGTCGTGCCGGAATTGAACCAGAGCGAGCCATCGGCGGTATACACCGTCACCAACAAATGATGGTGCCCCACCATCGCGTTCTCCAACTGCCGGGGCACTGACTCAAGTTCGCTGGCCGACCGGGCGCGCAACAAAAGATTACGCACCAGGCTAAGTTTGCCATCCATCTCGTGCCGGTCCATTTCGATGAAGTGCGCCTGTACCGCCCGTTCCACCACCCAGCCGAGGCCGAGCAGAACAATCACCGCACTGGCCGAGAACAACAAGGAAAGGCGCGTGGTAAGGGAGAGCGATTTCATGGCAACAGCGGCGCCTCTAGCCGATAGCCCATGCCGCGCACGGTCTGGATCAGCTTGGGCTCGAAAGCATCATCGACCTTGGCGCGCAGCCGACGCACTGCGACTTCCACCACATTGGTATCGCTATCGAAATTCATGTCCCAGACCTGCGAGGCGATCAGCGAACGCGTCAATACCTCGCCCTGGCGGCGCAACATCAGTTCCAGCAGCGAAAACTCCTTGGCGGTCAGATCAATCCGCCGGCCGGCGCGACTGACCCGGCGACGCAACAAATCGAGTTCCAGATCGGCCACCTTCAGCAGGGTCGGTTCGACACTTGCCTTGCCTCGCCGCAGCAGCGTGCGCACCCGCGCCAGCAACTCGACAAAGGCGAATGGCTTGACCAGATAATCATCCGCGCCCAGTTCCAGCCCCTTGACCCGGTCGGCAACCTGATCGCGCGCCGTGAGAAACAGCACCGGCATGGTCTTGCCCGCTCGCCGCAGGCCTTCGAGCACCTGCCAGCCATCCAGTCCCGGCAGCATCACATCGAGGATGACCAGGTCATAGCCGTCCTGACCGGCCGCATCGGACGAGGCCATATGCAACCCATCCCAACCGTTGCGCGCCAGGTCCGCGACCAGTCCGGCCTCGGTCAAGCCGCGCTTGAGGTAGTCACCGGTTTTGGGTTCGTCTTCGACGATCAGAATTTTCATTACAGATTTGTAATCCAGCGGTCAGATTGCTGACGAAGTGTGGGGCGCAGGATGGCAGGCATGAAACCCGGATACAAGCCGCTCCGCTCACTTGCCGCAAGCCTGCTGACCGCATGGGTTGGCGGGCTGGCTGCGCTGCCGGCAAATGCAGAAAGCCTTCCGCAAGCGCTGGAGCAAGCCTGGGCGAGGCAGCCGCACTCTGCCGCGCTGGCCGCACGCCGCGAGGCCGCGCAAGCAAGCGCTGAATTGGCGGCCGGCCTGACGCCCGGCCCGGCGAGATTGTCACTCGCCCACCTGAATGACCGCATCAACTCCAACCGAGGCAAGCAGGAATGGGAAATCGAACTGGCCGCCCCGCTCTGGTTGCCAGGACAACAGGCTGCGCAAGCAGCGGCGGCGGCCAGCGCCAGCGCGGAAATCGACACGCGAAATGCCGCGCAGCGCCTGGAATTGGCCGGCGAACTGCGCGCCGCCTGGTGGAAGCTGGCAGGCGCGCGGCAAGCGGATCAACTTGCCCGAGCTCGCTTGAGTAGCGAGCGGGCACTGGAAAAGGATGTGCTACGCCGCTACCGGGTCGGCGATCTGGCCCGAGTGGACGCCAATCTGGCGAGCGCCGCGACCCTGGCGGCACAGGCCGAAAGTCTGCAAACCGAAGCCGCCGCACGCCAGGCCGAGCTTGCCTGGCGAAACCTGACCGGCATGGCTGCGCCCAACCGAACGGACCCGGAAGCGCTGCCTGATCAACAGGATCAAGTCGCCGAACATCCACGCCTGCTGGCGCTGGCGGGCGCGCTGCAGACCGCCAAGGCACGGCTCGGAGTCGCGCGGGAAAACCGCCGTGAAGCGCCCGAACTCGCCGTGCGCATGCTGCGTGAACGTGGCGACAGCGGAGAAGCATATGGCCATGCCATCGGCATCAAACTGAGCATCCCGTTCACCTCGAATCCTCGCTTCCGCCTGGCATCTTCCAGTGAACACGCCGAGGTACTCCAGCTTGAAGCCGAACAGATGCAAATCCGCCAGCGCCTGCAAGCGGAACTGGAGCAGGTCCGCTTCGAGCTCGAAATGGCCGAACAGCAAAGCGGGCTAGCGCACACCCGGCACCAACTGGCCGCCGACAATTTGGCACTGGCCGAGAAAGCCTTCCGTCTTGGCGAGTCCGATCTGGCCGCGCTGCTGCGCGCACGAGCCACCGCCTTCGATGCTGAAGCCCTGCTCAAGCGTCAGGAATTGACGCGCAGCGAAGCGGTTTCGCAACTCAGACAGGCACTGGGATTGATGCCATGACGCGAACAATCGGCCGAACCGGAAACTTCACCCAGACGCTTGCGCTGATTCTCGCCCTGACCGCAGCCCCGCCGGCCTGGTCGCATGGCGACGAAGATCACAGCCACGGCCCGGCGCAGGAGCACCCACAACCGGGAGCCGGCAAACGCCTCGCCGACGGCACCCTGTTCATCCCGAAAACCACCCAGCGCCAACTCGGTTTTCAAACCCGGATCGCGATGCCGGAAGCACTCGCTGTGACCCTGGCTTTCAACGGCAAGGTGATTGCCGACCCCAATGCCAGCGGCCGCGTGCAAGCCATCCAGTCAGGGCGCATCGAAGCGGGCCGCAAGGGATTGCCGAACCTGGGCCAACGCGTGCGCAAGGGTGAAATCCTGGCCTGGTTGAAACCTACGGCGAGCAGTCTGGAGCGCGGCAACCAACAGGCATTGCTGGCCGAACTGGATGCACAGATCGCCATTGCCGAGCGACGCGCCACGCGGTTCGAGCAACTCGAAGGAGCGATAGCGCACAAGGAAATCGAAGCCGCCCGCTTCGAACTGGCTGCGCTGAAACAACGTCGCGCCGCCATCGGCGCCAGTCTGGCAACACCTGAAGCGCTGCGTGCGCCGGTCTCGGGGGACATCAGCGCAGCGCATGTCGTTGCCGGCCAGGTCGTGGAAGCACGCGAGGTGCTGTTCGAAATAATCGACCCCGCCCGCCTGGCGGTCGAAGCGCTGGCCTACGAGGCAGTGCCCGGCCCGCTGACCCAGGCCAGCCTGCAAACTGCCAGCGGCAGCCACGATTTGCAGTTCATCGGCGCGGGCCGGCAACTGCGCGCACAAGCCATGCCGTTGCTGTTCCGCGTCATGCCCGGCAAAACGGACAGCGGCCTCGCCGTCGGCCAGATGGTCAAGGTCTTTGCACAGACCCGCCAGAAAGCCACCGGCATCGTCCTGCCCCAGTCCGCGCTGAGCAGGAATGCCGCCGGCAACACCGTGGTCTGGTTGCACATCGAAGCCGACCGCTTCATCCCGCGCGTGGTGAAAACCGCGCCGTACGCCGCCGGCGGCGTGGTGATCAGTGCGGGTCTGCGCGCGGGCGACAACGTCGTCATCGCGGGCGCCGGCGTGCTGGCCAAAATGCCCTGAGCAGGTCATGTTCGACACCATCGTCCGCGCCAGCCTGCAGCAGCGCCTGATCGTCCTCGGCATCGCGCTCGGCCTGGCCGTGTACGGCATGCTGAGCGTGCGGCAGATGCCGGTGGACGTGTTTCCCGATCTCGACAAACCCACGGTCACGTTGATGACCGAAGCCGGCGGCATGGCGCCCGAGGAAGTCGAGCAACTGGTCACCTTTCCAATCGAAGCAGGCATGAACGGCATGCCCGGCGTAACCCGCGTGCGCTCTGTTTCCGGCGTCGGGCTGTCCATTGTCTATGTCGAATTCGAATGGGGCAGCGACCTCTGGCGCAACCGCCAGCAGATCGCCGAGCGCCTGAGTCTGGTGCGCGCGCGGATGCCGCCGGATATCGCACCACAACTCGGGCCGATCGCGTCGATCATGGGCGAGATCCTGCTCATCGCGCTGCCGATCGGCGTTGGCGCCAGCCCGATGGCGGTGCGCGAATATGCAGACTGGGTCATGCGTCCGCGTTTGCTGAGCCTCCCCGGCATCGCCCAGGTCACTCCCATCGGCGGCGAAGTTCGTCAGTACCGGGTCGAGATCGATCCGGCCCGGATGCAGGCGCTGGGCATCGACCGCGAGCATATGGAAACCGCCTTGCGCGACTTTGGCGCCAATGGCAGCGGCGGTTTTCTGGCCTCCGGCGGACGCGAATACCTGATCCGCCAGATCGGACGTAGCGCGCGTATCGAGGACTTGCGCAATCTTGCGGTCGGCGTCGTGGCCGGCCAGCCCGTCCTGCTCGGACAGGTAGCCGAGGTCGGACTGGCGCCCGCCATCAAGCGCGGCGATGCCGGTTACGCCGGCAAACCGGCGGTCATCCTCTCCGTACAGAAGCAACCCGGTGCCGACAGCGTGCAATTGACCCGCGCAGTGGAAAAGGCAATGGCCGAGATGAGCACATCGCTGCCTGCGGGTGTCGAGAAACCGCGCTTCTTGTTCAAGCAGGCCGATTTCATCGAGGCATCGGTACGCAATGTCGAACACGCGCTGCGCGACGGCGCCATCCTGGTCGCGGTGGTGCTGTTCCTGTTCCTGCTCAACGCGCGCACGACGCTGATTTCACTGCTGGCCATTCCGTTGTCGCTGCTGGTGACCGCGCTGGTGTTCCGTTATTTCAATCTGTCCATCAACACCATGACCCTGGGCGGCCTCGCCATCGCCATCGGCGAACTGGTGGACGACGCAGTGGTCGGCGTCGAAAACGTGTTGCGCCGTTTGCACGCCAACCGCGACAGCGAGTCGCCGCGCCCGGCCGCCGAAGTTATCGCCGCCGCCACGCTGGAAGTACGTTCGGCCATCGTTTACGCCACCTTGATCATCGTGCTGGTATTCGTGCCGCTGTTCGCGCTGCCGGGCATCGAAGGGCGCCTGTTCACGCCGCTGGGCGTGGCCTACATCGTCTCCATCCTGGCCAGCATGGTCGTCTCGCTGACGGTGACGCCGGTGCTGGCCAGTTACCTGTTGCCCAAAATGCGCCGTCTCGATCAGGGCGACAGCCCGCTGGCGGCCCGTCTGAAAGTCTGGGACGGCCGTCTGCTGGCCTGGTCCTTCGTGCATGCACGACCGCTGCTGGCCGGCGCCATGTTGGCAGTCGTCCTGGCCGCCGCCAGCGTGGCGTGGTTTCCGCGCGCCTTCCTGCCGCCGTTCAACGAGGGCACGCTGACCGTCACCGTGCAACTCGATCCCGGCACTTCGCTGGAAGAATCGAATCGCATCGGCGCGCTGGCCGAGCGGCTGGCCGCAGCAGTGCCGGAAGTCACCCAGGTCGGCCGCCGCAGCGGGCGCGCCGAGCAGGACGAGCATGCCGAAGGCATCCACACCAGCGAGCTGGAGATCGATCTGAAGCCGAGCGCGCGCGGCCGCGAAGCGATCATCGCCGACCTGCGCACCCGCCTGACAGCCCTGCCGGCCGCAATCAGCATCGGCCAGCCGATTTCACACCGGCTCGACCACATGTTGTCCGGCGTGCGCGCGCAAATCGCGCTGAAAATCCACGGCGACGACCTCGCCACCTTGCGCGGCCTGGCCGGCGAAATGAAAGCGCGGCTGGCGCAAATCCCCGGCGTCAAAGACCTGCAGATCGAGAAGCAGGTGTTGATTCCGCAGCTCAACATCCGAATCGACTACGAGCGGGCCGCGCGCTACGGACTGGCGCCCGGCGCCCTGTTGCGCACGCTGCAGCAGTTGATTGCGGGCGAGCGCATCGGTCAGATCGTCGAAGGCGGCGATGCCGGTTTGCGCCAGTTCGATCTGATTCTGCGGCTGCCGGAAAGCGGCCGCGACGCGCGCGCGCTGGCCGGCCTGCTGATCGACACGCCGCTGGGCGCGGTGCCGTTGTCCAGTCTGGCCAGCATCGAGGAGTCGGATGGACCCAATCAGATCGGGCGCGAAAACGGCCGCCGCCGCATCGTCGTCTCGGCCAACAGCGATGGCGGCGACATGACGCGCGTGATCGCCGATATCCGCCGCGCCGTCGCCGACCAGCCCATGCCGGCGGGCTACTTCACTGCATTGGAAGGCCAGTTCCAGGCACAGGAAGATGCCGCCCGCCTGATCGGCCTGCTGGCGCTGGTATCGCTGGCGCTGATCTTTCTGGTGCTGTACAGCCGCTATCGCTCGGCGGTGCTGGCGCTGATCATCATGGGCGCAATTCCGCTCGCGCTGGTCGGCAGCGTCGCAGCGCTCTGGCTGTCCGGCCAGCCGCTCTCGGTCGCCACGCTGGTCGGCTTCATCACCCTGACCGGCATCGCCACACGCAACGGCATCCTCAAGATCAGCCATTACATCAACCTGTGCGCATTCGAGGGCGAGACCTTCGGCCAGGCCATGATCGTGCGCGGCTCGCTCGAACGTCTGACGCCAGTCCTGATGACCGCCCTGGTCGCCGCCTTCGCGCTGCTGCCCCTGCTCTTTGCGGCTGATGCGCCGGGCAAGGAAATCCTGCATCCGGTGGCAGTGGTCATCTTCGGCGGGCTGGTCAGCTCGACGTTGCTGGATACCGTGCTGACGCCGGTGCTGTTCTGGCTGTTCGGCGAAAAACCGCTGCGCCGTCTGCTGCAAGCCAAATCGCAAGTCACCACACATGAAAGTTTCTGAAGGAGCCCTGCCATGAAAACCCCCGCCCTTACGTTCGCCCTCAGCCTTCTGCTCGCCAATGTCCCGGCCTGGGCGCACAGCGATCATCTGGTGCCGCAGTTCGGCGGCATCACCGCCGATGCCGGTGTCTTCCAGGTCGAACTGGTTGCCAGGGGAACACGGATGACGCTGTATTTGACCGAGCATGGCGCGCCGGTCGAGGCCGCCGGCGCCAGCGGCAGACTGAGTGTGCAATCGGGCAAGAACAGGGAAGAAGTCGCACTGAGCCCGAATGGCTATCAAACGCTGAGTGCCACACTGAAAACCCGACCCGCGCGCGGCGCCAGGGTCGAAGCCAGTATCACCCCGCGCGGCCGTGAAACCGGCAAGGTAAGTTTCACGCTGAAATAATGATCCGGCCGGATTTGTCCATGAAACCGTGGGGCGCACCCTGCGACTGTAATAAACGAGATCGAAGGCCGCCCCGACGTGCCTCAGTGACGCGCTTCCGCCTCATACATGCTGGTCAGAAAGTCCATGCTCGCCAGCAACGATTCCGCCGCGTCGTTCACCACCAGGATATAGGCGCGAGGGTCGCCATCCTGTTCGATTGCGCTGGTGAACCAGGTCCACTGCGTAACGGCAGCTTCGAGTTCACGATTGATTTCGTAGCTGTTCTGCGGCGCGATCTCAAGTTCCCAGAAGCCCTTTTCAAATTCGGCGCGGGCAGTATCAATCCCCGCAGACAGCTCGGGAACGTCTATTCCCCAGGCCTTCAACATGTACAGCTTGGCCATGCGTTGCGTCAGCATGCGCTGCCGTCCCGATAGATTGACCAGCCGCCCAAGCGAAATGCCGGCGTAATCCTGATAAAGCCGAACGACTTTCTCGGCCGCACCCAGCACCCTGGCGTCCTGTTCCAGCAAGCGTCTGGCGCCTGCTTGATCGACCGGTCCCAGCGCGGTTTCACGAAACGGCAGCCAGACACGCTCCAGATCCGCAATTGCATCCCGGATTGCCGGGGTGGGCATCCGCAAAGCCTTGAGAAAATCCAGATTGCGATCGAATTCATGCGCCGCATCGGCGAGTTGCTTGCGGGATGCGTCTGCGTTGACCGCCAGACCGATGGCCGCATAGGACTTGGCAATGCGTTGCGACAGCATGCGCTGCCGACCGGTCTGGTTGATTGCCGTCGCCAACAGGGAGGCATCGGCATCGAAATCCGCCTGACTCGGGAGCGCGGAAAACAACGCCAGCAAGCTGAACAGCGCGACCACCGGATATTTATGCATGGATAACCCCTTCAGAAAATGGGAACGCCGGAACTCTGTAGCGTCCGCTTGAGCCGCAGAGTCGATTGCTCAAGCGTTTTAATGGCGCCAGCATGATTACCCGCTTTGGCCTCCTGCTCGGCCTGCACTTTCTGCATGCGGTTCTCGTCCAGCGCCCTGTCCAGGGCATGCCGCTTGGTCTCGCTGGTCCTGCCATCCGCAAGCAGCTGATCCAGCAGCAAAACATGGCTCAGATTGACCTTTTCCTCGTAGGCATACTCGTCCGCCGGGGTATCGAACTTCAACGTCAAAGTCACCCTTTGCCCGGCCCGCAGCGTGGTCAGAATCTGGGTGGCGTGCAGGTATGCCTCTCTGAGCCGCTTGTTCGCCTCGGGATATTTGTTCTCGGCGGCCAGGCTTTCCGCTTCCGCCGACAGAACATCGATTTTCTCGACCGCGCTGCCGACGATCCCGGCCGCAGTCGCATCCCTGCCGGTCTCAAGCAACGCGCCGCGAAAGACTTTGACCTGCTCCCGCAACTCGGCGTGGCGGGCTCGATGCGCGACCAGATCAAGCGCCGCGCCATTCCTGGCAAGACTGGAAACTGCGGAGACCGACTTCAGCGCGTGATCGAGCGCGGCGCTGGCCTGATCGAGATCGTTGCCGGCCAATGCACCGCGCGCCTGATCCAGCAGGCTCCTGGCCCTGTCCGCCTGCGCACGCAATTCAGCATTGTCGCTGTCCAACGCATGTTTCATTTTCGGGGAAGACAGCAACAGCCCCGCCAGTCTGAGTTTTTGCTCGATGGTGGCGCGACGCGGATCGACAGCATCACCCTCAACTGCGTATGCCAGCGACGCCAACACGGCAAGCGCACAGAAACTCAGAATGTTCAGGATACGCATACGAGACAGCAGAGTTTTATCAACATGCGGACGCTCCAGGACAAACCCGTATTTGCGGTGGCCGGCAATGCTATTCGGCCTTCGCAGACCCTACAAGCACCAAGGGCAAAATCGGTAAGGCGCCCCCCTGTTGCCGGCGGCGTAAATCCGTAGAAATTTGGCGGCAGATAATGGCTGCGTGACCTGCCTGCCAGGCTTTCAAGGTCAAAGGCGGCAATAGACTGATTGCTGCCTGACGACAGGGACATCCACGGTGTCGGCTCCGCCCAGAAAGCTGTCTGACGATCTACTTCAGGTCTTCGGCCTTATGCAAAGCTTTACATAAGGCCGATTATGCAAAGTGCTCGATTATGTGAAGCAGCAACTTTGGACACCTGCCAACCACGGATGAGCAGCGGAAGGTTGGCGACGCGCCCTTTGCATAATCACAGCGCAATCAGGATGACGA
>CAMDGQ010000103.1 GCA_945897955.1 Tepidiphilus sp. J10 | reverse complement strand
CGGCTTGGGGGCTCGGAATTTCCGGCCTGTCCTCCTCCCCAAGCCAGCGACAAGCCTTAGTCCATCCAGCGAATCATTTCCGTGCCGAATTCGGAACACGGAATCTGCGTGGCACCCTCCATCAATCTGGCGAAATCGTAAGTGACTTTTCTGGCGCGAATCGCGCCGTCCATGCCCTTGATGATCAGGTCGGCCGCTTCCAGCCAGCCCATGTGGCGCAACATCATTTCACCAGACAGGATGATCGAACCCGGGTTTACATAGTCCTTGCCGGCATACTTCGGCGCCGTACCGTGTGTGGCCTCGAACATCGCGACCGAGTCGGACAGATTCGCCCCGGGCGCGATGCCGATGCCGCCGACTTCAGCCGCCAGCGCATCGGAAACATAGTCGCCGTTCAGATTCAGCGTCGCGATAACGTCGTATTCATCCGGGCGCAGCAGGATCTGCTGCAGAAATGCGTCGGCAATCACGTCCTTGATGACGATGCCGTTCGGCAATTTCATCCAAGGGCCTTCGTCGATCAGTGTTGCACCAAACTCGCGTGCAGCCAGTTCATAGCCCCATTTCTTGAAGCCACCCTCGGTGAACTTCATGATGTTGCCTTTGTGAACCAACGTCACCGAACGGCGGTTGTTGTCGATGGCGTACTGGATGGCGCGACGGATCAGGCGCTCGGAACCGTCAACCGACACCGGCTTGATGCCGATGGCGGAAGATTCCGGGAAGCGAATCTTCTTGACGCCCATCTCCCTTTGCAGGAATTCGATCACTTTCTTTACTTCGTCGGAGCCGGCTTCCCACTCGACGCCAGCGTAAATGTCTTCGGTGTTCTCACGGAAGATCACCATATCGACTTTTTCCGGCGCCTTTACCGGCGACGGTACGCCAGTGAAATATCGCACCGGGCGCAAACAAACGTACAAATCCAGCATCTGGCGCAGCGCCACGTTGAGCGAGCGGATGCCGCCTGATGTCGGCGTGGTCAGCGGACCCTTGATCGACACTACATAGTCGCGAATCGCGGCGACCGTTTCGTCGGGCAGCCAGGCATCGGCGCCATACACCTTGGTGGCCTTCTCACCGGCAAACACTTCCATCCATTCGATCTGGCGCTTGCCGCCATAGGCCTTGGCCACGGCCGCGTCGAGCACTTTGATCATGACCGGCGTGATATCCACACCGGTGCCATCGCCTTCGATAAACGGGATAATCGGCCGCTCCGGCACATTCAGCGAAGCATCGGCATTGACGGTGATTTTTGCGCCAGCGGTTGGCGTCTGGATATGGCTGCTCATGGCAACTCCTGTTCAAAGTTATCGAATCGAAAATTTGGATTGATGGCGCGCATCATTTTATTCAACAAGCCTTACGGGGTCCTGAGCCAATTCACCGACGAAGACGGCCACCCCGGGCTCAAGTCCTATCTCGATATTCCCGGCATCTATGCGGCGGGACGCCTGGATTCGGATAGCGAGGGGCTATTGATTTTAACTGACGATGGTGCGCTACAGCATCGGCTTGCCGATCCGCGCCACAAACTGCCCAAAACCTATTGGGCGCAGGTCGAAGGCGCCCCCGGCGAAACGGATCTTGAGCCCTTGCGCAAGGCGATGGACCTGGGTGATTTCGTGACGCAACCGGCGCAGGCGCGCCTGATCGAAACGCCGGAAAACCTTTGGCCGCGCGATCCGCCGGTACGTTTTCGCAAATCGATTCCAACAACCTGGATCGAACTCGTTCTGAAAGAGGGCAAAAATCGCCAGGTTCGCCGGATGACCGCCAAAGCCGGCTTCCCCACACTGCGTCTGTTGCGTGTCGCGATCGGCAACTATCGGCTGGAAGGGTTGCTGCCGGGACAGTGGCGAGCCGTCTGAGGTCAGGCCCCACCAGCGCCGATTCTGCCGCGCCAGACATGCGCCCGGCCGATGACTTCATCCGTTTCCAGCGACAGGCAGCGCCCTTCGGCCAGCACTGCCCTGCCGCCAATCCAGACATGGCTGACCTGATCGTTCCCGGCGCTGTAAACCAGTTGAGATACCGGGTCGTAGCATGGTTGTGTAGCCGCATGGTTCAGATCGATGGCAACGATGTCGGCCAGCTTTCCTGCTTCCAGGGAACCGATCCGCGACTCAAGCCCCAGCGCCCGTGCTCCCGCCAGCGTTGCCATGCGCAGCACCCGATGCGCCGGCAAGGCTGCGGGGTCGGCCGCCACACCCTTGGCGAGCAGCGCGGCGAGGCGCAATTCGCCGATCATGTCGAGCCGGTTATTGCTCGCCGCGCCGTCGGTGCCGATCGCGACATTGACCCCGGCTGCAACCAGGGCGGCAATCGGCGCAAAGCCGCTGGCCAGCTTCAGATTTGAACTCGGGCAGTGCGCCACATGGCAGCCATGATCGGCCAGCATCGCGATCTCCTCGCTGTTCAGATGCACCGCATGGATCGCGATCAGACCGGGTGTGAGCAGGCCGAGATTTTTCAGGCGGGCGAGCGGCCGCACGCCATGTTTTTCGATGCTGTGCTCGATTTCATGCAGGGTTTCATGGATATGCATGTGAACCGGCAAATCGAGTTGCGCCGCATAAGTCGCCACTTTTTCCAGGGTGCGATCGCCGACGGTGTAGGGCGCGTGCGGCGCCAGGCAGAAGTGGACCAGCGAATTCGACTTCGCACTGCCGACCCACTCGTCACGCAGCGCCAGGCCTTTTTGCAGATAGTCATCCGGATCGCCGGCATAAGGTGTTGGCGCATCCACCACTATCAAACCCGCCGCGACGCGCATACCGGCTTCAATTGCCGCTTCCACCACGGCTTCCGAGAAAAAATACATGTCATTGAAGCAGGTGACCCCGGACTTGAGCATTTCCAGGCAGGCCAGCCGCGTACCATCGCGCACAAAACCGGGCGAGGCATGCCGATTCTCCGCCGGCCAGATATGGTTTTGCAGCCAGGCCATCAACGGCAGATCGTCGGCATAACCGCGCAGCAGCGTCATCGCGGCATGGGTATGCAGATTGATCAGGCCCGGAATAAGCATATGACCGGGCAGATGCACGCGCTCGCGGCTGACCCAGAGATCGGCCTCGGCGCTGGGCAACAGCGCGACGATGCGATCATCCCTCACCAGCAGGCTGTGGCCTGCAAGCAGCGTGTTATCGGGTTCTACCGGCACGATCCAGCCGGCATCGATACGCAGGTCGGCAGTTTTCTCGGTCATAAGCGGGCTTCTGGCTGGAAAGGCTGAAATCGTAGCTGTTTTATGAAGGGAGAAGGCGATTGGGAATGGCTGGCAGGGGTGCTAACTGCTCCCGCAAACTTGCATCAGTCAGAATCGCTCACCGCTCCCGCAAACCCTGGTGTCAGATTCACCGTCTTGCCTTCGAATTGGGGTGTCGCTTTGTTCAGTTCCAACTGGGGGGCAAAGACCAGATCCTAAGAACGTGGTGCGTCCCCAATGCCGTTAAGTTAAGCCCTGGTACGTCATTCCCGCGAAAGCGGGAATCCAGTTTTTGGTATCTCCCTGGATGCCCGCCTTCGCGGGCATGACGCTAACTTAACGGCATTGGGTGCGTCCCCTATTTCTTATTCGTTGGCGATGCCACAGACGGGATTGAACTAGGCACCACCGACAATGACTCCAGCAACGATAAACGACAGCCAAAGCAACAGGAGGAAATACATCGTTGCTGTCCGGTATCGGAACCTTGATGCGCCCAATACCAGAGCGAGAAGCGCGAGACAGTACCAACCAGCACCAATCCATCTTGCTTCTGTTCCAAGGACGACATGAATAAGTTGTCGTTTCCCCACAATCACAGTCCATCCGAATACCACGCCAACCGTTCCAACCAGCGCACATGCAGCGGCGATCCACCGACTAGTGGCGTGCAGTTGCTGTGTCTCGCTATTCCCTGTTTCCATTGTCACTAACGTGATGTGTACGCCGCATGGCGTACATCCTGGCAACAACCAGTTAAGTTCAATTCAAAAAACTGAAACCGAGACAGACCACGAATATCTCTTGTTAATCGTTCCCTGCTGATCATGTTTTCATCCCTGTTTAGTCTGTTATAAAAGTGGAGCACCCCGTCTGTGGGAGCGAAGTGGAGGCTAAAGCAATCCCTACATGCGGTAAATATGTCTGAAGTTATGCCTTCCCCCGTTTGGGCATTGGTTGTTGCGTTGGCTCGCGCATGAATCCCAACCGCCGATCACAGGCGTTTCATGTTCGGTTTCGCACCAATCCGCATTGTCTGTGCATTGTCCGTTCCCCCCACATCTGGCGATAATCCAGACGTCGACGTCTTTTGCGGCGTCGGGTCAATTTCTATAAGCGGGACATCTCGGGAGTGATGCCATGAAGTTGCGTCAGCGTTGGGCCGGACTGGCCTTGGCGGTTGGGGTTTGCGGTGTGGTTTTTGCCGCGACCCAGGCGAATACGACGCTCAAGCCGCTCGTGGGTCTGGCGTCCTTGAGCGCGGATTTGTTGCGGCCGGATGCGCTGATCGAGTCGGACAGCCTGTCGGCGTTGCCGGCTGCGGTGATCAAGTCGCCGCTGTTGAAGGATTTGCTGACGGAAGATTTCGCGTTCTATTACCAGGATATGGATACCCGTCTTGATGTCTTGGGTGCGATCAAGCGGCTGGCTTTCGAGCACGATCCGAGTCTGAGCGACCGTCTGCTCGATGCCGTGTTCGACGAACCGGCCGAAGTCGCATTCTGGCGTGGCGAGGGTGGGCGTCTGCGGCACTGGATGCTGAGCGGGACGCGCAATGGCATTGCGAAGAGCCTGGAAGTGCTGGCGCGGGTGGCGGCGGATGACAGCCAGTTGTCGCGGGTCGCCGAACTCGGCGGTGCGGCGGCGATTCCGGTGTATGCGCTGAAGCTGAATACCCGAACCACGGTGTTGTTCGCGTCGCGCGGCGACCGCTTGGTGGTGTTGTCGCATCCCGCGCTGTTGTTGAATGCAGAAGGTTCGCCGATTGCCGAGCGCGCCACCGCTGTGCTGGCGGCGTTCTCGGAGGCGAGCGGGCCGGGCGCCAGGCATTTCGCCGGCGAGCCGCGTCAGGGCGCGCATCGGTTGAGCGTGGCATTCGATGTGCTGGGCCAGGGTTATGGCCAGTTCATGCCCGGCGTGAAGAGCGTGCGCTTCGAACATGCGGACAAGGCTTGGCGGGCTGCGCTGCAATTCAGCGCTGATGCCGCGAGCCAACCGCCGGCGCTGAAATCCCTGCCCTGGAGGGCGTTGCCCGAGGGTGCGGCGTTCTGTGCCGGTTTGCCGGTAGGCCCGGGCGAACTGGCGGCGCTGGCGCCGAATGTCGCCGTGAAACCGTATTTGACTGGTGCTGCGGCGGTTTGCTGGTATGAGGCGCAGGGCTGGCAGGCGCCGCTGTTCGCGCTGGGTTTGACCGCAGACGCCAAGCCCGAGACGCTGGCGCCAGTGCTGAGCGGCCTGTTCGAGCAGTGGATCGGGGCGCGCGAATTCGAACAGGAGGCCGGGCGTTTCCCGGTGCGGCAGACTGTTCTTCCGGATGGGGCGCGGGTCTGGCGACGGGAGGTCAGCGCGCGTTATGGCGAATTGACCGTGCCGGCGGAACGGCGCAGCGCGTTTTCCGCCGACCGCTATTTCGATGTCGGGCTGGCCCAGTCCGGCGACGTGCTGCTGTTCTCGCCGTCCGGCCCGCTGCTGGACAAGGCGCTGGACACGCTGGCCAAACGCTATCCATCCATCGCCGACCGGTTGAGCACCGATCCCGCCGTTTTTCTGCTCGATCCGCCACGTCTGGCGCGCTTCCTGGAAACGGCGACGCGCGACATCGGCGAGGAACCCGGCGCCAGCCTGTTGCCGCGCTATGCGGCGATGGCCGGGCATCCGGCGCTGGCGGCGACGCTGAGCGGCAAGGCGGGGCAGGGCGGATGGCAGGCTGTGAGCTGGTCGCCGCTCAAGTAACTCATGCACCGTCGCCAAGCCCTTGTTGCGCTGGCCCTCGGCGTGCTCGCCATGCCTGTACGCGCGCTGACACAGGTGATGCCGGAGGTGCTGCTCGATGCCGAACAATCGCGCCGGCTGCGCGCCTGGATTACGTTGATCGTCGCCGCGCAGTTGCGCGCCGGGCCTTCGCCGCGCTGGCAGCATCGCGATTGCGCCGGGTTGGTGCGCTTCGCGGTGCGCGAATCGCTGCGCCGCCACGATGCGGCCTGGGTGCGCGCCAACGGCTTGCAGGGCGTTGCGCTGCCGCAGGATGCGGTGCTGTCTTCGGCACAACGCGCGGCGTTGCGCGACTGGGTGGACATCGATGGTCAGCGTCAGGCTTACGTTGGGGCGCTGGCGCTGGTGCAGGCCAATTGCCGCTTGCTGGGCAAGCAACTGACGCAGGCGGAAGCCGGCGATCTGCTGTTTTTCGATCAGGGTGATGACCAACATCTCATGGTGTGGATGGGCAGTTACATCGCCTACCACACCGGCACAGAAACCGCGTCGGACAACGGCCTGCGTGCCGTCGCGCCCCGACGCCTGATGAACTGGGAGGATACGAGGTGGCGACCCGTACCGGAAAATTCGAACTTTATCGGCATCTATCGATTAGCCTTCTTGTCGCGCTGAGCGCGTTGCTGACGCCACCGGCGGCGCAAGCCTTGCCGGAGATACCGGCGAGCGACTTCCGTCCGCTCAAGGGTGAGCCGTTCTTTCTGCTCAGCGACCGCAGCTACGGCAGCGGCGAAATCGCGCAGGTGCGTGTGGAACTCAAGCGCGGCGGCGAAGCCTCGCGCGTGCTGGGCGGCGAGCAGGGCGTCGATGTCGCCATCCACCGCGTGCCCAAACCGCTCGAATTCCTGCGCCAGCAGCAGAATCTGCATCGGGTCGGCACGCAGGCGATGTATGTCGGCGACGGTGCCGGCCAGACGCTCAACTACCTGTACGACAGCTGGAACAAGCAGACGCGTCGTTCCTGGCAACGCATCATCGCCACCCCGGCGCGGCAACAGGCGGTGCAGCAGGCGCCGGGACTGACCTTCGGCGATTCCATGTTGAAGCCCACGCAGCACGGCCAGGACGTCAAGTTCGGCCGCATGCCCGGCTTCGATCTGGTCCAGCGTTTCCGCTATCCGCTCGGCGCCGCCAAGCCGGTCGCGCCGCCCAAGGATCTCAAACTGGCCGGCAGCAGCAGCGAATTCATCGAGACCAATCCCGGCAACGTCATGCTGCCGCTGGGTCGGCTGAAACCCGGGCTGTATCTGGTCGAGGCGATGGTGGGCGACCACCGCGCGAATAGCCTGGTGTTCATTTCCGATACCGTCGCGGTGACCAAGAATGCCGGCCAGCAGATGCTGGTGTGGACCGCCAACCGCCAGACCGGCGCGCCGATGCCCGGCGTGTCCATCGTCTGGAGCGACGGTCGCGGCGTGCTGCAGTCCGGCGTCAGCGATGCTGCCGGGGTGCTTTCGATGCAGCGCGACAGCCCGGAGAAGAGTTATGTCATCGGCCAGGATGCGGCCGGCGGCGTCTTCGTCTCGGAGAATTTCTACTACGACAGCGAGATCTACAACGCCAAGCTGTACGCGGTGACCGACCGTCCGCTGTACCGCCCGGGCGACAGCGTGCAGGTCAAGTTCATCGGTCGGCGATTCCTCGATGCGCGCCGTTCCCAAGCCTTGCCAGCCGGCGCGCTGAAGCTGGAAGTGCGCGATCCGAACGGGACACCGTTGTTGACCCAGAACGTCAAGCTGATCGCCGGTCGCGGCGGCAATGCCAGCTTCACGCTGCCGGCCAATGCGCCGGCCGGCGGCTGGGAACTGCGCTTCGCGCTGGGCGATGACCTGTACGGCGCCGCCTTCCGGGTGGCCGAGTACGTCAAACCGCATTTCGATATCCATCTTTCCTTCGACAAGGTGACGCCGAAAAGCGGTGACCCGATCAACGGCCAGGTGCGCCTGACCTATCCCAGCGGCAAGCCGGTGGCGGGCGGCCGCATCAGTCTGTCGGTGCGCGCGCAGCAGACCGCGATGGTGGAAGGCGAGTTGCAGTACGCCGGGCAGTTTCCGGTCAAGCTGGAACAGGAGGAGCTGACCGCCGACGCCAACGGCATCGCCCGTTTCCAGTTGCCGGCGGCGCAGAACCCCAGCCGCTACATCTTCAACCTCTTCGCCAGCGATGGCGCCGCCTGGCGGGTCAAGGTCACCCGTGAACTGTTGGTCGAGCGCGGCCAGCAGCCCTGGCGTCTGTCCGCGCCGGCCCGCTTCAGCGAACCGGGCGCCAAGGTGGCGTTCAAGCTGGAAGGCGTGGGCCGGCTCAGCGGCGCGCGCTGGGAAGTCATCCGCCTGGAAAACCGCGCCCGCACCCAGGGCGCGCTGGCCGACGGCGCCGAGGCGCTGAACGTCGATTTCGCCGCGCCCGGCTCCTACACCGTCAACCTGCGCGATGCCCAGGGCAACCTGCTCGGCGCGGTCACGCACTGGGTCAGCGGCAAGGGCGTCAAGGTCATCCCCGGCAGCATCGAGATCGTCACCGACAAGCCGCGCTATGCGGTGGGCGAGACGGCCGAACTGCTGCTGACCTTCCCGGCTGCGACCGACGACGCGCTGCTGACGCTGGAACGTGACACGGTCGCCCATCATGCGCTGCTGTCGCGCCCGGCCAGTTGGCTGGAATCGGTGCGGCGGGTGGCCGACAACCAGTGGCGGGTGCGCCTGCGCGTCAGCGAGGAAATGGCACCCAACATGACCTTCTCCGCCGCGATGGTGCGCCAAGGCGAATATGTGTTCCAGAACGCCGGTCTGGTGGTGGCGCATCCGCGCGTCGAGATCGACATCCAGTCCGACAAACCGGTCTATCAGCCCGGCGAGACGGCACGCCTGAACTTCACCACCCGCTTGCAAGGCAAGCCGGTGGCGGCGCAACTGACGGTCGGCGTGGTCGATGAAATGATCTACGTGCTGCAACCGGAACTGGCGCCCGACCTGGAAGAGTTCCTGCATCACGTCCGTCGCAACAACGTGCGCACCAGTTCCAGCCTCGCCTTCATCGGCTACGACCTGGCGCGCAATTACGGCGGCAAGGGCCGCACTCGCTCGGCGCTGCCGGAACGGCGGGTGAAGGTGCTGGAGCGGCCGCGCCGCGACGATGTCGATACCGCCGCCTGGTTTCCCGATCTGCGCAGCGACGCCAAGGGGCGCGCCACGGTCAGCTTCAAGGTGCCGGATTCGCTGACCCGCTGGCGCGTCACCGCCCGTGCGCTGGCCGACGACGGCAGCGCCGGCCAGCGCCAGTCCTATGTCCAGTCGGACAAGGCGCTGTACCTGAAATGGGTCGGCCCGCGCGAATTCCGCGACGATGACGAACCGATCGTCGACATCATCGGCTTCAATCGCGGCGACAAGGACGTCACCGCCGAATTCCGCACGATCTTCGCCGGCAGCACGCATGTGCTGCCGGTGCTGATGAAGCCCGGCCCCAACTTCTTCCCGACGCAACTGAAAAGGAACCATCGCGGCGCACTCGGCCTGCAACTCGCGGTGATGGAGAAGGGCAAGGAGAAGATCGTTGACCGCCTGTCCGTGACCCTGCGCTCGCGCCCGGTGGCCTGGCCGGCGCCGCGGCAGCAACGCATCCGCCTGGAAGCGACCGGCACGCCGGTGAAACTGCCCGCCGATGCGCGCGACCTGCGCCTGTCGCTGGCTGCCAATGTGTCGGACAGCTTCATGCAGGTGGTCGACGATCTGGTCGATTACCCCTATGGCTGCGTCGAGCAGACCTCCAGCCGGCTGATTCCGCTGGCGCTGGCGCGGCAGGCGCTGCAAGGCAGCCCGCGCTTGTCCGGGCTGGACACGGAGTTGCAGGCGCAGCGGCTGCGGCTGGTGCAGATGGCTGGCGGCGACGGCGTGTTCGGCTGGTGGGGCCGCGCCGGCGGCGACAGCGCGTTCATGACCGGCTATGCCTACTACGCCGATTACTTCGCCGCGCGCAGCCTGGGACTGACCTTGCCGGCCGATCACTGGCGCCAGTTGCTGGAGGTCTATCGCCGTCAGGGCGAGGCCGATCCGCTGCTGCAGCGCGCGCTGCTGCTGTGGTGGGCGAAGGAAATGGGCTTGTCGGTGGACTCCCTTGCAGCGGGGTTGGCAGAATCGCTGGCACAGCATCTGGCCAGCGGCGAGGGGAAGGACGTTGCATTGACGGCGGGCGACAGCCTGGTGTTCGCCGCGCCCGATTCGCGCAATGGCCGGCTGGCGGCGGCGCTGTTGCTGAAACTCGGCGTCGCCAAAGGCAAGCTGCCGGCAGGGGCGGACAAGCTCTGGCGCAAGGCGATGGATACGCTGCCGGCTTCGGATTCGCCGTTCCTGCATGCCTTGCTGCGCCTGAACGGCAACCCGCGCGCCTGGACGCCGGAGGTGATCCTGCAACGCAGCGGCGGCGAACAGCCGACCCTGGAACGGGCGATGACCCTGGCCTGGGTGCATCGTGCGCTGGGCGGTTTCCGGCCTGCGGCCAAGGCCGCGCTGCTGCCGCTCGGCTGGATTCCGCAGGGCGAACAGTGGCTGTGGCCGGCCGGTCTTTCATTGCCGGACAGCATCCGCCTGCCGCGCGTGCCGTCCTCGCCGGTGGTTGCCAGCCTGCGCTATACCGCGTTCGAGCCGGCGGAATCGCGCCTGCCGCTGGAACTGAAGCGCACCTTGTACCGGCTTGAAGCGCAGGCCGTTGAAGGTGACAGCAAGGCCGAGGGCATGAGCTACAAGGCGGTGCCGGTGGCACCCGGCGAGGCTTTGTCGAGCGCAGCGCTGTACGTCGACGAAATCACCCTGAACCCGAAGCGGCGCATGCAATACGGCCTGCTGGAAGTGCCGCTGCCGCCGGGCGGCACGGTGGAAGGCGCGGTGTGGGGCATCCGCATCGCCGGGCTTGGGGGTGACAAAAAGGGTGATGGCAAGGTGGAGGCGACGGCCTTCGAAGCGCCGGAATACGAAATGGGCGCGCTCGGCTACCACGTTCCGCTGGCTCGCATCGAGCAGCCGACGGTCACTCGGCAACTGGTGCGCTTCCTGCAACGCGGCCAGTTCACGTTGCCGCCGGCGCGCTATTTCCGCATGTACCAGCCCAACGACAAGGCCTACGAGCAGGCCGCGCAGTCGCGTTGGCAGGTTCGTTGAGGCCGTCTTGTCATTGCCCATGCGTCGCCTGCGATTCTTCACTGCCGTGCTGCTGGCGCTGCTGACTGCCG
>CAMDGQ010000102.1 GCA_945897955.1 Tepidiphilus sp. J10 | reverse complement strand
GGAACGGCAGGTGGATGCTTTTCACCGGGCGCGGGAAGATCGGGCAGGTTTCCTTGGCGTTGTCGCACACGGTCACCACCAGGTCGATGTCTTCGCTCATTACTGCATCGACATCCTTCGGATACAGGCCTTCGGTGTTCAGGCCGGCTTCCTTCAGCGCGGCTATGGCGCCATCGGCCACTTTCGGTTGCGGCTTGGTGCCGGCAGACAACGCGTGCACCTGGCCGGCCAGATCGTGGTTGAGCAGCACTTCGGCCATCTGGGAACGGCAGGTGGATGCTTTTCACCGGGCGCGGGAAGATCGGGCAGGTTTCCTTGGCGTTGTCGCACACGGTCACCACCAGGTCGATGTCTTCGCTCATTACTGCATCGACATCCTTCGGATACAGGCCTTCGGTGTTCAGACCGGCTGCCTTCAATGCCGCGATAGCGCCATCGGCCACCTTCGGTTGCGGTTTGGTGCCGGCGGACAGCGCATGCACCTGGCCGGACAGATCATGGTTGAGCAGGACTTCGGCCATCTGGGAGCGACAGGAATTGCCGGTGCAAAGGATCAGGACGTTTTTCATCGCGAGGTCTTTCGAGGTGGGGAATTCGGGATTCAGGCGGCGCAGGTCTGGCAGCTCTGATCGGGCACGGCGACTTCCGCCGGCATGCCTTCTTTCATGTGCCACAACACGCGCACGGCCCAGGCCGGCAGTTCGGGATGCAGGCGGTAATGCATCCAGACGCCCTCGCGCCGGGTCAGCACCAGACCGGCTTCGCGCAGGACGCCAAGATGACGGGAAACCTTGGGTTGCGGCGCGTCGAGCACCGCATTCAGATCACAGACGCAACGCTCGTCGTGGAGCAGCAGCAGGCTCAGAATGCGACGCCGGATCGGGTCGCTCAGGACTTCAAAAAAGGCTTCGAAGAAAACCTGCTGCTCATTCTGCATATTCGTTTTGACGCATCAATATAAAGGGTGCGGCAGCTTATCGCTGCCGCTATATATCTGTCAAAACGAATTTTCATGGCTGACCGGGAGCGCCGTCAGCCCCGGCGAGACTTACCACATGGCGAACAGGCGCCCGTCTTCCACCTTGGTCTCGAACGCCTTGAGCGGATGCTTGCCCTTGTCGATACATGCGCCGCTTCGAATATCGAACTTCCACAAATGCTTCGGGCAGGTCAGCGTCATGCCGTCCAGCGCCAGGTGCGGGATATTGGTGACCTGGTGCGGACAGTGCGAGTCGTAGACCTTGAAAGCCTCGCCATCGCGATAGACGAATACCGTGCGCACTCCGCAATCGACGCGCTTCACCTCGCCGTCGGTGACCTCCGCCACGGCGACGATCTCGCGCCATTGCGGCAGGCTGTTGATCAGTTCCGGCGAGAACTCCGGCATATCCATTTCCAGCAGGATCTCGGTGGCCCAGACAATTTTCGCCAGGCCCAGCGCCGGGAACGCCATCAGCAGCGCATCGACCACTTCCATCGGCGAACAGCCTTCACGCAATGCGCGCATCAGGTACTGCTTGAAACCGGGTTCGGTCTGGGAATACACCTTGGTGATCACCGAGATCAGATTGCGTGTCTTCGGGTCGAGGTGTTTGCCGGTGTCCTTGAGGAACTTGAAATAATGGCCAAGGGCATCGCCGCGCACGGCGATCAGATAGTTGAGTGCGTCACTCATGAAATGCTCCTGCTGGGGTTGAGAAAAGGGCCTGCCTGGAAAGCATAGGCGATGGCGGGCAACCCCGCCTCAACCGTTGGCGAACTGGCGTAGCGCCTGATTGACCGAGAAGTAGGCGCCCAGCCAGCCAAGCAGCGTGCTGCCGCCAAGCAGAGAGAGCAATTCATCGAGGCCGAGGCCATGCAGATCGAACGTGGCGCCATAGGCGACGGCGACCTGGGCGACGCTGCTTTCGATGAAGTAGCCGCCGAGCAGAATGATCGCCCAGCCGGCGAGGCCGCCGGCGAGTCCCTGGATGCCGCCGAAATAGAGGAAGGGACGGCGGATGAAACGGTCGGTGGCGCCGATCAGTTGGGCGACTTCGATTTCGTCCTTCTGCGCGTAGATCTGGAGCCGAATCGTGTTGGCGGTAATCGCGGCCAGCGCCAGGCCGAGCAGCGCGGCGAGCAGGAAGACCAGATTCTTGCCCAGGCCCATCAGCGCGGACAGGCGCTTGATCCAGTCGGTATCCATGACGATCTGTTGCGTCAATTCGAGTTTTTCGAGGCGGTCATTCAGTTCTTGCAGCGCGGCCGGACTGCTGTCGCTCGGCGTGATGATCAGCGTATCGGGCAGCGGATTTGCCGGCAGGCCGGCGGTGATGTCGGACAGGCCGGCGGCTTCGAGCTTCTTGATGCCATCGGCCTTGCTGACGAAAACGACCTCGGCGATGCCGGCCTGTTTGCCAAGGCTGGCGGCCAGCGCACGGCTTTCGTTTTCGGGCACGTCCGCCTTGATGAACAGGGTCAGTTCGACTTGCGGTTTGACGCCGCCGGCGGCGCGGTCGAGGTTGCTGAGCAGGACGTAGAGTCCGCTCGGCATGGCGACCGCGACGCCGATGACCAGAATGGTGAACAGCGTCGCCAGCGGCGCATCGCGGAAGCGCTGCGCGGCGATCTTGAGGCTGTGCAGATGATGTGTGAGCCAGGCTTTCATGCCACCAGCTTGCCGTAAGCCAGGTTGACCGAACGGCCGCCATAGCGGTGGATCAGTTCCTGATCGTGGGTGGAGATGACCAGCGTGACGCCGACTTCGTTGAAGGCGCGGAACATGTCCATGATGTCGCGCGCGTAGGCGTCATCGAGATTGGCGGTCGGCTCGTCGGCCAGCACCAGCGCCGGCCGGCTGACAATGGCGCGGGCGATGCACAGGCGCTGCTGCTCGCCGCCGGACAGCGTGATCGGGCGCGTCTTTTCCTTCTTCAGCAGGCCGACCTTGTCGAGCGCGGCGCGCACCCGCTTGGCGGCATCCGAACCGCTCATGCCCTGGATGTGCAAGGGCAGCAGCACGTTGTCGAACACGCTACGGTCGTAGAGCAGTTTGTGATCCTGAAAGATCAGGCCGATGTTGCGGCGGAAAAAGGGCAGCGCCGGGCGTTTCATGCGGCCGACGTTCTGGCCGTTGACCACGACGTTGCCGCTGGTCGGCCGTTCGATGGCGGCGATCAGCTTGAGCAGGGTGCTCTTGCCGGCGCCGGAATGGCCGGTGAGGAAGACCAGTTCGCCCTGCTCGATGGTCAGCGACAGATGCGAGACCGCCTCGTGGCCGCCGGGATAGCGTTTGGTGACGTCGGACAGCTCGATCATGCCAGCTCAGGCAAACAGCGCGTCGACGAACTCGGCGGCCTGGAACGGTTGCAGGTCTTCCAGGCCCTCGCCGACACCGATATAGCGCACCGGCACCGGTTGCTTTTTCGCCAGCGCGGCGATGACACCGCCCTTGGCGGTGCCGTCGAGCTTGGTCATGACCAGGCCGGTGAGGCCGAGCGCTTCATCGAACGCCTTGACCTGGGCCAGCGCGTTCTGGCCGATGTTGGCGTCGAGCACCAGCAGGACTTCATGCGGCGCGCCGGGGTCGGCCTTCTGAATCACGCGTTTGACCTTGCGGATCTCGTCCATCAGGTTCAGTTGCGTCGGCAGGCGGCCGGCGGTATCGGCCAGCACGACGTCGATGCCGCGTGCCCTGGCGGAATGGATGGCGTCGAAGATCACCGCCGCCGGATCGCCGCCCTGCGAGGAAATGACCTCGACATTGTTGCGCTTGCCCCATTCGGCCAGTTGCTCGCGCGCGGCGGCGCGGAACGTGTCGCCCGCCGCCAGCAGCACGCTCTTGCCCTCGGCCTGATAACGGCAGGCCAGTTTGCCGATGGTGGTGGTCTTGCCGGCGCCGTTGATGCCGGCCAGCATGATGACGAAGGGCTTCGCGGTATTGATGTCGAGGGGTTTTTCCAGCGGCGCCAGAAGTTCGATCAGTTCGCTTTTCAGCGCCGCCTTGAGCTGTTCGGCCTCGGTCAGCTTGTCTTTCTTGACCCGCGCGCGCAGCCGGTCGGTCAGATGCTGCGTGGCCTCGACGCCGACGTCGGCGGAAAGCAACACGGTTTCCAGTTCCTCGAACAACGCCTCGTCGATCTTGGCGCCGACGCCGAACAGACCGGCGATCTGGCCGGTGAGCGCGCCGCGCGTGCGTGACAGGCCCTGTTTGAGTCGTTGCGCCCAGGACAGGCGCGGCGATGCTTCTTCCGCGACCAGGGGCGCGGGGGCTGCGGAAGGCGCTGCATCGACCGCAACGGGGGCGGGGTCGGATTTGCCAGATTTGAAGAAACCAAACACGGATGGGGTAGTCACAGGCTGCGTTGTAAGCCCATAAATTCTATCATGCGAGCCCTTTACCCCATGACTCACGCATCCCTGATGAAACGATCCTCCCCTGTTTTACGGCTTCTTGCCGGCACGGCAATCAGCCTCGCGTTGACATTGCCCGCGCGCGCCGAGATTGCCGAACAAACCCTGTCCAACGGTCTGAAAGTCATCGTAAAGACCGACCGGCGCGCGCCGGTGGTGGTGTCGCAGGTCTGGTACCGCGCCGGCAGCATGGATGAAAGCTACGGCACCACCGGTGTCGCGCATGTGCTGGAACACATGATGTTCAAGGGCACCAGGGATGTGCCGGCAGGCGAATTCTCCAAGCGCATCGCGGCAGCCGGCGGACGCGAGAACGCGTTCACCTCGCGCGACCACACCGCCTATTTCCAGACCCTGCAAAAGGACCGCCTGGAACTGGCGCTGAAACTGGAGGCGGACCGCATGGCCAATCTGGTCCTGTCGGCCGACGAATTCGCCAAGGAAATCAACGTGGTCATGGAAGAACGCCGCATGCGCACCGAGGACAGCGCGCAGGCCAAGCTTTACGAAGCGATGATGGCGACGGCGTACCAGACGCATCCCTACCGGCATCCGGTGATCGGTTGGATGGACGATCTGAAGAACATGAAAGTCGCCGATGCGCGCCGCTGGTATGAAAACTGGTACAGCCCGAACAACGCCACGCTGGTAATTGCCGGCGACGTCGATCCGGCGCAGGTTTTCGCCTGGTCGCAACAGTATTTCGGCGCCATTCCAAGCCGCGCGCTGCCCGAGCGCAAGCCGCAGCAGGAACCGGCGCAAATCGGCATGAAGCAGGTCACGGTCAAGGCGCCGGCCAAGTTGCCGGTGGTCGCGCTGGTCTGGCAAGCGCCGCATCTGGCCGATCCCGCCACCGACTCGGACCCGTATGCGCTGGAAATTCTCGCCGGCGTGCTGGATGGCCATGCCTCGGCGCGCCTGAACCAGTCTTTGGTGCGCGAAAAACAGATCGCCACCGAGGCCAGCGCCGGATATGACTCGATCGCGCGCGGTCCCGGCATGTTCTCGGTCGATGCCTCGCCGGTGGAGGGACAGACGGTCGGCGTCGTGCAGGCCGCGTTGAAGGAAGAAATCGCCCGCCTGATCAAAGATGGCGTCAGCGACGCCGAGCTGAACCGGGTCAAGGCGCAGGTTCTTGCCAGCCAGGTTTATCAGCAGGATTCATTGTTCTACCAGGCCATGCAGATCGGCGAATGGACTACGGCGGGCCTGGATTACAAGGCGCGCGACACCCGTTACGCCAAACTCAAGGCGGTGACCGCCGAACAGGTGCGCGACGTGGCAAGGAAATATCTGGTCGATGATCAACTCACCGTCGCCGTGCTCGACCCTCTGCCGATGCCGGAAGGCAAGCCGGCGTTTCAACGCAATCTGATCGGAGGCGGCCATGGTCGCTAAGTATTTGCTGCCTTTGATGGCTGTGTTGTTGTCCGCATCGAGCGCCTGGGCTGGCCTGAACATCCAGCACTGGGAAACCCGCCAGGGCGCGCGCGTGGTGTTCGTCGAGAACCACGATTTGCCGATGCTGGATATCAGCGTCGATTTTTCCGCCGGCAGCGCGCGCGACACGCGTGAAAAATCCGGTCTCGCCAATCTGACCCGGCATGTCATGAACCTCGGCGCCGGGGTGTATTCCGAGCGCGACATCGCCGAGAAACTGGCCGATGTCGGTGCGGTGATGTCCGGCCGCTTCGATGCCGATCGCGCCGGCTTTTCGTTGCGCAGCCTGAGCGGCAAGGCGGAGCGGGATCAGGCCGTCGGCCTACTGGCGGCGGTGCTGTCGCAACCGCGTTTCGAGGCTGCGGTGCTGGAACGCGAAAAGGCGCGCGTCGTCGCCGGCCTTGAGGAAGAGGCGACGAAACCCGAAAGCATTGGCGGGAAGGCTTTCCAGGCCGCGCTCTATGGCGATCATCCCTATGCCTTGAACGACGGCGGCGAGGTCGATACGGTACGGAAACTGGCGCAGGCGGATCTGGTGACGTTTCATCGCGAGCATTACCGCGCCAAAAACATGGTGCTGTCGCTGATGGGCGACCTCAGCCGTGCCGAGGCAGAGGCCATCGCCGAACTGTTGGCCGCCGACCTGCCGCGCGGCGATGCACCGGCCCCGATTCCGCCGGTCCGGATCAACGCGCAAGGCCAGGAAAACATCATTCCGCACCATGCCACACAGAGCCACCTGTTCATGGGCCTGCCCGGCCTGCAACGGGAAGATCCGGAATACTTTCCGCTGCATGTCGGCAACTATGTCCTCGGCGGCGGCGGCTTCGACTCGCGGCTGACCAATTCCATCCGCCAGAAGAAGGGCCTGGCCTACAGCGTGTACAGCTATTTCATGCCGATGCGCGAACTCGGCCCGTTCCAGATCGGTTTGCAGACCCGGCGCGACGCGACCCAGGAAGCGGTGCGGACCGCGCGCGCGGAACTGGCCAGTTACCTCGCCGACGGACCGACCGATGCCGAATTGACCCAGGCCAAGAACAACCTGATCGGCGGCTTCCCGCTGCGCATCGACAGCAACCGGAAAATCCTCGAATACCTGGCCGTGATTGGTTTCTACCAGTTGCCGCTGGACTGGCTGGACACCTATTCCGACAAGGTCGCGGCGGTGACGCGGGAAGATATCCTGCGCGCGTTCCGGGCGCGGGTCAGGCCCGAGGCGATGATGACGGTGATCGTGGGTGGGCAGCCCGCTGCCGAAAAAACCGAAAGCACGACGGATCAAGGTGCCCGGTAAGTCGCGCCAAGGCAATTCGGTCCGCGTCATCGGCGGCGAGTATCGCAGCCGCATACTGCATTTCCCCGATGCAACGGGATTGCGGCCGACGCCGGACCGGGTGCGCGAAACGCTGTTTAACTGGCTCGGCCAGCGTCTGCATGGCCTGACCTGTTTGGACGCCTTCGCCGGCAGTGGCGCGCTCGGTTTCGAGGCCGCCTCGCGCGGCGCGGCGCGCGTGGTCATGCTGGAACGCGACGGCAAGGCGCGCGACGCTCTGCGGCGAAATGCCGAGCTGCTGCAAACACGCAATGTGGAGATCCGGCAAATGGATGCCCTGGCCTATCTTGCCGGCGTCGGCGATCTGTTCGACGTGATCTTTCTCGATCCGCCGTTCGATAGCGATTTGTTGCCGGCGGTCGTGCAAAGCGCGGCGACACGATTGCGTCCGGGCGGTAAAATCTACGCCGAATCCCCCGCCCCCTTTCGCCCTGAAGGGTTTTCCGTAGTGCGCCAAGGTCGGGCCGGTCTGTCTCATTTTTGTCTGCTGGAGCCGGTTTGACCCCCGCAAACGCATCACACCGCGTCATCGTTTATCCGGGCACCTTCGATCCGCTCACGCGTGGCCACGAGGACATCGTGCGGCGCGCGCTGAAGCTGTTTGACGAAGTGGTCGTCGCGGTGGCGGATAACGTGCCGAAGCAGCCCTGCTTCAGCCTCGTCGAGCGGGTCGAGCTGGCCAATCTGGTGCTGGCCGATCTGCCGGGCGTGAGAGTGATGCCGTTCGATGGCCTGCTGGTGAATTTTGTGCGCGAAGTGGGCGCGCACATGGTGTTGCGCGGCTTGCGCGCGTTGTCTGATTTCGAATACGAGTTTCAACTGGCCGGCATGAATCGGCGGCTGGACCCGGAGATGGAAACGGTTTTTCTGACGCCGGCGGAACAGCACATGTTCGTTTCCGCCAGCATGGTGCGCGAGGTCGCGCGTTTGCATGGGGATGTCTCGCCTTTCGTGCATCCCCTGGTGGCAAAACGGTTGTCCGCCCGATTTGCCGCCTGACTGATTTAACAGAACTGAAAAGGAAAACCATATGGCTTTGATGATTACCGATGAATGCATCAACTGTGATGTATGCGAACCGGAGTGCCCCAACGACGCCATTTCGCAGGGCGAGGACATCTACATCATCGACCCGAACAAATGCACCGAATGCGTCGGCCATTTCGACACGCCGCAATGCCGCGAAGTCTGTCCGGTCGATTGCATCCCGTTGAATCCGAACTATGTGGAAGACCACGATCAATTGATGGTCAAGTACGAAAAGCTCACCGCCGGCAAGTAAGGTCGCGCCGCGCCAGGCGCTGGCGGTTCGCTTGCAACAAGCGGACCGCGCGGGTTTGAGACGTTCAGCTCCTGGTGCAAATATTCATCCGTCTCGATTCACCGGCCACAAACCATGATCCGCGTCCGCGGCGCCCGCACCCACAACCTCAAGAACGTCAACGTCGATTTGCCGGCGCACAAGCTGGTGGTGATTACCGGGCTGTCCGGTTCCGGCAAGTCTTCGCTGGCGTTCGACACGCTGTATGCCGAAGGCCAGCGGCGCTACGTGGAATCACTTTCCGCCTACGCGCGGCAGTTCCTGCAACTGATGGAAAAGCCGGATGTGGACCTGATCGAAGGTTTGAGCCCGGCGATTTCCATCGAGCAGAAGGCGACTTCGCACAACCCGCGCTCCACCGTCGGCACGGTCACCGAAATCCATGATTACCTGCGTCTGCTGTTTGCCCGCGCCGGCACGCCGCGTTGCCCGCATCACGGCATTGAACTGGCGGCGCAGACCGTGTCGCAGATGGTCGATACGGTGTTGCAATTGCCGGAGGACACCAAGCTGATGATCCTGGCGCCGCTGATCGTCGGTCGCAAAGGCGAGCAGGCCGGGTTGTTCGACGAACTGCGCGCGCAGGGCTTCGTGCGGCTGCGCGTCGATGGCGAGGTGTTCGACATCGACAGCCTGCCGGCACTGGAAAAGAACAAGAAGCACACGGTTGAAGCGGTGGTGGACCGCCTGAAAACCCGCCCCGATGTGAAGCAGCGGCTGGCGGAAAGTTTTGAAACCGCGCTGCGCCATTCCGACGGCAAGGCGCTGGCAGTCGAAATGGATACGGGCCGGGAAATGCTGTTCTCCGCCAAGTTCGCCTGCCCGGTGTGCGATTTCGCGCTGCATGAACTGGAACCGCGCATTTTCTCGTTCAACAACCCGATGGGCGCCTGTCCGAAGTGCGACGGCCTCGGTCAGATCACCTTCTTCGACCCGGCGCGCGTGGTCGCCTTCCCGCATCTGTCGCTGGCATCCGGCGCGGTGAAGGGCTGGGATCGGCGCAACGCGTTCTTCTACCGGATGCTTGAATCGCTGGCGATGCACTACGGTTTTGATCTGGAAACGGCGTGGCAAGACCTGCCGACCGGCATCCAGCAAATCATCCTGCACGGCAGCGGACGCGAGGAAATCTCGTTTTTGTATCTCGGCGAAGGTGGTCGCAAGGTCACCCGCAAGCACACTTTCGACGGCGTCATTCCCTCGCTGGAGCGGCGCTACAAGGACAGCGAATCGCAACTGCTGCGCGAGGAATTGAGCAAGTTCATCGCCACCCGCCCCTGCCCGGAATGCGGCGGCTCGCGCCTGCGCATCGAGGCGCGCAACGTCACCATCGGAGGCTGGACGCTGCACGACCTGTCGCGCCTGCCGATCCGCCAGTCGCTGAAGTTCTTCGACGAACTGAAGCTGGAAGGCAACCGCGCCCAGGTCGCCGACAAGATCGTCAAGGAAATCTCGGCACGACTGACCTTCCTGAACGATGTCGGGCTCGATTACCTGAGCCTCGACCGCTCCGCCGATACGCTGTCCGGCGGCGAGGCGCAGCGCATCCGGCTGGCGTCGCAGATCGGCTCCGGCCTGACCGGCGTCATGTACGTGCTCGACGAACCGTCCATCGGTCTACACCAGCGCGACAACGACCGCCTGCTCGGCACGCTGAAACACCTGCGCGATCTGGGCAATTCGGTGATCGTGGTCGAGCACGACGAAGACGCCATCCGCCACGCCGACTACATCGTCGACATGGGGCCGGGCGCCGGAGAACACGGCGGCGAGATCGTTGCCGAAGGCGTACTGGCCGACATCCTGGCCAACCCGAATTCGCTGACCGGGCAATACCTGTCCGGCAAGAAATCCATCCCGATGCCGGAAAGCCGACGTACTGCGCGGGAAGGCCGCGTGCTGAAGCTGATCAACGCCAGCGGCAACAACCTGAAAAACGTCACGCTGGAATTGCCGACCGGCATCTTTGTCTGCGTCACCGGCGTCTCCGGCTCCGGCAAATCGACGCTGATCAACGACACGCTGTACGCCATCACCGCCAACCAGTTGAACGGCGCGGCGCACGAACCGGCGCCGTTCGAGTCGATCGAAGGCGTCGAATATTTCGACAAGGTGGTCAACGTCGACCAGGCGCCCATCGGCCGCACACCGCGCTCCAACCCGGCCACCTACACCGGCCTGTTCACGCCGATCCGCGAACTGTTCGCCGGCACCGTGCAGGCGCGCGAACGCGGCTACGAAGTCGGCCGCTTCTCGTTCAACGTCAAAGGCGGTCGCTGCGAAGCCTGCCAGGGCGACGGCATGATCAAGGTGGAAATGCACTTTCTGCCGGACATCTACGTGCCCTGCGACGTCTGCCACGGCCAGCGCTACAACCGCGAAACGCTGGAAGTGCAATACAAGGGCAGGAACATCCACGAAGTGCTGCAGATGACCGTGGAAGAGGCCTACGCCTTCTTCAATTCCGTGCCTACAGTGGCGCGCAAACTGAAGACGCTGATCGACGTCGGCCTTTCCTATATTCGTTTAGGCCAGGCCGCCACCACGTTGTCAGGCGGCGAAGCGCAACGCGTCAAACTGGGTCTGGAACTGTCCAAACGTGACACCGGCAGAACCCTCTACATCCTCGACGAACCCACCACCGGCCTGCACTTCCACGACATCGACATGCTGCTCACGGTGCTGCAACGCCTGGTCGGCAACGGCAACACGGTCGTCGTCATCGAACACAACCTCGACGTGATCAAAACCGCCGACTGGGTCATCGACCTGGGCCCGGAAGGCGGCGAAGGCGGCGGGCAAATCATCGCCGAAGGCACGCCGGAACAGATCGCGAAGAACAAGGCCAGCCATACCGGGAAGTATTTGAAGCCGGTGCTGAAGCGGGGG
>CAMDGQ010000101.1 GCA_945897955.1 Tepidiphilus sp. J10 | reverse complement strand
TATTGGTTTCATGCCTGACGTAACGGATGCGCGGGTCATGCCGCATCGCCTCGGCGACGATCTCGGCGGTGCGGTCGTCGGAGGCGTTGTCGGAAACCAGGATTTCCAGATCGCGGCAGGTCTGCTGCGACAGGCAGGCCAGGCTGGCCGCGAGCTCCGACTCGCCGTTGCGCACCGGAACGCCGATGGTGACACGCGCGCCGCTCATGAAAGGCTCAGCGCACCCGCTTCAGATACCCGCTCGGCGCGACGCTGATCAGCAGTTTGTTGTCCATCTGCTGGTCGATCTCGAATTCGGCATGTGTCTTCAGATATTCCCACACGGCGGTTTTCGGGTTGTCGCCCTTGCCCCAGGGGCGGTCGGACGGGCAGCACTCGGCGGTGTCCTCGACGATGGTATCGAACACCACGCAGTAGCTGCCGACGGTGGTCAGCGGCGCATAGGCTTCCAGTTCGGCCAGTACATGGGCGTGCGTGTGGTTGCTGTCGAGCGAAATCAGGATGCGCTGCTTGCCGGCGGCATGCGCTATCACCTGTGCGACGATTTCGGGCGCGATGCTGGAGCCCTGGATCATGTCGATGCGCCTGTACATCGGATGCGCCTCGATGGCGGCGCGGTTGTGGGCACGGATGTCGATGTCGATGCCGAGCACTCTTGCGTCCTGCGGGCCGCCGCAGGCCGCGTTCAGCTCCAGCATGGCGGCGTTGAAGATCAGCGAGCCACCGTGCGCGATGCCGGTTTCGATGATCAGGTCGGGCTGCACCCGCCAGATGATTTCCTGCATCGCGACCATGTCCTGCGGGTACTGGATGATCGGCCGCCCCATCCAGGAGAAATTGTAGGAATACCCCGGCCCGAGCGAGGATTTCATGAACGCGGCGGCGTCGGCTTGCAGCGTGGCGTTGGCGCCATTGGCGGCGATGCGGTCGGATACTTCCTGATCAAAGGTTTTCATGGTCCACCGTGAGGTAATTGAACTGGTTGCGGGTCGTTTGCCGAATCTCCGGCAGGTAGTTGCCATTCATGACGAATATCGTGGCGCCGGGTTCGAGTTGCGCCAGCACCTGTTCAGGCGAGGAGACCTTGAGGCCGGTCGCCGCCAGGTAGCGGCCCTGCTTGGCCGGGTTGATGTCGATGACAAAGTCGATGCCGGCGCCGGCCCGTTGCATGTACAGCGCGAAGATGACGCCTTTCGAGGCGCCGCCCCAGATCACGGCGCGCTGGCGCGTGTCGCCTGCCTTGATCATCTCGGCATAGCGGGTCACGGTGGCGAGAAAGTCGGCCGGGAAGACGAAGCCATCCGATTCCTGGAGCTGCGGCGCGCGCAATGTAGCGAGGTCGGCAACCACGAACTGATACTGGCCGCCGAAGACATGGCCGGCCTGATGCAGCGTGCCGAACATGCGCTGGAAGTCGCTGGCGCGGAAGTAGTTGACGTGTTCGTAGAAGATGTCGAACCAGGCGCGGTGCTCGCAGATCCAGTCGAAACAGGGCACCTCGATATAGATTTTGCCGGCGCCGCCGTTCGAGTCGCGGATATGGCGCAGAAAGCCGACCGGATCGCGCACATGCTCCAGCACATGCCGCAACACGATGCCATCGGCGCTGAGGCCGATCTGCGGCGTGAAATACTGCTTGATCACATGCGGGCTGTCGCCCTCATAGGTCGGGTCGAGGCCGGTGATGGCGAAGCCGCAGGCTAGCAGGTGTTCCAGGAAGTAGCCCTTGCCGCAGCCGACTTCGATCAGGGTCTGGTCCTCGAAATGGGTCTGGATGATCGCGGCGACTTCGTCCAGATGCGCGCGAAATACCGAGCTGACCGCCTGTTCGTTCTGGTAGTCGGCGTCGTACTGCATCAGTTCCGGCTGGAAGGCCTGGTTGTGGATCAGCCCGCTGTCCAGGTCGCGCACCAGCACGATATCGCCCCGGGCGCAGTGCCGCGCGTCTTCCGCCGAGCGGAACATGCGGTTCTGGAACACCGGCAGTTGCTCGACCCGGTAAAGTTCTTCGACTGCCATCAGCGTGTCTCCAGCAGGGTATCCAGTTTGCGGCGGTCGCCCCAGAACGCCATGGGCTCATAGTCGGGATAGGGGTAATGGCCCAGGTTGAGTTCGATCGACCAGTTGTTTTCCGCGATCCAGCCCTCGACCAGTCTGCGCACCGAAATCGGCCGGCCGGAACAGAGGTTGACCACGCTGTGGTCGGCCCGTTTCAGGGCCAGCGCGACCAGGCAGCGGGCGACTTCGCTGACCGGCAGGTAATCGCGCAGTTGTTCGCCGCCGGACATGTTGAACACGCTGTCGCCGCGCGCGACAGCCTGCCTGAGCAATGGCAGCAGCGAGCTTGCCGCCTGGCCCTCGCCGTGCAGATAGAACAGACGCGCCCAGGTCAGGTTGAACGGCCGCGCCGCGCGCAGGTATTCAAGCTGGCGCCGCAGGCTGTCCTTGGCGTAGCCGTAGGGGTTGTCCGGGCGCGCCGGCAGCTCCTCGCTCAACGGGCCGGACTGCATGCCGTATTCGAAGCAGGTGCCCACAACCACCAGATTGCTCAGGCCGGCGGCGATCAGGTTGCTTAGGAAACGGTATTGCGCCGGCAATTCCTGTTCGAAGTGATGCAGCGAGCGGTAGTTGGGCAAACCGCCCCAGGCCAGGTGGATCAGTGTGTCGGGGCGGCCGATCCGCTCGAACGCATCATCGCTGGCGGCCCGGATATCGAGTTGCACCCCGCCGGCGCCGGGCGTGGCATGGCGCGAGATCGCGATGACCTCGACATCATGCCGGGCCAGCTCGGTCAGGACATGGCGGCCGATGAATCCGGTCGCGCCGGTGACGGCGATTTTCATGCGATGTTCACGCACTGACCCGCAGTTCGGGAACGGCGGTGACGAACTGCCCGCCCCAATCGCGGATATAGGCCAGTTGCGCCATCACTTCCGTCTTCAGGTTCCACGGCAGGATGACGACGAAATCCGGTTTGTCCGCTTGCAAATGCGCTTCATCGACGATGGGAATGCGGCTGCCCGGCATGAACTTGTTCTGTTTGGCCGGGTTGCGGTCCACCACATAGGCGATCAGGTCGGGTCGGATGCCGGCGTAGTTCATCAAGGTGTTGCCCTTGGCCGCAGCACCGTATGCGGCGACGCGCTTGCCGTCACGTCTGGCTTGCAGCAGGAAGGACAGGAAATCGTCCTTGACCCGGTTGGTTCTGTCCTGGAAACCGGCGTAGCCGCCGCGCTCGCGCATGCTGGCACGGGCTTCCCGTGCCAGCAGGGCATCGACACCGGCCGCGCGTGGCTGGCGGCCGCTGTCGGAGCGCTGCGCGAACACACGCAGGCTGCCGCCGTGGGTCGGGTGTTCCTCGACGTCGAACACGCTCAGACCGTTGGCGGCGAAGATGCGCTCGACGGCGGTGAGCGACAGGTAGGAGAAATGCTCGTGGTAGATGGTGTCGAACTGGTTCTCCGCGATCAGTCGCAGCAGATGCGGGAACTCGAAGGTGGCGACGCCTTCGGGCTTCAGCAGGCGGGCGAAGCCGGCGACGAAATCGTTGATGTCCGGCACATGCGCCAGCACGTTGTTGGCGGCGGTGAGGTCGGCCTGCCTGCCCTGGGCGACCAGTTCATCCGCCAGCCGCACGCCGAAGAAATCCTGCACGATGGCAATGCCCTTGGTGCGCGCGGCGGCGGCGGTGCTGGCGGTCGGCTCGATGCCGGTGCAGGGAATGCCGCGCGCCTGAACGTACTGCAACAAATAGCCGTCATTGGCGGCGATTTCGACGACATGGCTGGCCGCATTCAAACCGAAGCGCGCCGCCATGTCGGCCACATAGCGTTCGCTGTGCGCCAGCCAGCTGCTGGAGAAGCCGCTGAAGTAGGCGTAATCGGCGTCGAACAGTTCATCGGCCTGGGCGAAATCCTCGGTCTGCACCAGCCAGCACTGTTCGCACACCAGCACGCGCAGCGGAAACCATTTCTCCGGCGCGTGCAGGCTCTGTTCGGTGAGATAGGCGTTGGACGGCGGCGCGCTGCCCAGATCGACAAGAGGCAAGGTAAGTTCGGAAGCGCAGTGACGGCATTTCATTTGGATATTTCACCCAGGTGTTGTGCAAGCCGTGTTATGAGGCCCGCGTTGTAGTGAATGCCTTGTTGGCGCATGGCTTGCGCGGCGGCATGAAATGACGGAATCAATCCGATTGATTTTGCCTTTGCAAGCACCCCCAACGTGCCTGTCACACTCATGCCGACGTATTCGGCAACTCTGCGACCGAGTCGTTCGTCGATGATGACCTTGCACGCGCCATGTTTTCTGGCAAGCAGAATGGTTTGTTTTTCTCCCCGGTCCAGCTCGAACAAGAAGGGGAGACCCGCCGCGGGTTCGTCTTCAACGGCTACGATCCATTCAAGCGCACGTAAATTCGGGACGAGAATCCGGCCGCCTTCGGCGCACTCTTTGACAACCGATTCAGCGACATAAACCTGATTGAACAATCGTGGCATCAGGTCCAACTGATCGATGCTGGAAAGGGCGATAAAGGGTGTCGTATTGGAAAAAACGATCACAGCAGGGAAATCTCCCTGAGGTAATCATCGTCGTTGTTTTCCAGCAGGTTGGCGCCGCCGGAAAGCATGGCTTTGAAAAGGAATTGGACGCGCGGAACGCCAAGCCAGCTGGCTGCCATGCCGGAGGAAAGACGGCCCTCGCGAAACAGGGCAATGGCCGTCTCTTCTTTAACCAGAATCGCAAACTGATCCGCATCCAGGTGCAGCCCAATCAGGATTTCGCTCGGGCATTCGATTTCAATCGTGTTTTGCATGGCGATATACCTCGTCAAGGCCTTCGAACACGGCGGCAAGCCAGGGATGAGCCCGGTCGCGGTCCGACAGTGTCGTCACTTCCAGCGGCCATTCTATGGCCAGCAACGGGTCCAACGCATTCACGCCGCCCTCGGCTTCGGCATGGTAGGCGGCGGTATGGAAATAGAGCATTTCGCAGTCGTCGAACAGGGTCTGGAAGCCATGCGCGAAGCCTTCCGGGATGACCAGCGTGCGGTGGTTGTCGGCGCTGAGGATTTCGCCATGCCAGCGCAGGAAGGTCGGCGAGTCGCGGCGCAGATCGACGGCGACATCGAACACTTCGCCGCTCAGGCAGCTTACGAACTTGGTTTCGGCATGCGGCGGTTGCTGGAAGTGCATGCCGCGTACCGTGCCCCGGCTGGCGGTGAGCGTATGGTTGATCTGGGCGATGTGGCGGCCGGCCAGGATTTCGGCGAGTTCCTCAAGGCAGAACAGGCGTTCCAGATAGCCGCGACTGTCACCCAGCGGTTTGCGTTGCAACACGCGCAGATCGGCCAGCGGCGTCGGCAGAATGTCGAAACGGGCGCTCATGCGTGCGCGGTCTCGTAGGCCTGAATCTGGCGCAGGCTGACCGCAGTCATGTCGGCGCCTTCTCGCCAGGCGCGATGCCACTCCAGCGTGCGGTCGAGCGCGGCCGGCAGGTTCCAGCGCGGTTGCCAGCCGAGGCGGGATTTCGCCTTGGAACTGTCCAGCTTGAGGGTGTTGGCTTCGTGCGGCTGCGGCGCCGTGTCGCATTGCCAGCGGGCGTCTGGTACCTGATTGCACAGGTGTTCGACGATCCAGCCGACCGGCTTGGCGTCGTTGTCATCCGGGCCGAAATTCCAGCCTTCGGCGAAAGCGGCGCCTTCAACGCAAAGCTTTTCCGCCAGCATCAGATACCCCGCCAGCGGTTCCAGCACATGTTGCCAGGGTCTTGTCGCCAGCGGCGAGCGGATGGCAAGCGTGCGCCGGGCATCGAGTGCGCGCAGGAAATCCGGAATCAGCCGATCCGCCGCCCAGTCACCGCCGCCGATGACGTTGCCGGCACGGGCGCTGGCCAGTTGAATGCCGGTCGCATCGAGGAAGGAGGTGCGGTAAGCGGCGGTGACCAGTTCCGAACAGGCCTTGCTGCTGGAATAGGGATCGGCGCCGCCCATGGCTTCGTTTTCGCGGTAGGGCCAGACCCATTCGCGGTTGTCGTAGCACTTGTCGGTGGTGATGTTGACCACGGCCTTGACGCCGGGCGTTTGGCGCACCGCTTCCAGCAGGTTGACCGTGCCCATGACGTTGACGGCGTAGGTTTCCACCGGCGCGGCGTAGGAGTAGCGCACCAGCGGCTGGGCGGCCAGATGCAGCACGATGTCGGGCCGCGCAGCCTGCATGGCGCGGGTCAATGCCTCGGCGTCGCGCAGGTCGGCGAGGGTATGGCCGGCAAGGCGGGGCTCAAGCCGTGTGACCGTGAAGAAATTCGGCTCGGTCGGCGGCGTCAGCGCATAGCCATGCACTTCCGCGCCCATGTCAGCCAGCCACAGACTCAGCCAGCCGCCCTTGAAGCCGGTGTGGCCGGTCATGAAGACGCGCTTGCCGCGCCAGAATTCCCGCTTGTTGGCCACGCTCATGGCCAGGTCTTCCAGGGCGCCTTGCCAGAAGTCCAGAGATCCTCGAGCAGGTTTTTCTCGCGCAGCGTGTCCATCGGCTGCCAGAACCCGTCGTGTTCGAACGCCATGAGTTCGCCCTGCTGGCTGAGCCGGGTCAGCGGTTCGCCTTCCCAGCTGGTTTGATCATCGCCGATCAGGTCGATGCAGGCCGGTGAAAGCACGAAGAAACCGCCGTTGATCAGGCCGCCGTCGCCACGCGGCTTTTCCGCGAAGCCGGCGACACGGGCGCCTTCCATCTGCAATGCGCCATAACGGCCGGGCGGACGTACCGCCACGATGGTGGCCAGCTTGCCGTGCCGGCGGTGAAAGGCGATCTCGGCCGTGATATCGACATCCGACACGCCGTCGCCGTAGGTGAAACAGAATGCGTCCTCGCCCTTCAGATAGTCCGCCACCCGCTTCAGGCGGCCGCCGGTCAGGGTTTCCTCGCCGGTATCGACCAGGGTCACGCGCCAGGGCTCGGCCTTGCGTTGATGGACTTCCATCTGGTTGAGCTGCATGTCGAAGGTGACATCGGACATGTGCAGGAAGTAATTGGCGAAATATTCCTTGATCACATAGCCCTTGTAGCCGCAGCAGATCACGAATTCATGCACGCCATGCGCCGAGTACATCTTCATGATGTGCCAGAGAATCGGCTTGCCGCCGATCTCGATCATCGGCTTGGGCTTGAGATGTGTCTCTTCCGAGATGCGAGTACCGAGACCGCCGGCGAGGATGACGGCTTTCATGTCAGGCCGGAACCTTGATGACGCCGATGCCGAAGCCGCACTGATTGGGGTCGGCGACGAATTCCAGCACTTCCGCGCCCGGCTTGATGCGCTTCCAAAGGTGGTAAACCTGATTGATCTCCAGCGGCTGGTTTTCGATGATGTCGTGGAAGGCGATCAGACCGCCGGGGCGCACGAATTCCTTGTAATCGTTGTAGTCGGCCTCGACACCGGGCTCGGTGTGGTCGCCGTCGATGAACAGGAAGTCGGCCTTCTCGCCGTTCAATTCCTTCGCCAGCCTGGCCTTGAAACCGGCGTCATGCGAGTTGCCGGACAGCAGGGTGACCTGGCAATTCGAGCCGGGCGGCGGGAAGCGGCTGTATAGCGGGCGTTGCACGCTCATGTCGTTCAGGTCGCAGGTAATGACCCGCTCGGATGCCAGATGCGACCAGATCAGCAGCGTGCCGCCGCGCGCGGTGCCGATCTCGACGATGATCTTCGGCTTGATCGCCTGCACGGTTTCGGCGAGGCAGGTGATTTCATACGGAATCTGCAACGTCTTCACGGTCAGATAGCCGCCGCCGCCGAAGTTCATCGCCCAATCCACCACCTCGTTCAGGCTGCGCGGTTTGGCGTGGTATTCCTGCAGCCGGCGCTCGGCGAAGCGTCTGTTGAACGGCAGGCGGAAGCGTCGGCTGAGTGTTTTCAGAAGGCGGGGCATGAATGTTTCCTTGTAGGTTGGCGGCGGATTTTCTCACTCCGGAGGCGGATTTGGGGTGTCTTCGACATGCTCGAGCGCGGCCAGCATGCCGCAAAGCAGGAGCAATACGATGGGAAACCACCAGCCGGAATAGAGCACCGGCTGGGAATTGATCGGGAAGGCAATGACGCCCAGGCTGACCATGTAGGGGTTGGCCGCCGCACGCGCATGCGGCGCGGCCTGGCGATACCAGCGCACGATCAGCGTGATGGCGGCGAGAAAGGCAGCCAGGCCGATCAGGCCGGTCTCGGCGGCGATCGAAACATACATATGGTGGGCGTGATAGGCATATTTGCCGTCGGCGTTCGGATTGCGGAACGGGTCGTTGGCGCGCGTGACGAACTTCGGATAGGCCGTATCGAAAGCGGCCGGCCCGACGCCGGTGAGCGGGTGCGCTTTCAGCATGTAGCCGGCGCTCTCCCACAAAATCATGCGGCCGGACAGGATCGTATCCAGTCTCTCGAACAGGGCAGGCTGGCCCTGCCCGCCATCGAACACCGCATAGCTGCGCTGCATGATGCGCTCCTGCAGCACGGGAGAAAAAGGGATGACCAGCGCCGGCGACAGGCTGAGCAGCAGCAGTACAAAACGATGTTTCCATGCCGGCAGCCGGAACATCAGCGCCAGCGCAACCAGCACCACGAAAACCATGTTGGCGCGCGCACCCGCCATTGCGGCAATGGCACCAAGCGGAATCAGCAGCAGCATCGCCGTCCACGGCCGGGTTTTCGCCAGCGGCCAGAGCAGCAGCGGCATCAGCACGACAATGAACAGACCCATGTGCAGATTGCCGTCGAACGGCCCGGTAACGCGCATTTCGGTGGTGTCGAGCGGCAGGCCGAACAGATCGCGGCCAAAGGCGTACTGGATGAAACCGTCCAGCGTCCAGAACAGCAGCGTCAGACCGATGGCGCGCAGCATGAGGGCATGCCCGTCCCGGCGCAGGCCGTGCAGCAAAGCGATGCCGACCCAGTAGTGCAGCATCAGCACCACGCAAAGGGTCAGCGAACCCTTCGGATGGTAGGAAAACGGTGTTGCCAGCAGGCAGGGGATCCAGAGCAGCAGGAAAATCATGCCCCAGCGTCGTTCGGCCTGGCCTTCCGGCAGCAGGCTTCGCGAAGTCCGCGAGGAAACAACATGCAGAAAGATGCCGACGCCGAGCAGGATCAGGATGGGCAGGCGATGTTCGCCCCAGAAAGGCTGCCAGAACACCAGCATAAAACCTGCCAGCCAGGCCAGATTCCGTGCACTCGTATAGGTCTTAATGGTCAGCCAGTTCAAGATAGACCTTCAAGGTGGCGGAGAGCATGCGCTCCAGCGTGAACGGGTTGTGAGCCGGCACTTGCGGCGGATCGGCCAGCCAGGCCGCAGCCCGGTCTGCCACCGCATCGATGTCGCAGACCGGGACGGCGCCTTGCGGCAGGATCGCCGCCATTTGCTCGCTGACGCCGCCGTGGTCGTAGGCGATGACCGGCCTGCCCAGGCTGAGCGCTTCCAGCGTGACGCGGCCGAACGCCTCGGGCTCGCGCGACAGCGACAACACGATGTCGCTGACCGCCATGATCTCTTTCAGATCACTCCGATGGCCGGTGAAGGTAATGCGCTCTTCCAGGCCGAGATCGCGGCATTGCTGCTGCAATTCCTGCATGAACTCGCGACGGCGCGGATGCGCCTCGCCGACGATGAGTCCATGCACATTCCGGCCATCGGCGACCAGTTGCTGCATCACCTGGATGAAATCCTCCTGCCCCTTCCAGCGGGTCACCCGCGCCGGCAGGGTCAGCACCTTGCGGTCGGCCAGTTCCGGAGAATCGGCGCGCCATTGCGTCAGCCATTCATCCGAAGGCCGGTAACCGTGCGGGAACTGCGCCGGATCGACGCCGCGCGGAATCAGCCGGATATGGCTGGGCGGAACATGCGGGTAATGCTCGCGGATATACGCCACGATCATGTCCGAGATGGCGATGACCCGTTCTCCGCGCGACATCACCGCACCGTAACGATTGACCGAATAGGGACCATGTATCGTGGTTACCAGATGCGGCCGGGTGGCAGGTGCCATGCCGCGCCAGGCGAGATAGCAGACCCAGGCCGGCATACGCGAGCGGACATGCAGAATGTTCACCTTCTCGGCACGAAGGAAACGACGCAGCCGGCCGATGTAACGCAGCAGCGTCAGCGGCGATTTGCGTCCGACATCCCAGGCCAGGTGTTCGCTGCCCTCGCGTTCGAGTTGCGCCACCAGACGCCCGCCGGCGGAAATGACGATGGAGCGGTGTCCGTGTGCGACCAGGTATTTGCCGACTTCCAGCGTGCCGCGTTCGACGCCGCCGGATTCCAGCGCCGGCAGCACCTGCACGACGGTCAGGCGATGCTGTTCACTGCGCGGCACGATTGCCCGTTTCCCGCGCAACTACAGCGGCAGCGGCGGCGATGCCGGCGCGGTTCCAGTGCGTGTCGTCCAGCCACCAGATGAATTGGCCTTGCGCCAGCGCGGCGTCGGCGGCGGCGACCAGGCTGGGGGTCAGGTCGGTGCAGCGCCAGCGCTGCTGCGCGCACAACTGCGACAAAGCTTGCCACTGCGCATTCGGCGGAGCGGGATTGCCAAGATGACGGGCATAGACCCGGAAATTGGTCGGGATGAAGAACACCTGCTCGACTTCGCCGGCCAGTGCGATCAGATCGGTCTTCAGTGCAGCGGGCAGTTCCAGCTGTTGGCGTTCACTTACCGCGATGTAGGGCGTGTACAGCCCCATTTTCTGCCCGGCCAGGGTCTCGATGCGCACGCTGTCGGAAGCCTTGATGCTGCCGGCCCTGGTGGCGCGGGCGTAGAGCGACTTGGTGACGCGATACAGATCGCTGCCGGTGAAGAAGCCGTAATACTCGCCGGCATAGCGCGCCAGCGGCGAGGGCTTTTCGGTTTTGGCGGGTTTGTAGGCGGCTTCGAAATCGTTGCCCTCGAACAGGAACAACGCCGCGCGCACTGGGCCGGGATGCTGGCGGCGGAAAGCACGCCAGACAGAGAGATAGTCGGAAATGTCGCCCGGATGCCCGAGGTTATAGGCGGGAAGGCCATGATCGCGCGTCAACTGCGTGCTCAGCGTGTCGGCCTGGCTGTCGCCCATGCCGACCACGAAGGAATCGCCGATCAACACCAGGTCTCCGGCGGCATAGTCGCGGTCGTTGCGGAAGCCGGCGCTGTCGGTCTGGAACACCACCTTGCGCGGCTGTGCCAGATCGGCTGCGGTCAGTGCTTTCAGGTCGCCGTGCGGCGCGGTCATCTCGATGCGGGCGTTCTTGCGATAGGCGCGGTGGCCCTCGGCGTAATCCTGCTGCACCAGTTGCTCGTGTGGCCGGTAATACATCGCCTTGTCGAGACCGAGCAGGTGGACCGCGAAGCTGCAGAACAGCGTCGCCACGCCGAGCGACAGCGTGGTGGCGACCGCCGGCATCGTGCCGGCCCAGAAGTAGAAGATGCCCAGCGCAATCAGGAGCGCAAGCTGGATGCCGCCCGGCACGCCGTAGAACAGCAGCAGATGCAGCGTGGCGAACAGGGCCAGGCCGGTGATCCAGTGCCGCGATGAGGTCAACCCGGCCATCGGCTCAATCCAGCTCGAACGCGGTTTCGTAATTCAGCTTCAGCGCGGGGTCTTGCTCTTCCTTGCGCATCAAACAGTTGCCGACCGCGAGCAACTCGATATCGGTGCCCATGAAGCAGCGGAAGGCGTCTTCAGGGGTGCAGACGATGGGTTCGCCGCGCACGTTGAAGCTGGTGTTGACCACCACCGGGCAGCCGGTCAGTTGGTTGAAGCGGGAGATCAGTGCGTGATAGCGCGGGTTGGTGCCGGCATGCACGGTCTGGATGCGCGCGGAGTAATCCACGTGCGTGACCGCCGGGATGTCGGAGCGCGGCACGTTCAGC
>CAMDGQ010000100.1 GCA_945897955.1 Tepidiphilus sp. J10 | reverse complement strand
GGCAATCAGCCGGACCCGCGCATCATGATGCGGTCGGTCAGGAAAACCCGCGATTTCTCGATCCTGGTGTTGCTCGACCTGTCCGAGTCCACCAACGAAATCGTCCATGGCCAGGAGTATTCCGTGCTCGATCTGACCCGGCGCGCCTGTGTGCTGCTGTCCGATGCGATCAGCAAGGTGGGCGACCCGTTTGCTATCCACGGCTTCTGTTCCGACGGCCGCCACGATGTCGAGTATTTCCGTTTCAAGGACTTCGATCAGCACTGGGACGATGAACCCAAGGCCAAACTGGCCGGCATGACCGGACAGCTCTCCACCCGCATGGGCGCGGCCATCCGCCACGCCGGCCATCATCTTCAGTTGCAACGATCAGCCAAGAAACTGCTGATCGTCATCACCGACGGCGAACCGGCCGACATCGATGTGCGCGACCCGCAATACCTGCGCATGGACACCAAGAAGGCCGTGGAAGAAGTCGCGAAAATCGGCGTCACCACTTATTGCATGAGCCTGGACCCGCGCGCGGATAATTACGTCTCACGCATCTTCGGCCAGAAGAACTACATGGTCGTCGATCATGTGCAACGCCTGCCGGAGAAGCTGCCGCTGCTCTATGCTGGATTGACTCGCTGATACAACGTAGGGTGCGCCGTGCGCACCGATCCTGTTCATGCAGGTCAGCCTGTTAAGCAATAAAAGCGTGTTGGTAAGCCAAACTTAGACCAAGGAAGACATATACAAGCCCGATGGCTTTTGCTGCAAAGCCCCGTATCCAGTAAACATTGGGGAGCAGCTTGTCCTGAAAGAAAAATATGGCTCCGCTGATAAGCAACAAACCAGCGCCAAACAGGTTGTTAATGAGCAATAAAACAAATACTGGTCCGGCAATAATGCGGATCAGTGAAATGACACGATTTACAGGTTGCTGTTCGATCTCCTTAATGGAATTGGCTGTGATCCGGTCGTTTTTAGTTAGGTAGGCAACAAGCAAGCCGAAGCCGAAAATCGGCCCGAGCAGTAGGGTGAGTTCAAGAGATGTCATGTGGCTGCTCCAGGATTCATTTGTGTTTTTCGTGTTCCAACCAGCATAAACCATAGGATCATCTGACATGCCTAACAACACTTACGTCGGCTTGAATCAGGACCATCACGGCATCACCCAGCTTGGCCGCATCGTGCTCGATGGCCGCGTCTTCGGCTTTATTTCGGATACCGAGGACTGCACCGGCTGGGATCTGGGACGCATGCAGATGCTGATGGACAAGGTGCAGCTCGAATGGGACAAATACGCCGGCCTGCCCAGCCGCCTGCCGCCCGAACTGCAACAGCGGCATACCGAGCTGTACGGCAAGGCAGTGGAAAATGCGCGCGAGAAGGGCTGGGATCCGGAACTGGGCGACGACGAGTAAGAATCCGCCCGCAGGGCCAGTCCCAACATCATCCACGAATGGCTGTTTCTCGCTAAGTCATCTTGCCGGCCGCGAACGGGCCGCCCTGTGCGGCCTCGCTGACTGCACGCACGGCGGGATGGACGATGCGGCGTTCCACCGAAATGGCGAAGAAGCGTTCCCGTATCTCCTTCGTCTCGCCCAGCCAGACCACACCATACTGGTTTTCCACCTCCTGGCGGGTGGCGGTAGGGGCGGGGAAGACGCCGGCGCCGGCCTTGCCGAAGGCCTTCATCAACGCGCTGTCGTCAAACTCGCCGACGATGCGCGGCCGCAGGTTGCCCCGTTCCAGCCAGCGGGTGAGCGGTGCGCGCAGGGCGCTGTCCTCGCCCGGCAGGAGCAGTGGGGCGCCGTCGAGCCGATGCGGGAAGTCGCCGGACAGGCGCGCGGCCAGATCAGGCGTGGCAAAAAACGAGACGCTGCATTCGCCCAGGGGATGGCTATAACCCTTCACATTCATGCCCGGCGGCATTGGCCGGTCGGCCAGCACCATGTCGAGACGGTGAATCGCCAGTTCCGCCAGCAGACGGTCGAGCCGATCTTCCCGACACACCAGATGAACCGATTCGGGTAGCGACAGCGCCGGCGCCAGCAGTTGATAAGCGATGGACTTGGGTACCACGTCGGAAATGCCCACCCGGAACGGAAACGCCCGTTCCTCCTTGCCGCCGCGCAGCACTTCCTCCAGTTCGGCGCTGACCTGGAACAGCTCTTCGGCATAGGACAGCGCCAGTCGGCCTGTTTCGGTCAGCTCCAGGCGGCGACCGGAGCGACGAAACAGCGACACCCCGATCCGCTCTTCGAATTGCGTCAACTGGCCGGACAGGGTCTGCGGTGTCAGATGCAGCTTTTCCGCCGCGCGGTTGACTGCACCGGCCTTGGCTACGGCGAGGAAGTAATGCAGGTGTTTCAGATTGAGCATGGCGCTTCCTTTCGAATCGAGAAATGCGAACTAAGCACCATGGTAATTCGAATTTCTCTGGTTGAAGAAGAGCCGTAGGATGCACTTGTACTCAACCTGAATGGGGAATCGAACATGCAGATGGATATTCAAAGCCAGGGCTTCAGCCTCACGGACGGCATTCGCGACTACGTCATGAAGCGGCTGGCATTCGCACTCGCCCACGGCGATGCAGCCATTACCCGGATCATCGTGCGACTGTCCGACATCAACGGCCCGCGCGGCGGTGAAGACAAGCGCTGCCTGATCGAGGTGCGCCTCAAGGCGGCCTCGGCAGTGGTGATCGAAGACACCGAGGGCGATCTCTATGTGGCCATCGACCGCGCCGCCGAACGCGCCGGGCGCACGCTGACACGACGCCTGGCGCGACAGCGGGAATTCGCGCCGGGTATGCAGGAAGCGCCGGCTGAGCCATGCCCAACAAACTGATCACGCTGGCGGCAGCCCGCCTGCGCGCAGGCGGCGTGGTGGCATTTCCGACCGAGACGGTTTACGGCCTGGGTGCCGATGCCCGCAACGAGGACGCGGTGCGACGGGTGTTCGACCTCAAGGAGCGTCCGGCTGACCACCCCCTGATCGTGCATCTGGCCGAGGCGTCGCAAGTGGACTCATGGGCAAGCGAGATACCGCAGACCGCGCGGCGGTTGATGGCGCGCTTCTGGCCGGGGCCGCTGACCCTGGTGCTGCCGGCGCGTGACGATGTTCCCCGTGTGGTGACCGGCGGCCAGGACAGCGTGGCGTTGCGCACGCCCAATCACCCCATGGCCCAGGCCTTGCTGCGCGAGTTCGGCGGCGGCGGTCTGGCCGCACCGTCGGCGAATCGCTTCGGCAGGGTGAGCCCTACGGAGACTTGGCATGTGCGCAGCGTATTCGGCATACAGGTCGACCAGATTCTGGATGGCGGTCCCTGCCGCTTTGGACTCGAATCCACCATCGTCTCCCTGCTCGAAGAACGTCCGCGCGTGTTGCGCCCGGGCGCGCTGCCGCTGTCTGCTCTGCGCGCAGAACTGGGCATGGACGGCATTGAGTACGACCCGTCATCCGGTTCGGCCACGCCCTCCACGCCGCGTGTGCCCGGCGCCCTGGCGGCGCATTACGCGCCCGCCACCCCCCTGGAAATTCACGCTATCGAAGCGCTGCCGGCTCGCGCCACAACACTGCTGGACCAGGGCTTGCGCATCGCGGTGCTGCGCCGCAACCGAAATCTGCGCGGCCTTGGGTTGCCGCCGTCGCTGCCGCAGTATCTGCTGCCGGCCCGGGTGGAAAACTATGCGCGCAGCCTGTATGCACGTCTGCGGGAACTCGATCGCTTTGCCTTCGATTGCGTGCTGATCGAAGCGCCGCCAGACGATGAAACCTGGTGGGCGGTCAACGACCGGCTGGCGCGCGCCGCACATGGTCAACCTCGGAGAGGCAGAGCATGAACAAACTCGGTTTTATCGCCCTGGCCGCCCAGGCAGCGCCAAGAGTTTTTCAGATGCGGCTGCGCACCTGGATCATGCTTGGCGCGGGTCTTCTGATCCTGTTCGGCTTGCTGATCTGGGCTGCATTCGCGTTGATCGGCTGGTTCTTTGCTCAGTTGCAAGGCTGGAGCGCCGCAGCGCCCGAGGCCGCGCGCGGCGCGCTGGCGACGGTGGAACGGCAGGTAGAGCAGGTTGCCCCTGGCGCGCGGGAAAAAATGTCCGAAATCGTGCCCGTTCTGAAGGCGGGAGATTGGCCTCAGCGCGATGTTTCCGGCACGGACATCGCACCTGTGGAACGTTATCCGGGCCTCAAGCGCACCCATTGGCAGCGCGAAGGCAGACAGATCACCGTTCATTACGAGGGTCGAGCGGATTACGTGACGGTACTCGGTCATTACGTCCAGGGTTTTACGTCCCTGGGCTACACCCAGGAACTGCAATCCGCCACGCCCGAAGCCGAGACCCATGCCTGGATCAAGGGCAAACAGCGTTTTCTCGCGAAGATCGTCGGAAAGCCCAAGGGCGTGGTCTCCGTACAAATCGAAACCACCCTGGAATGACACGGAATCCCAATGGAGTTGAACATGAATGAAGCCATCTCAATCGGCGAACCCTGGATGTGGGGCGCCTTCATCGGCTTCGTGCTGGTCATGCTGGCGCTTGACCTGTTCGTGTTCGGCGGCAGGAAGGCGCACAAGGTAGGCGTCAAGGAGGCGGCACTCTGGTCGCTGGCCTGGTTTTCGCTGGCATTGCTGTTCAACGCCGGGCTGTGGTGGCATCTCAACGGCACGCTCGGGCCGGAGATCGCCGATCGGAAAGCGCTGGAATTCCTCACCGGCTACCTGATCGAGAAATCGCTGTCGGTCGACAACGTATTTGTCTTCCTGCTGATCTTCTCCGCCTTCCACGTTCCGCCCGAATTCCAGCGCCGGGTGCTGATCTACGGTGTGCTTGGCGCCATCGTGCTGCGCGCGGTGATGATCCTGGCCGGCGCCTGGGTGGTGCGCGAATTCGCCTGGGTGCTCTACATTTTCGGCGCATTCCTGGTGATTACCGGCCTGCGCATGCTGGTCATGGCGGAGAAGGAACCCGATCTGGAGAAGAACCCGGTACTCAGGTTCGCACGCAAGCATCTGCGCATCACCGACGGCCATCACGGCGAGAAATTCAGCGTGATGCAGAACGGCGTGCGTTATTTCACGCCGCTGTTCCTGGTGTTGATCCTGATCGAGACCTCCGATGTGGTGTTCGCGGTGGACTCGATTCCCGCGATTTTCGCCATCACCACCGACCCGTTCATTGTCTTCACCTCCAACATCTTCGCCATCATGGGCCTGCGCGCGCTGTACTTCCTGCTCGCCGACGTGGCGGACCGGTTCCATTTACTGAAATACGGCCTCGCCATGGTGCTCACCTTCATCGGCGCCAAGATGCTGATCGCGCCCTGGTATCACGTGCCGGTGCAGGCTTCACTCGCCATCGTCTTCGTGCTGATTGCATCCAGCGTTGTCGCCAGCCTGATCGCCACCAGAAATGGACACGAATCGAAAGGAAACGTCACATGACAAGAAGAACGCTCGGCCTGCTGGCCCTGTCCGGCCTGATATTCAGCCTTGCCGGCTGTTCCAGGCCGCCGTACTCCGACATCGACAACGCCGGCTTGCAAGACATGATCAAACAAGGCGTGCCGGTTTACGACATCCGCCGCGCGGATGAATGGAGGCAAACCGGTGTCGTCGAAGGCAGTCGGAAACTGACCTACGTCGATGCAAGCGGACGGCCGAATCCGTCCTTCCTCGCCGATTTCTCCGCCCGTGTCGGCAAGAACGACCCGGTCGTCCTGATCTGCCGCACCGGCAACCGCACCGACGCGCTGGCGCGGGAACTGATGGAAAAACACGGCTACACCAGGATCTACAACGTGAAGAACGGCATTACCCGCTGGATCGGCGATGGCAACCCGGTGGTGAGAAATTGAACCCCGCCATGACCGAATCTCCATCGGCAACCCGTTCTCCCTTGCTGGAAATCGGCGTCACGCTGCTCATTCCCTCGCTCATCCTGATGCAATTCTCCAAGCCGGAGCACCTGGGCGCGGCGGGCGCACTGCTGGTTGCGCTGGCCTTTCCCATCGGCTGGGGCCTGCGCGAACTGGCGCGCAGCCGCAAATTCAGCCTGTTCGCCGGGCTGGGTGTCGTCAGCCTGCTGCTCACCGGCGGCATCGGTCTGCTGCAACTGGACGCTCGGTGGCTGGCGGTGAAGGAGGCGGCAATTCCCGCCATGCTGGGTCTGATCGTTGCCGGTTCCGCGCTCACTCGCACGCCCCTGGTGCGCGTGCTGCTTTATACCCCCCTGCTGCTCGACACCGGCAGGATCGACACGGCGCTGGCAGAACGCGGCAACCTGCCGGCGTTCGAGGCCCGCCTGCGCGCCGCAACCTGGATGCTGGCCGGCTCGTTCGCCTTCTCGTCGGTCATGAACTACACCCTCGCCACCTGGATCGTCACCAGTCCGGCGGGCTCTGCCGCCTTCAACGAGGAACTCGGACGCCTGACCCTGTTGAGCTACCCAATGATCGCCCTGCCGGCCACATTGATGATGATGGCCGTGCTTTATTACCTGGCCGTCGGCGTGAAACGACTGGCCGGTCTTAGCCTGAGCGACGCGCTGCACGGCAAGTAGGACAAAGCCATGCGTCTGTTTTCGCCTCTTTACGCGCGCGCCATGCAGTGGGCGCGCCATCGCCACGCCCCCGTCTACCTGGGAACGATGAGCTTCGCCGAATCGTCCTTCTTCCCGGTGCCGCCGGACGTGATGCTGGCGCCCATGTGCCTGGCCCGGCCCGAGCGCGCCTGGCGTTTTGCCCTGCTCACCACCCTGGCATCGGTGGCCGGCGGCCTGGCGGGCTACGCCATCGGCTATTTCTCCTTCGAGGCGCTCGCGCCCTGGCTGCAGACGACGAAATACTGGGCGAGCTACCAGACCGCCGTGCAATGGTTCAGCGACTACGGCTTCTGGGCGGTGTTCATCGCCGGCTTTTCGCCCATTCCCTACAAGGTCTTCACCATCGCCGCCGGGGCATTGTCCATGGCGCTGCTGCCCTTCACCCTGGCCTCGCTGGTGGGGCGCGGTGCGCGCTTCTACCTGGTCGCCGGGTTGATGAAATGGGGGGGCGAGCGCATGGAAGCTGCCCTCCACCGTTATGTGGACCGTCTTGGCTGGGCCCTGGTGGCCCTGTTCGCGACGGGCCTGCTGCTGATCCAGGTATGAACCTTGAAAGGAGTGAATGACATGAACACCGAATCCGACGCCACCCCCGATGCCACCCCAGACTCTACCCCCAACACCCACCTCGGCTTCCGCATCGCCGTGGGCGTGGTGGGTGTTGCCCTGCTCATCATGTTCGCCATGTTGGGCAGCGTGGCGATGAAGCAGTCCGCCACCACGCAAGCGCTCGAAGCCCAGGAATCTCTCCGCGATGAGGCCGGGTCGACGCCCCCTCGGGAATAGTATGTCGGGCACCGAGGCATTTCCGGCAGCGGTCGGCTGAAGGTCAGCCCAGGGCAGACCGCTTTCGCGATCCCCAGCACATGCAACCACGAGGAGAGACCTGCCATGCCCACCATCACCCCCATCGTTGCCGCCACCGATTTTTCCAGCGCGGCGAACCGCGCCGTACTGCGCGCGGCGCTGATTGCCAGCCAGCAGGGCGCGGAACTGCATCTGCTGCATGTGGCTGCGCCTCTCGCTCTGTACCCCGGACAGGATGTCGGTCCGGCAGACAGCGCGGCCATCCCGGCCGCACTTGGCGAGCAAGCTGAAGCGACCGCGCGGGTGCTGCGAGAGCGTTACCAGATCCCTGTCAAAGTGGTTCAGCGCATCGGCCGGGCGCATAGCCGGATCGCCGACTACGCCGAGGAGGTGAGCGCCGGCCTGGTGGTCGCCGGCGCGCGCGGCCAGAGCACGCTGCTGCGCCTGCTGCTTGGATCGACCGCCTGGCGGTTGCTGCGGGTGTGCCGGCACCCTGTGCTGATCGTGCGCGGCGAGCCGGTCGCGCCCTATGGCCGGGTACTGGCGGCGGTGGATTTCTATCCGCAGAGCCGCGCCGTGGTGGCGTGGGCGCACCGCATGGCAGCGGACGGCAATCTGCAACTGCTGCACGCGCTGGAACCTCTGGACGAAGCCAGCCTGCGCGCCCAGGGCCGGGACGGCGCGTCCATTAATCAACAGCGCGAAGAGATGCGTGCCATCACCGGGAACCTGATGGCCAATCTGCGTGCCAGCCTGCCCGGCGAAGAGAAACCCTTGATCGAAAGCCATATCGAGCCGGGTTATCCGCCAGCTCGCATCCTGCAATCCGCCGCCGACTGGCGCGCCGACCTGATCGTGCTGGGCAGACAAGGCCGCAGCGGCCTGGAGGATTTCCTGCTCGGCAGCGTCAGCAAGGATGTGGCACAGGAAGCGGTTTGCGACGTACTGCTGGTGGGAGAGGGCTAGACGAAGATGAACCCCTCACTCCGCGTCGCCGCGCACGAAGTCACTGGCGCGGAAACTGCGCCCGAGGCAGAGCAAACCAAGACGCGGAGCCGTTCCTGGGGTATCCCGATGATGACTTGCGTGCAACCACACCCAAGGCCCGCTGATTCGTCGACAGTCCTTGCAAAGTACGGCAAGCCCTTGAGCGTCCTTGCCCCCTTGCTGCGGGAGACAGCCGGCGATGAACTGCCTGTGCCTTCGGCCTTGGAAATCAAGACCTGACGCCAGCCATGGTCAACACCGACATACTCGCGCTGATTGCCGCCATTCCCCTGGCGGCGGCGGGCGGCGACGCCTTTTTGAAAGGCGTGCTCGGTATATCGGTATGGCTGCGACTACCCAACATGCTGGTGGCCACGACGCTGGCCGCCTTCGCCACCTCCAGCCCGGAACTGACCGTCTCCAGCCTGGCCGCCTGGGCGGGCAAACCGGAAATCGGCCTGGGCGATGCGCTGGGCAGCAACGTGGTGAACATCGGCCTGGTCCTGGGACTGGCGCTGCTGTTCGGGTCTTTGTCGGCGCGCTTTGGCGAAATCAAGGGCAACTTCCTGCTGGCCCTGGCCGTACCTGTTCTGACCTTGTTCCTGGCGCGCGACGGCACATTGTCGCGGGGTGAGGGCGGCTTGTTGCTGACGCTGTTTACCGTCTGGATATTCATGCAGGCCCGCCAGGCGCGGGCCCATCGCCGCGCCACGGCTGACCAGGCCGCCACGGATTCGCCCCTGCGCGCCTGGCTGAACGCGGCGGTGGGCCTGGTCTGCCTGGTCCTGTCCGGGAAACTGTTCGTGACCGGTGCATCCGGCATTGCGCTGGCGCTGGGTGTGCATGCCTATGTTATCGGCGCCACCGTGGTGGCCATCGGCACCTCGCTGCCCGAACTGGTGACCACGCTGCTTGCCCGCTGGCGCGGCCATGACGATGTCGGTCTGGGCACGTTGCTCGGCAGCAATCTGTTCAACGGCCTGGCCATCGTCGGCGTCGCTGCGGCGATTCACCCCATCCAGGCGCCCGTCAGCGAGATCACCGCCGCACTCGGTTTCGGCGCCCTGACGGTGCTGCTCATCCTGCCGCGCGCCGGCGTCATCCAGCGCTGGCGTGGTGGCGTCCTGCTGCTCGCCTATGCGGCATTCGTGACGGCAACACTGACTGTTTGAGAGAAAAAGCATGACCACACCCATTCACTGGCATACGCAAACCGCCGAAGCCGCTTGCGCAACGCTTCAGGTTGGCTCGGCGCACGGTCTGGCTGCCGATGCAGCCAGCCAGCGACTGACGCAATACGGAGAGAACCGGCTGGTCGAAGCCAAACCACGTCCGTTGTGGCTGAAGTTTCTCGACCAGTTCAAGAACTTCCTGGTCATCGTGCTGCTGTTTGCCGCCGTACTGGCCTGGGCGGTGGGCGATCTGAAGGACGCGGTGGTGATTCTTCTCGTCGTGGTGTTCAACGCCGCTCTGGGCTTTTATCAGGAACACCGTGCCGAACAGACCCTGGCGGCGTTGAAGAACATGCTGGCGGCCAGCGCGCGGGTGCGGCGCGCAGGGCAGATCGTTGAACTTGACGCAGCCCTGCTGGTGCCCGGCGATATCGTGCTGCTGGAGGCGGGCGACCGCATTCCCGCCGACGGCCGCCTGCTGGCGGCGCACGCGCTGGAGGTGGACGAGGCGGCGCTTACCGGCGAATCGCATGCGGTGGGTAAATCCACTGCGGCGCTGGCGGCGGCCGACCTGCCGCTGGGGGATCGCCTCAACATGCTCTACATGAACACCGTGGTAACCCGGGGCCGCGCCGAGATGCTGGTGACGGCCACCGGCATGGCCACGGAGATGGGTAAGCTGGCCGGCATGATCGCCGCCGCGCCCGAGTCGGATACGCCGCTGCAAATCCAGCTCGACACCCTGGGCAAGAAACTCGCCGCCATTGCGGGTTTGGTGGTGACGCTGATCTTCATCCTCGACTTCGCCCGCGGCCTGCCCTGGACCCAGGCGGCGATGACCGCCGTCGCCCTGGCGGTGGCCGCCATTCCCGAAGGCCTGCCGGCGGTGGTGACGGTGACGCTGGCCATCGGCATGTGGCGCATGGCGAAGAACCGGGCGATTCTGAAAAAACTCTCCGCCGTGGAAACCCTGGGCTCGACTACGGTGATCTGCTCCGACAAGACCGGCACGCTGACCCTGAACCAGATGACCGCGCGCGCCGGCTGGTTTGCCGGCAGCCGCTTTGCGGTGAGCGGCGAGGGCTATCTGCCCGCCGGCGAAATCGGCTGTGACGCCGCCACACCCGGCTTGCGCGCACTCCTGCTGCCCATGGCGCTGTGCACTGACTCGCGCGTGCGCGACGGCGCCTTGATCGGCGACCCGACCGAGGGCGCGCTATGGGTGCTGGCGCAGAAGGGCGGCCTGAACCCGGAACACGAACAGGACGAACAGCCGCGCATCGCCGAAATTCCCTTCGATTCGGCGCACAAGTTCATGGCCACTTTCCACCATGCGGGCGAGACCGTGGAGATGTTTATCAAGGGCGCGCCCGACGTGTTGCTGGCGCGTTCCACCGCGTGGCTTGCCACGGACGGCGAAGTGCTGCTCGATGACGCCGTGCGCGCCCGCATCGAGGCTGAAAACGAATACCTCGCCACCCAGGCGCTGCGTGTGCTGGCGGTGGCGCGACGGGTGATTCCGGCGCATGAGTTCGACCCGGCCGGCGACCTGATGGCCTGGGCGCAAGGCTGGAGCTTCCTCGGCCTGGCCGGGCTGATGGACCCGCCGCGCGCCGAGGCGAAACGCGCCATCGCCCAGTGCAAGGACGCGGGCATCCAGGTCAAGATGATCACCGGCGATCACAAGCTCACCGCCGCCGCCATCGGCCGCGAACTGGGCCTGACCGGCGAGGTGGTCAGCGGTGCCGAGCTGGACGCCATGGCCGATGCCGAGTTGACCCGGCGCATCGACCGCATCGACGTCTTCGCCCGCGTCTCGCCTGCGCACAAGGTGAAGATCGTCCAGGCGCTGAAGGCCGACGGCCATGTCGCGGCGATGACCGGCGACGGCGTCAACGACGCCCCCGCACTGAAGGCCGCCGACATCGGCGTGGCCATGGGTATTACCGGCACGGCGGTCACCAAGGAAGCGGCGACCCTGGTGCTCACCGACGACAACTTCGCCACCATCGTCAAGGCGGTCGAGGAAGGCCGCGTGGTGTACGACAACATCGTCAAGTTCGTGCGCTTCCAGCTCTCCACCAACATCGGCGCGATCCTCACCGTGCTGGCCGCCACCCTGCTGGGCTGGCCAGCGCCGTTCACGGCGATCCAGCTGCTCTGGATCAATATCATCATGGACGGCCCGCCGGCCATGACCCTCGGCATCGAGCCGGCCCGCCCCGGCATCATGCAGGACCGACCGCGCCGCCAGTCGGCGCAGATCCTCACCGGCGGACGTCTGGCGCGCCTGGCGTTGTATGGCGCGACCATGATGGTCGGCACCCTGTACATGTTCCAGTACGGGCTGGGTGTGTCGGGCCAAGCCTACGCACTGACCCTGGCCTTCACCACGTTCGTGCTGTTCCAGTTTTTCAACGCCTTCAATGCCCGCGCCGAGCACGGCAGCGTGTTCAACGCCAACTTCTTCAGGAACGGCAAGCTCTGGCTGGCGCTGGCGGGAGTGCTCGCCTTGCAGGTGATGGCGGTGCATTGGCCGCCCGCCCAGGCGATATTCGGCACGGTGGATTTACGGCTGGAAGACTGGCTGCTGGCGACGCTGGTCGCTTCCAGCGTGTTGCTGCTGGATGAGGCGCGCAAACTTCTGTTGAAACTGACGCGTGTTGCGCGGGTAGCGACGCGCTGAGCCCACCAAAAGGGCGTTCAT
>CAMDGQ010000099.1 GCA_945897955.1 Tepidiphilus sp. J10 | reverse complement strand
CGATTGCTGGATGCTTATGGCGGCAGTGCCGAACTTGCCGGCGAAACGGCGCGGGCATTTCGATCCTGGCGGGAGGCTGTTGCTCGCCGCGAATCGGCACAGAACCAGGCCGGCGAGCAAGATGCCGAACGTGAACGTCTGGCCTGGGTGGAGCAGGAACTCGCTGCGCTCGATTTCACCTTGTCGGGCTGGCAAGACTTGCAGGAAACGCATCGCCGACTGGCTCATGCTGCCGATCTCGCCTCCGGCGCCCAGAATGCTTGCGAAATACTTGATGCCGAAGATGCCGGCGTGCTCAGCCGTCTGCGCGGGTTGCGTGCCAGCCTGACCGATTTGGCGGCGATTGACGGCGCATTGAACGAGCCGCTCGCGCTGCTGGAAAGCGCGACAGAAACGCTGCACGAAGCCGCGCGCGAACTGCTGCGATACGCGGATCGTGTCGATCTCGACCCGGAAGCGCTGAATCTGGCGGAGCAGCGGCTGACTGCCGTGCAGACCGCTGCGCGCAAGTTTCGGCTGCGGCCGGAGGAAATTCCCGACCAGCTCGCCAATACGCGCGACAAGTTGCAACAACTCGGTGCGGCAACCGATCTGGCTGCGTTGGCACGCTTGGAGGCGGATGCCGAGAAGGCTTATCTGGGTCTGGCGAAAACACTTTCCACACAGCGTGGCGCGGCAGCCGGCCGGCTTGGTCAGGCTGTCAGCGCAGCGATGCAGCAACTTTCCATGCAGGGAGGCCGCTTCGAGGTGGGTTTGATCCAGGGAGTCGCCGCTGCGCATGGCCTGGAAGATGTCGAGTTCCGGGTGTCACCGCATGCCGGACAGGGCGTCAAGCCGCTTGCCAAGACTGCTTCCGGCGGCGAGCTGTCACGTATCGGTCTGGCGCTGCAAACCGTGTTGTCCGGCACTTCCGGCGCGCCGACCCTGCTGTTCGACGAGGTCGATAGCGGCATTGGCGGCGGTGTGGCCGAAATCGTGGGACGTTTGCTCGCCGAGTTGGGCGGGTCTCGGCAAGTGCTTTGCGTCACGCATTTGCCGCAGGTCGCTGCGCGAGCTGCGCGGCACTATCAGGTCAGCAAGGAAAACCGCGCCGGCAAGGCGGTTTCTAGTGTCGCCATGCTGAATCACCCTCAGCGCGTCGAGGAAATCGCACGCATGCTGGGCGGCGTGAGGTTGACCGATGCGACGCGCGCGCATGCCGAGGAAATGCTGGCGGCGAGCTGAAGCCGCTTATTCCTTGCTCCGATGCGGGCAGTCCTTGCGCTCGCATTCGACATACAGATGCAAGGCGTGCTCGGCCAGTTTGAAACCATGCTTCTTGGCGATGGCATGCTGGCGACGCTCGATTTCCTCGTCGAAAAACTCTTCGACATGACCGCATTGCAGGCAGAGTAAATGATCGTGATGGCCGCCGCGGTTGAGTTCGTAAACCGCCTTGTCATTGTCGAAATGATGCCGAATCAGAATGCCGGCATGCTCGAACTGAGTCAGCACGCGATACACGGTTGCAAGCCCGACATCTACGCTATCGGCGATCAACAATCGATAGACATCGTCCGCCGTCAGATGGCGCTGGTCGGTCTGCTCGAACAGTGCGAGGATTTTCAGGCGCGGTCCGGTGACTTTCAGGCCCAGGGTCTTGAGTTGATCTGTGCTGGTCATGGTGGCTGTCGGCTAGGAGTGGCTTATTGATACGCGCTATCATAGCGCGGCTTTTTGACCTGACTGCCTTTTGACCTCGCTCATGCGCCTTCCTTACTGGTTACTCATTGTTCTGCTGTCCGGTTGCGGCAACTGGTCCAACCCCATAGACAGCCTCAAGCCGCACAAGATCGACATTCCACAGGGCAACGTATTGACCCAGGACATGCTCGACAAACTCAAGCCCGGCATGACGCGGTCGCAAGTGCGCTTCATTCTGGGTACTCCACTGATCGTCGATCCGTTTCGCAACAACCGTTGGGACTACGTGTTTCGCCTGGAAAGGGAAGGCAAGCTGGTCGAGAACCGAAGCGTAACGGTGATCTTTGAAAATGATCGACTGCTTGCGCTGCGTGGTGATGTGGTCGCGAGTGCTATCAAGTCCGAAGCGGTGCAGGTGGAGGCTGACAAGAAATGATCAACGTCGCAATTGCGGGAATCTCCGGTCGCATGGGCCGGGCTCTGCTCGAAGCGGTGATGGCGTCGGCGGATATGCGGCTGCACGCTGCGCTGGATCGTGTCGGTAGCCCGGCGCTGGAAAACGACGCCGGCGCTTTGGCAGGTACGACGCTCGGCGTCAAGGTCAGCGCCGATGCCGCCGCTGCGCTGCTTGGCGCTGATGTGCTGATCGATTTCACGCGACCTGAGGCCACATTGCACCACCTTCAGGTCTGTGTTGCACGGAAAGTCGGATTGATCATCGGCACCACCGGTTTCGATGCGGAGGGCAAGGCCGCCATTCAACAGGCGGCAAAATCCATCCCCATCGTTTTTGCGCCGAACATGAGCGTTGGCGTCAATCTGGCGTTGAAGTTGCTCGATATGGCTGCGCGCGTGCTGGATGAGGATTTCGATATCGAGATTACCGAGGCGCATCACCGCCACAAGGTCGATGCGCCTTCAGGAACCGCGCTGCGCATGGGAGAGGTCATTGCCAGCGCGCTGGGACGAGACCTGAAAACCTGCGCTGTTTATGGTCGTGAGGGAGTCACCGGCGAGCGAGATGGACGCACCATCGGATTTGCCACCCTGCGGGGCGGTGACATCGTTGGCGATCATACGGTCATGTTCGCCGGAATCGGCGAGCGTCTGGAAATTACGCACAAAGCCAGCAGTCGAATGACTTTCGCACTTGGCGCTTTGCGCGCAGCGCGTTATCTTTCCGGCAAGCCCGAAGGTCTGTTCGATATGCAGGATGTTCTTGGTTTGAAGTAGCCCCTTTGTTTTCGGTTTTCCGCCTCATCCAGCGCGAGACTCTGAAAACGTACGGAAGGTAATACATAAAATATGAATTCATTGGTGAGGTGGCTTGGTTGCGCAAGTTGACTTTGACCCTTTGCTTGATGCTTTTTTCCCAGTTTTCCTGGGGCGTCGAGATCATTACCCACCGCTCGGTGAGCGTGAATACGCTTTCCTTGGCATCGGCGCGTTCCATTTTCGGCATGCGTCAGGTCAAGTGGCCGGATAACGGACGTATTCAGGTTTTCGTTCTTGCTGATACGCATCCGACCCACATAGCCTTGTGCAAGGAGCGGCTTAATCTGTTTCCTTATCAGTTGCGTCAATCCTGGGATCGACTGGTCTATGCCGGTATGGCGCAAGCGCCTATCGAAGTAGCCAACGAAGAGGAACTCGTCAACAGAGTCGCTGCCACATCGGGCGCCATTGGTTATGTCAAGAAGGTAAAGCCGAATGATTCGATCAAGATCATCACGATTAATTGAACCGTTTGCCGCGCTCTGCGCCTTCCTTTCTGCCTTCTCGGTGCAGGCGCAAGAATTGGGTCATGGCGTTCAGGCGCATGGTTTTATCGACCAAAGCCTGGTTCACACCAGCGACAACAATGTCGGCGGCGAAAGCGACGACAGCCTGACTTCCGAGTTGCGTGAAATGGGGGCCAATCTGTCCTGGCGCCCGAATCCGGACTGGCTGGTTTCGGGGCAGGTACTGGCTCGCTGGGCGGGCGAGGCAGACCGCGGCAAGTTGCGACTGGACTATGGTTTCGTTGACCGCACCCTGATAGCTACCGGGGATAGCCAAATGGGACTGCGGCTTGGAAAAATCAAGAATCCTTACGGGTTCTACAATACAACGCGTGATGTAGCCCACACCCGCCCTGGCATCATCATGCCGCAGTCGGTGTACCCGGATCAGATGCGCAATTTTTTCCTGGCTGCACCCGGATTCTCGCTTTATGGCAACTCCGAAAACGATCACGGCAATATTTCCTGGCAAATCAGCGCGCTGCGTCCGGAAGTGGACGATCCCAGCCTTGAATATGTGTTCCTGATCGGTGATCGCGCGGGCCGGTTTGATGGAAAGAATTCCTGGCTTAGCCAGTTCATGTTCGATATGGATGGGCGCTGGCGGATGGGACTCTCGCTGGGCGAGATGAAGATGGGCTACAAGCCCTCGGCGTTTGGTGACATCGAGATAGCCGGAAACCATCGTCTGCCCACCTGGGTATTGTCTCTGGAACACAACACCGAAGATTGGTCATTCACCGCCGAGTATGGCCAGACCAAGGTTGATGCTTCCGGTTATCGCATCTTCAACACCAATCACACCACGGAAGCCATGTACGCGCAGGCAACTCGGCGCATCGCCAACGGCTGGCAGGGATATCTGCGCTACGACGTGCTTTACTTTGACAAGGATGACCGCGACGGAGCCGGATTTTCGGCGAGGTTGCGCTTGCCGGCTTATTCCCGCTTTGCCAAGGACTGGGTGTTGGGGGTGAGGCGGGATATCGACAGCCTTGCGCTTTCGGCTGAATTGCACAGTGTTGATGGAACAGCCTGGCTTGCCCAGTCGGACAACCCGACTGCCGGTCTGGTCAGGCGGTGGGACATGCTCCTGCTGCAAGCTGCCTGGCGTTTCTGATGTCGTTAAACACCCGTCGTGCCCGGTTTTTCAGCATCCGGTTGCGGATTCTCATGTTTGCGGGGCTTGCCCTGGTATTTGCTACGGCAGCCTTCACCTTGCTGGCGTTGCGCCACCTGGATGATCGCAAGGCAGCAGCGATGGTCGAGCATCAGGCACGCTCGGTCGAGTTGGCAAGCCGGTTGTTTCAGCAGCAATCCGCGCGGTTACAGTCGCTTGGTACGCTGGTAGCCGATCTGCCTGGTGTACGCGCTGCCATGCGAAGTGGCGATCCGGCCGCGCTGGCGCGTGTCTTCGATCCTTTCTGGTCCGATCTCAACCTTACGCACGGTCTCGACCGTGTGGCTTTCTTTGGGCCGGACAGCGCGCATCTTGCCGAGTGGGGTATGGCCGATATCGGAGCGCACGCGCAGGATCTGGCGCGGACCGCCGGGCGCGCCGAGACGCCGCAATATTGGCTCGAATGCGGTCTGAAATGTCTCTATACCACGGCAGTTCCCCTGGTTGAGGGCGGGCATGCCGTAGGTGCAATCGTACTGGCGACCGGATTGCAGGACATGGTGCTCGATTTCCGTCGTCTGTCAGGCGTTGAACTGGCTGTGCTCGATGTTGCCGAAGGTAAATCCCAGGCCGGCAATCGCGCCAGTGCAATCAGGGTGCTCTCGGTCAGCGGCGGCAAGCTCTATGAACGACTTGTGCAATCGCTTCCCGCGCAACTCGAACCCCTTCCGGCCGAGAGACTCAATGCCGGCAAGGCGGGAAATACACAATCTCAGTTGATCGAAATTCAGCGCGAGGACCGTCATTACCGCCTGTACGGTTTCCCGGTACCCGCGCCAGGTTCGGGTCGTGCCAAGTTTCTCGCAATTGCGGATGTCACCGCCGAGTGGCACGAGATGGATGAAGCCGTGCGTGCCAGCCTCGCTTTGGGCGCGTTGATTCTGGTTTTGGCGCTGGGGCTGCTTTACTTGTTGCTGCGTTCGACCATGAATCGTCTGCGACAGGCTGTTACCGCCTTGCCGTTGCTGGGCGAGGGGCGGTACGACGATGCACGCGGCGCATTTCATTTACCGCAGCGAACCTTGCGCTATCGGGATGAAGTGGACGATCTTGCCGAACTCACCTATGCACTGGCCAATACATTGGAACTGTTGCATGCCGAGTCGCGCCAGCATGCCGCATCACTGCGTGCCCAGGCCTCGCAACTCGAGCAGGAGCGCGATTTCGTCGCGGGTCTGCTCGATACCGCCCCGGTATTGATTCTGACCTATGGTCGCGATGGCATCATTCGTCTGGCCAATGCGCATGCGGTGCGCAGCGGCGGACAGCCGACGGGAAATCTGCTTGGCCTCCCATTTGCCAGGGTCTTCATGAATGGACCACAGGCGCAGGCGCATGCCGCCTTGTTGAGCCATCTTCAGCCGGGCCAGGTGCCGCATAGCGAAGGCAGCTTCGAACGCGCGGACGGTGTTTCGCACGATGTCATCTGGTTCCATTCCTGTCTTGAAGAAAACCCGGGCGAGCATCTGTTCCTGTCAGTCGGACTTGACGTGACCGAGTACCGCAAGGTTGAACGCAATCTGCGTCTGCTTTCCGAACATGACAGTGTTACCGGTCTGTATAACCGGCGTGCATTCAAGCGCGAATTTGATTCATTGCTGGCCGATGGCGCTCAGGGCATGCTGCTGGTTCTGGACATTGACGAATTCAAGTCGGTGAACGAAAGCGGCGGCCATGAAGGCGGCGATTTCGTACTTTCCGAATGCGCCCGATACATCCAGACACTGCACCCCTATCCACGCCTTGCCGCACGCCTGGGCGCAGATGATTTCGCACTGGTCTTGACCGATATCAGCCCCGCCGAGGCTATTGTTCTGGCGCGCGGGTTGAATCATGGCCTGCCTGCTTCAAATCTCGAAAATGGCATGTCGATGCGGGCGCGAATCTCCTCTTGTGTCGGCCTGGTCGTTTTTCCCGATCATGGCGCCAATGCCGATGCTCTTCTGGCCAATGCCGAGATCGCGCTGGTGCAGGCGCGTGCCAAGGGACATGGTTCATGGCATCTGTACACGCTTGATGATCCCTACCGCGAAGCCGCCGGTCGGCGCGCGTATTGGCGCGAGGAGGTTGAACGCGGGCTCGATGACGGCGGTTTTGTCATGCATTTCCAGCCCATCCAGAACATTCTTACCGGCCAGATCGGGCACTACGAAGCCCTGATCAGGCTGAAAGGACAGGATGGCAAACTGATCCCGCCGGGCATGTTCATCGACGTTGCCGAAAGCACCGGCCTGATTCGTCGTATCGACCGCTGGGTGATTGAAACCGTGGTTGATTTCGCCGCTCGGCAAGCACCAGGTATCAAGCTTGCGCTCAATTTGTCCAGCCGCAGTTTCGATGACGATGTCGCCTACGAAACAATGCAGGCAGCATTGGCCAGGCATCAACTTGCGGGCGATCGCTTGTTGCTTGAAATCACGGAAACCGCCGCGCTGGCCAATCTATCCAGCGCAATCCGCATCATGGGCAAGCTGCGTGGATTGGGGTGCGCATTCGGGCTTGACGATTTTGGCGTCGGCTACAGTTCGTTCCAGTATCTCAAGGAACTTCCGTTCGACTTCGTCAAGATCGACGGTTCCTTCGTCAAGGGTTTGACCCACAGACCTGATGATGTGGTTTTCGTCAAAGCACTGAACGATGCCGTCAAGGGCTATGGCAAGGCGACCATTGCCGAGTTTGTCGAAGACGAAGCAACACTGAGCATCCTGCGTGAAATCGGCGTTGATTATGCCCAGGGCTATCTGATTGGAAGACCAAGCCCGGAATTGCTTGCCGCACCGGTCATCTGCTGACCGTCATGCGGTGCCCAAGCCATTCCGCCTCCTGAGAGTCGGCAACGGAAGCCAGGCTAACCTGCCCCCGGCTTCGTCTGTCGCCGGGTGCGGTTTTACCATTCACGACGGTCGCGACGATCGCGGCGGTCGTCATTCCGGCGGTCATCATCCCTGTCCCAGCGGCCGTCTCTCCGGTCGCGGCGCTCTTCTTTCCAGCGATGGGGCGCCGGGCGATATTCCACAAAGACCGGCTGCTGGATGTAGCGGACGCGGGGAGACTGGTACACCACTGGCGCGGGTGCGTAGTAATGGCGCGGGTAGGGGGCCATCACAACCGGACGCCGGTAGCGGTCATCATCATTATCGGCAATGGCTGCACCCAGGATTGCGCCGAAAATGCCGCCAATGACGGCGCCTTCATGGCGGTCCATGGAATTGCCGATTACCGCGCCGGCACCAGCGCCGATCAAAGCGCCGGCCAGTTCGTCGGAGGCCAGGGCGGTTGTGCCGACAGAGGCCAGACCGGACAGCAAGAGAATACGTGCGACTAATTGGGATTTCATGATGGACTCTTTCGGTTGAACACGCTTGCAGCTTAGGTCGAGGCTGTACCGCAGCGGTTTCTGCGCTGTAAGGAGGTGTTACAGAGTGTTTCAGCGTGGAGGCGCGGGCTCAGGCACGCGGGGGCTTGCTCCGCGGCGTGTCGAAGAGCGGCTTGAACTCGCGTCCGAAGCAGGTGAAGTAACGAGAAAAACCCTCGTAGTACTCCAGGCGCAGGGCTTGAATCGCGACGATGGAGCCTTCCAGAATCAGGATCAGCAGGTTGCCGAAAATCAGGAAAAGGATCTGGGCGGTGTGGCCCATTTCGGCGCTGAGGGTTGAAATCGCCAATGCCAGGGCGACATGGCTGATTGAAAAGGCCGCGACGCGCATGAACGAGAGGGTGTTCACGAAATCGTTGAATACCGCTTCCAGGCTATCCATCAAGCTCAGGAAAAAACGGCCCGGCCAGGGTTCGGTCTGATTCGCACAGTGGTGGATCAGGATCATCAGAAATCCGCCGATGGCGATGCCTGCCGCCCATTGCATGCCCGGGCGGTCTGTGTAGGCGAGAAAGACCAGCACGACGCCGCCCAGATAAAGCAGCAACCCCGCCACGCCGCCGGCGTCGAACATCGCGGCGCGCCAGTTGCGCGCCGCGATACGGTTGTAGAGCATGATCAGTTGCGTTGCGACGAGGAAGCCGACCCCCCACCATAGCGCCGCATGCAGCATGCGCATGGGATCGGACAGCGGGGCGATCCAGAGGGGTTCGATGATTCCTTCCAGCCCGAATACGCTGCCGTAGAGCCAGCCGAAGCCGCTGGCAGAAAAGCCTGCCGCGATCAGCAATGGGCGCAACCGTTTTGCTTCACCGCGCAGGAACAGTGCGGCGAATGCGATGAGCAGGCCGTGACCGACATCGCCGAACATCATCCCGAACATCGCGGTGAACGAGAACGTGAAGAACAGCGTCGGGTCAAAATCGCCGTAGCAAGGCACGCCATAACCGCGCACCAGTTCGGCAAACGGCCCCAGCCAGGTTGGGTAACGCATTGCAGAGGGCACCGACTCGCGTTCGCCGGGCAAGGGGTTCCGGGTTTCCAGGCGATGTTGGCCGGACAGCACCGCGTCCAGGCGCGCATGCAGGCGCTTCAGATTCCGTTGCGGAATCCAGCCGCGAATCAGCAATGTACCGCCGGGCTTGGCCATCGTTTCGCCGACCAGGGATGCGTAGGGTTCTGCTGATTCAACCAGTTTCACCGTATATGCCAGGCGTTCTTCAATGCCCTCGAAAGTATGGCGATGCGACTGTTCAAGGTTGTCAACGCTGCGAGTAATGCGCTGGCACAGGTTTTTCAGTTCGGTCTCGATTTCCTGTGGACGTCCGGAGAACTCGGCGGGCAGATGAATTTCGCGCCAGTGATGTTTTTCCAGCAGTGCGCGCGAGAGCAGGCAACGCATCTGTGGACAAACCACGACCAGATAGGCCCGTCCGGTTTGTCTGCCAAACAGTTCGACGATGCCGCCAACCTTGGTCAGGTCGCTGGACAGTTCAGCCAGTTCCGGTTCGGGAATGCTGCCGACCAGGGTTTCGATGAATCGCTTTGGACGCGCCAATTGGGTGAGATCGAAATCCAGCGTCTTGAATGGCTTCAATTCATCGAGCAAGGCCGCTTCATGTCGCTGCTCGCGCTCGAACTGTTCGCGCTGGCTGCGGCACTCGTCGGTTATATGCACCAACTCATCGAGCCAGGCGTTGATTTCGCGCAATTCAGTCAGCGTTGGCGGCTCGGATGGCTCGCTGGCGGTTGCGGGCAACTGCTGGTAGTGGGCGGCCAGTCGATTCAGTTTGGCGCGGGCTTGCGTGGTGGCGTCGTGATAGAGCTGGCCGCTGCTGTTGTCCGGGTTGTAACTGCCGAGCAAGCTGTGTTCAGGCGTGAAAACGCCATACTTCGCAAGCAGGTAGGCGGCATGAGGCGCTTCAGCCTCTTCCACCTCCAGCTCGACATGCAGCATTTTCTGGGTCAATTGGCGGTTCCGATCAACCTTGAATCAGCAGTTGAACCCGGCCGAGGCGGGTAACAGGCTCACCCAAATGGTCAGCGTCATCGAGGTGCATAACATTGGCCAGGATGATGCCTCACGAAGGAGAGGGCGCGATCAATTGCGATTTCAAGGAATAAGTCGGGCCGGGATGCAGTGGGTGCATGAATCAGCTCCGGCATGATGGCGTGTGTCGATTGCGGATTCCGGATTGATGCCAGGGTTTGAAGTCTTTGCTGGAACGGGCTCAGGAAGAAGTCTAACCGAACGCGCAAGGTCGGACTGCTCCACGACCTTGCGGCCCGATTCTCACCGGGTGGCAAGGAAGGATCAGGAAACCTTGTTCATCCGCGTCAACATGTGGATATACATCGCTTCGACGCGTTCGCGTGCCCAGGGGGTGCGGCGCAAAAACTTCAGGCTGGATGAAATGCTGGGCTCGTGCGTAAAGCAGCGGATATTGATTTGTCGTGCCAACTCAGGCCAGCCGTAATACGACACCAATTCGCCCAACAGCTTTTCCAGCGTAATGCCGTGGAGGGGATTGTTGGGCTGGTTCACGTCGGATCAGTCCAGATTGGGCAGATGTCTTTTACTTTCGTGACAGGCTTGACCGGAACCGGCTCACATCATTTCCACCACCCATTTCGTTACCGTTGCCGTCGCCCGTGCGCATTGCAGGCCGCGGTCCTTGTCGAAAGCCTTGTATTCCTCCGGGTTCCACATGTCGTAGGTCTTGCCGGTGAACTGGTGTTGCAATTCCTGGCAGGTGACACCGCCGAATTCGCCGCGAAAGCGTTCCACCAGTTCCTGGCCCTTCTTGAAGTTGTTGATGAAGCGGCCCTTGTCGAGCTTGTCGCGATCGCGACCGCGTTTGGCCGAAAGCGCGACCAGGCCGCCAGTCAGCGCGCCACAGGCGCCAATGCCGGACAAACCGCCACCGCCGGACAGGCCATGACTGGCCTTGATCACGCTGTCATCGATCACGCCCACGGTTTCCTGCACCGCAGCCAGCACACATTGCGGGCAACAACCAAAGTCAAGTTCGTATTTCATTGCCTTGTCGTAAGCGACTTGTGCGAGTGCCTGCTTTTCATCCGTGACCATTTCCAGCTCCTTGAATATTAGATCGCGCTAATGTACATCAAGCGCGCAAGCCATGTCTTGCGCCACGCGCCTGCTGCAGCAAAACAATGCGCCAGGATGGGCGAGCCATTCGACAGCCGGCACAATCCGTTGGTCTGCCGACGCAATGGAATGTGCTCTACCTGCCTGTCGTCATGCCGTGACAGAATTTGACCGGGCCGGCATGCGTGTTGTTTGTGCCTCGACTGTCCGCGATTCCCAGGCATGACCCGCGAACATCCCATCCGAATATTTCCGAGAGCAGACATGGATTTCGACCGTGCGGAGCCTGATGAGGCGAATCGATTTCAGGCCGACAGTGCACAACTGATCGTATCCAGCCACCTGCGCCTGTTGCAGCGTGAAATCCTGCCGCGTGGCGCGGATCGGGTTGATCTCGCGCGACGTCTATATCAGGCGCCATTTGTCGTGCTCGCGCATGACCGCGCACCCGATCCGGTGTTCTTCTACGCCAACCTGACAGCGCAGCGGCTGTTTGAAATGGCTTGGCGCGACATGGTGCGGCTGCCTTCCCGACAATCCGCCGAACCGCTGCTGCGAGAGGAGCGGCGAAATCTGCTTGATTGCGTGGCGCGCCAGGGCTACATCGACGACTATGCCGGCATCCGGGTTTCCGCCACCGGCAAACGCTTTCTGATCAACAGGGCCAGCGTCTGGAACCTGCTCGATGCGACAGGCAACAGCCTCGGTCAGGCTGCCGCCTTCAGCGATTGGACGCTGGTCTGACCATTCCGCCGAATCCGGCCTTATCGACTGCTCACTCCGAGGAACCGCCTTGCTTTCGACTGACTTGATTGGCTATACCGCCGCCGTTCTAACCACCCTGGCATTCATACCGCAGGCGGTTCATTCCTGGACCACACGGGATTTGTCAGGCATCTCGCTTTCGATGTACAGCCTGTTCACTCTCGGCGTCGGTCTCTGGCTGTTGTATGGCCTGAGACTGCAAGCGTGGCCTATCGTGGCGGCAAATGGCATCACCCTTTGCCTGGCCGGCACCGTCCTGTTCCTCAAGATTCGTCATCGAAACCACTAAAAAGCCAATTCCAGCCATTCACAATTTCCGATGTGGCCGCGTGCTGCCAGTTCGGGTGCAAGTCCAAGCACCGCCCGCATGGCCATGATCGGATTTTCATGCGACACGACGAGCAAAATGGATTCCGCAGGATGTCGCGACTTCAG
>CAMDGQ010000098.1 GCA_945897955.1 Tepidiphilus sp. J10 | reverse complement strand
GCGCGCACCCGCATTGGCTCGCCCTACGTTATCGAAGGCATGGAAAAGCTGATTCAAGGCGGCGCGCGGCATGTCGTTGGCTTCGAAGCCAACGGCGGTTTTCTGGTTGGCTCGTCACTCGAAAAAGACGGTCGTAGCCTGCAACCGTTGCCAACGCGAGACGCCGTGCTGCCGATCATCGCCTTGCTGGCGCTGGCGCGCGAACGCGGCGTGCCGGTCTCGCAACTGCCTGCCAGCCTGCCGCCCCGCTACACCGCCAGCGACCGCATCCAGAATTTCGCCAGCGAAAAAAGCCAGAGTTTGTTGCAAAAACTGGCGGGCTCGCATGCTGTGCTGCGTGAATTTCTCGCGCCCCTGTCCGTCGAACCCGCCCACATTGACCAGACCGACGGCCTGCGCATCACGCTGACCAACGACGAAATCATCCACCTGCGTCCCTCCGGCAACGCGCCTGAACTGCGCTGCTATGCAGAAGCTGCCAGCCAGACGCGGGCGAATGAACTGGCCAACGCCTGTCTGAGGCGAGTTGAGGTGATTTGAATAGAGTCGAGGTGGTTTATTGAGCGCTTTGAAACCGGCATTTCAGCCGCCATTCCTCTATTCATATTTCCGCAACAAAAAATAGCATGGTCGTGGCTATTGAAATACCGCTGTTGCATCCCTACCATTAGCACTCGTTGGAGTTGAGTGCTAATCGCCCTCTCCCGATCGATCCCCTCTGTTAAACACGAACTACCGTAGGAGTTAAGTAATGAAGATTCGTCCGTTGCACGATCGCGTCATCGTCAAGCGCATGGAAGAAGAACGCAAGACCGCTTCCGGCATCGTCATCCCCGACACCGCTACCGAAAAACCGGATCAAGGCGAAGTTGTCGCAGTTGGCCCCGGCAAGCGTGACGATTCCGGCAAGCTGATCGAGATGGCGCTGAAAGTTGGTGACCGCGTGCTGTTCGGCAAGTACGCCGGTCAGACCGTGAAGATGGATGGGCAGGAACTGCTCGTCATGCGTGAAGAAGACATCATGGGCGTGGTTGAAGCCTAAGGTTTTTTAACCCGGCTCCCCCCTTATCAAGCAATCAGGAGAAATAAAGAATGGCAGCTAAAGACGTACGTTTTGGTGATTCCGCCCGTGCCCGCATGGTCGCTGGCGTCAATGTCTTGGCCAACGCGGTCAAAGTGACCCTCGGCCCCAAGGGTCGTAATGTGGTGTTGGATCGTTCGTTCGGCGCCCCTACCGTGACCAAGGACGGTGTGTCCGTGGCCAAGGAAATCGAGCTGAAGGACAAGCTGGAGAACATGGGTGCGCAGATGGTCAAGGAAGTTGCTTCCAAGACCTCCGACATCGCCGGTGACGGCACCACCACCGCCACCGTGCTGGCTCAATCCATCGTCAACGAAGGCATGAAGTTTGTTGCCGCCGGCATGAACCCGATGGACCTGAAGCGCGGCATCGACAAGGCCGTGATCGCCATCACCGCCGAGCTGAAGAAAATTTCCAAGCCCTGCACCACCAACAAGGAAATCGCCCAGGTCGGCTCCATTTCCGCCAATTCCGATTCCACCATCGGCGACATCATCGCCGGCGCCATGGACAAGGTTGGCAAGGAAGGCGTCATCACCGTTGAAGACGGCACCAGCCTAGAAAGCGAACTGGAAGTGGTCGAAGGCATGCAGTTCGATCGCGGCTACCTGTCGCCCTACTTCATCAACAACGCCGACAAGCAGATGGCCGTGCTGGAAGATCCCTTCGTCCTGCTCTACGACAAGAAAATCTCCAACATTCGCGACCTGCTGCCGGTGCTGGAACAAGTCGCCAAGGCCGGCAAGCCGTTGCTGATCATCGCCGAAGACGTCGATGGCGAAGCGCTGGCCACCCTGGTCGTCAACAATATTCGCGGCATCCTGAAGACCTGCGCCGTCAAGGCCCCGGGCTTCGGCGACCGTCGCAAAGCGATGCTGGAAGACATGGCCATCCTGACCGGCGGCACCGTGATCGCGGAAGAAGTCGGTTTGAGCCTGGAAAAAGCCGCGCTGACCGACCTGGGCCGCGCCAAGCGGATCGAAATCGGCAAGGAAAACACCACCGTCATCGACGGCGCCGGTTCTCCCGACATGATCAAGAACCGCATCGTCCAGATCAACAAGCAGATCGAAGAAGTCACCTCCGACTACGACAAGGAAAAACTGCAAGAGCGCAAGGCCAAGCTGGCCGGCGGTGTTGCCGTGATCAAGGTCGGCGCCGCGACCGAAGTCGAGATGAAAGAGAAGAAAGCACGCGTCGAAGACGCGCTGCACGCCACCCGCGCCGCTGTTGAAGAAGGCATCGTGGCGGGCGGCGGCGTTGCGCTGCTGCGCGCGCGTTCGGTCATCACCGACCTGCGTGGCGACAACCACGACCAGGACGCCGGCATCAAGATCGTGCTGCGCGCGATCGAAGAGCCCCTGCGCCAGATCGTCAACAACTGCGGTGAAGAGTCTTCCGTGGTGGTCAACAAGGTGCTGGAAGGCAAGGGCAACTTTGGCTACAACGCCGCCATCGGCGAGTACGGCGACATGATGGAAATGGGCGTGCTGGACCCCACCAAGGTGACCCGCATCGCACTGCAAAACGCCGCTTCCGTGGCGTCCCTGATGCTGACCACCGACTGCATGGTGGCCGATCTGCCGGAAGACAAGAAAGGCGGCGGCGCGCCTGACATGGGCATGGGCGGCGGCATGGGCGGTATGGGCGGCATGGACTTCTAAGTCCGGCTTAACCTGCGCCAGACCGGGATTAACCGCCCGGTTGTCACAAAACAGAAACCCCGCTTCGGCGGGGGTTCTGTTTTGTGACGCCGGGGTGTCTCGCCGGCAGATTCGATAACGCTATGCGATGTCGTCGCAGCGCATTGGTAACGGCGCCGTAAAAACACAGAGAAGTGTTGACCGGATATGCGCATGTCACCTGGGGCGGTTCAAGCCGTCGTTGATCCAGCTGGAATCGGTCGTGGAGCTTCCGCCGTATCATTACGGCGCGGTATTCATTGCAAAGCCCTGATGTGGCCAAGCATCAACACCTGACTCAGGATTGAAATGAGCAACAAACATCCACACTGCAGCGCCCAAGACCCACTCGATCAGATCCGGTCGCTCTACACCGAACTTGCACTCCAACCGGACAAGGACTTCGGCTGGAACAAGGGCAAGGAAAACGCGCGGCAGCTTGGCTATACGGACGAGTGGCTTGCCGCCCTGCCCGACGTGGTCTGGGAATCGGCTGCCGCCGTCGGCAATCCTTTTGCGGTTGGCCCTATCCAACCCGGTGAAACCGTGGTCGACCTGGGCTGCGGTGCCGGTGCCGATGCATGCGTGGCGGCACTCCTGGTCGGGCCGGGAGGCCGGGTTTACGGGTTCGATGCCACGCCGGCGATGGTGGTCAAGGCAAAGAGCAATGCAAGTGGAGCAGGGCTTGCCCAAGTCGAGTTTCGCGAAGCCGACATGACCCGTCTCGACCTCGCTGACGCTGTAGCCGATGTGGTGATATCCAACGGTGCCATCAATCTGGCACTGGACAAACCGAAGGTCTTTGCCGAGGTGTTTCGTATTTTGCGCAGCAACGGCCGGCTCCAGATCGCCGACATGGTCAGGAAACATGGGGAGGCGTCAGCCTGCGGCGGCGAAAATTCCTGGGCCGATTGCGTGTCCGGCACCATGGGGGTAGAGGAAATCAAAATCCTGCTTCATGAGGCGGGATTCGAGGACATCCAATTGGTAGAGTTCACGGGATACAAGACTTCTTCCACCACGGTTGGGGCGACATTTGGCGCCCGCAAACCGTAAGCTGGCTCTAGAGCCTTACATCTTCGATACCCAGTGCAGACCGTCCAGTGTCTGGCACAAAGCGGACATCACCTGCGATTTGTTCAAGGTCCGCTTCTGGCCGGCGGCTGCCTTTGGGATAGGCGCCCGAAAGTAGCCGTAGCCATCAGCGGAATTTTCAACTGTCGGCTTACTGGGGCACCACATCGAATTCACACAATCGGCCAGTAGTGGATCAACACCGCCAAACCAGCAACGGCAGCATCGAACCTGAAGCTGTCGCTGTCTCAACTGGCGGCGCGTCATTCGAACTGCGGCTCAACTCTGAAACCCGATAGTTTCGGGCCTGGTTATTGACAGCGCAGCGTGGTCAGTCTCGCAACCAGTTGGCCCACGGCAGTATAGGGCTCGGGCTCGTCGTAGGCGGTGAATTTGCCGGCCAAGGCATCTGCCCGTTGCGTAGCGATTTCCAGCAGGTGGCGGGTGACGGCAAACGCGCCGCATTCCCCTTTCTCGTAGCCGGGCAGGTTTTCCAGCTTGCGTAATCGCTGCATCACTTTGTCCCGGTGGATGGGCGCCTGGATGTCCTCGAAATGCAGCAACAGCCATAACTCAAAACAGGGCACCGAGGCGATGGCCTTGAAGGGGATGAGTTGCTGGTTGTCGTTCTTCAGCCTGCCATCCAGCGAGGCAGCAAGCTTCAGGGCGTCGTGGTAGCTCGCGTGGTCGTCCCGGTCGAAGACGGCATAGACCTGATCGAAGACTCTGGGGGCGATGCGTTTGTGCAGGTCTCCCTTTTCGAACAACTGTTGGGCGTAGCGGACAACCTGGATCGGGGCGGTGCCAAGCTGGCCGGGCTGGACCTGCACGTTGGCGGAGTGCAGGTCGTAAGCGGTCTGGATTTCCTTGAAGTAATGTGGCTCGGTCTTGCTGCCTTCGGTGACGATGAGGACGCGGGGGTAAGCCGCCCGGCGTGCTTCCTTGTGTGCCTTGCGTGCATGCTGGCCGTGCTTGGGCTGGTTGTCGCGACCCATTAGTGGGGTAGCCCCGACAGGTCATCCATTCGCAGAAGCGGGATCGCACCGTAGCGGCCATGCAGGTAGCCTCGCTCGATGGCTTCGTTCTTGCGCGGGCTGAATTCGAGCAGGGAGAAGAGTTGGGAACTTTGGTCCCGCTTCTTTTCCACGAACCAGACCTGGTCGCGCCGGAACAGGCCGTAGGCGCCAAGCAGGGTGGTGTCGTGGGTGGTGAAGATAAGTTGCGCGCCACCGGTGTTGACCTCGGGCCGGTGGAACATATGGACGAGTTCCTGCACCAGCAGGGTGTGCAGGCTGGTATCGAGTTCGTCTACGACCAACACTCGTCCTTTGTTGAGTATGTCCAGTACCGGGCCAGCGAGGATGAGCAGGTTGCGGGTGCCGGCGGATTCGTCGGCCAGGTCGAAGACGGCATCGCCGTTTTCGGTAGCGTGGTGGAATTTGATTTCGTCGACTTCCTGTTCTGTTGGGCCTTCTTCCCGTTTGCCGGTGGTCAGGTCAAAGCTGATTCGGTGGACCATGGCCTGCTTGGTCTGCACTTCGATGTCGGTGATGCTGATGTCGGCCGCACGCAGGAAGTCACTGATGGCCTTGCGCTGTTCCGCCTTCTTGAGCATCTGCACCGAGAATTCTGGCGTCGGTTGCGACTGCTCGTTGAAGATGACAAGTTGGCTTGCGAACCAGTCGAACACGGGGCGCAGGGATTCGCTGTTGAGTTGCACGGCGGTGGACAGGAACAGGGCGTTGGATCGGGTGGCCTTTTCCCAGGTTGTCTTGGCACCTTTCAGGCCGGTGCCGACGAATTCGTAGACATCCACACCGGATGCTTCGTCGAAATGGCGCTCGAACCAACGTTGCGGCTTGAAAGCCTTGTAGACCAGCAGGTGCTCGCTGACGATGCGTTTCGTGGTCATGGCAAAGCCGTATTGATAACGCACACCGCCGAGGATGAAGGTGATCTCGAATTCGGTGGGTTGGCTGGCGTTGACGGCATCCAGCTTGAAAGGCTGGAGCCGGTCAAAGGTCTGACCGGGTTGCAGGGAGACCGACTGCAACACGACGCCCTGCATGTATTGCAGCGCCTTGATGAGATTGGATTTACCACTGGCATTGGCGCCATAAACCACGGCGCTATTGAGCAGATGGGGCGCCGCGTCCAGGCTGGTGGCCATGGCATGGGTGTCCAGCAAGGTCTTGTCCTTAGACGACGCCACGAGGCTGAGCACTTGCTCATCGCGCAGGCTACGAAAGTTTTTGACCATGAATTCGACCAGCATAAATCTAAAACCGCCTGAGTATTTAAGTGAAATATATGCAAATTGTGCGCTATAAATGCAAAAACGCAATTTATTTGCATGATTCATGAGGCTCCGTCCCCTATCGACTCTTGAGTCGACTCAATAAGCAGGGAGCCTTTTCATGTCCACTGTGACCGAGCACAAAACTGTTCCGACACGCAACAGCGTCGGCCGATCCACTATCTGTAGTCAACATGTCCAGTGACTACTCGGCTCTGAAACCTGCCCTTGAAAGGGTGACGGGGCGTGAGGCCGAAAAGAGGCGGTTCCTGCCGCTGAGTCTGCAAAGGTCAACGGCGGCAAAGGGGCAGCTATAGCCTGAAGGCCGGAGCGGACACTCGACCAGAATTTCAGTGCTACGACTGCTGACCAGCATATTGCTGCCGTTGGTGGCGTAGAGCGCCACTGGCCGCTCCGAAAACAGAATTCAAACCAATTTCGCGACTGTCCGCCAACTGGCTTGCATCGGTCGCTCGGAAGCTTGGTCGAATCCATCATCCCCGGAGCTGGCGGTAGCGTAGCGATTTCGACAAAAACCGCCGGGAAGTGCGTTGTCAAGCAACCCGGTAGGGCGTGGCTTTCCGCTTCAGCATGGATCATTCACCCCCATTCCTTCACTCACGCAAAAAATCATGTCACTCCACATTTCTCCCGCCGCTTCCGGGCTACTGCTCGTTTCCCTCTTGATTGGCGGTTGCGCCAGCGAGAAGGCCTTGTTGACTCAGACCCAGCCTTTGCAGCAGCGCATTGATCGGGTCGAACATGATCTGGTCAGTGCCGGCGAGGCCGGTTTGCGGGCAGCTGAAGCCAGAATCGAGGCCAAAAACGAGGCCAGAGCCGAGGCATTGACCAGGCGGCAACTTGAACTGGCAAACAAGCTGGGCGAAGTGGAGATTGGTTTGGCGAAGCTCAACGAGCAGATCGAGTCGCGTGATTTACGCGTCTCGGAAGCGTTGTCCGGCCTTGCGTTGCAGGATGAAAAACAGCAAGCCGGCCTTGTCGGCATGCGCATGCAACTCGATGCCGCTGCGGCGGATGCGCAAACGGGCTTGGCGCAAGGCGCCGCAATTCTTGCCCGGCAGGAGCGAGATGCCGCTGCCGGCGCGGTCGTGGCGACGAGGATCGCCGACGCGGAGAGACGCATCGACGAAGTTGGTCGGCTGGCGCAGGCAGCGGCGCGTGAGTCGTCAAACCAGGCCGACGCGTTGCTGCGGCGTCAGGCCACGGCGGAAGATGCCGCCGCACTTGCCAATGCGGCAACCAACGCGCGCCTGCGGCAGGCGGAGGAGAAGCTGAATACCCTTGCGGGCCTGGTACAGGAAGCCCTGGCGCTGGCCGCCAAGGAAATCTTCCTGGCCAACGGCAAGGAGGCGTTTACCGTCATGTTGACCGAGGACAGGGTGCTGTACCCGCAAAATGACCCGTATCTGGAAAGCGGCGATGTCGGCAAGCTGGCCGATCTGGCGGCCAGGCTGAGCAAGCTGGATCAGGAATATCACCTCGATATTCAGGGCCACACGGCGAACAGCAGCACCGACGACAACAACTACAGCCTGGGCAAGGCGCGCGCCGAAGTGGTCAAGCGCCATCTGCATGAAAAACAGGGCATCTCCATCAACCGCATGTCCACCATTTCGTATGGTGCGAACAAGCCGCTTGCCGCCGGCAACGGCAACAACCGGCGGATTTTCATTCGTGTGCTGGTACTGAAGTGACCCGCGCGGCGGGCTGATTACCTGGACTTCGCTTTCTGATGCAGCGGCCGCCGCTTGCTGTCGCGCTGGGCGGTGCGTTCCTGGCGCGGCGTGAGCGGTTTTACGTCGCGCGTCTCGAACGGGTTGTGACCGGATTTGAATTCGACCCGCAACGGCGTGCCCTGCAGGTTGAACGTGGTGCGGAAGATGTTCTCCAGATAGCGTTTGTAGCTGTGCGAGATGCCTTCCAGATGGTTGCCGTGAATGATGATGATCGGCGGGTTGCTGCCGCCCTGATGGGCGTATTTCGGTTTCGGCCGGAACAGGCCGGATTTGGGCGGCGTGTGCTGCGCGACGGCATCCAGCAGTACGCGGGTCAGACGCGGCGTCGGTAACTTGGCCATCGCGGCGGCATAGGCCTCGTCGACCGACTTCAGGACTTCCGTGATGCCCTGCGCGCGCAATGCGGAAATGAAGTGGAAGCGGGCGAAGGAGAGGAATTCCATGCGCCGGGTCAGTTCGCGCTTGATCTGTTCCCGGTCATAGCTGCCCATGCCGTCCCACTTGTTCACCGCCACCACCAGCGCGCGTCCGGCCTCAAGCACAAAGCCGGCGAGATGGGCATCCTGGTCGGAAATTTCCTGCTGCGCGTCGAGCACCAGCACGACGACATTGGCGTCCTCGATGGCCTGCAGCGTCTTGATCACGGAAAACTTCTCGATTGCTTCGGTAACACGCCCCTTGCGCCGAACGCCGGCGGTGTCGATCAGGGTATAGGGCTTGCCGTTGCGTTCGAAATCGACATAGATCGAATCGCGCGTGGTGCCGGGCTGATCGAAGGCGATGACCCGATCTTCTCCGACGAAGGTGTTGACCAGCGTCGATTTGCCGACGTTGGGACGGCCGACGATGGCGATCTTCGGGTGTTGGTCCGCGTCCGCTTCTTCTTCCGCATCGGGAAACGGTTCCATGACCAGTTCGATCAAGTCGCGCACGCCCTCGCCATGCGCGCCGGATACCGCCACCGGCTGACCAAGGCCGAGTTCGTGGAATTCGGCGGTGACCACGCCGGCATTCATGCCCTCGGTCTTGTTCACCGCCAGCAGGACCGGCCGGCCGCTGCGGCGCAGTTTCTCCGCGATGATGGCGTCCTGCGGCGTGATGCCGGAACGGCCGTCAACCAGGAAGATGACCGCGTCGCCCTCGGCGACGGCCTGCATGGTCTGCTTGGCCATTTCGGCCAGGATGCCGGATTCGGCGACCGGTTCGAAACCGCCGGTATCAACGACCAGATAAGGTTTCGAGCCGATGCGGCCGTGGCCGTAGTGGCGATCGCGGGTCAAACCGGGAAGATCATGCACCAGCGCATCCCGCGTCTTGGTCAGACGATTGAACAACGTGGATTTGCCGACATTGGGGCGGCCAACCAGGACTAGGGTGGGTTTCATCTGCTGACAGTGGATTGGAAGTTGATGCGGAAAGCCGCCATTCAACGTGCGAAAACGGCGGCAATCGGTGTGAACGGGGCGAAGATACGCGAAACCCCGATGAATTTCTGCCCGCATGATAGCGGACGCGCGGCTCAGACGCTTCAGCCGCGCGCTCAGCGCCCGATTTGCCGATAGGCGGCGTCGGCCAGAAGCTGCATCTCGGCGCGGGCGATACCGCCGGAAAGGGCGTAACCCATGTCCTGATCGATCCAGTAAAACACCTCAATGCCGTTTTCATGGGCATGGCGGAAGCTGGTGTCGGTATTGTCCCGGCCCTTGCTTCCGGCTTCCCTGCGCACATAGAGCGTGACCCGGCGCTGGTCTGCGCTCTGATACATGAACTGGGCGACCGGGCCGCCGCCGCCGCTGAGCAATCTGCCGCCGAGCAGTTCAAACCCCTGCGCAGAAAAATCGGGCGCCTTGAGCGGCGAACCCAGGCGTTTCGACAACCATGTGACCAGATGGTCGGCATGCGCTGCATCGACCTCGACCGGGTGGCGCTGTTCCGGTGTGAACACAACGTGGGCCAGCGCGGCATCGCGCGGCATGCGGGCGATCAGTTCGGTCGGCGCGGAACGCAGGCCGATGCCATAGCCAGCCAGGCCGGTGACGGCGAGCACTGCAACGCTGGCGGCCACGCGCCATAAACGTCGGGCGGGCGCAGTCTGGCGGCGGCTGGCACGCAGCAATTCCAGCGGCATGGGTTCGTTCAGGACCGGATCGAAGGCGGCATGGAAAGCCTGGTTCTGCGCCTGCCAGTCGCGTACCCGTGCGGCATCGTCGGGATGCCCGGCCAGCCAGGCTTCGACATCAAGGCGCTGGCCGTCGTCCAGCAGGCCATCGACATAGGCGTGCAGTTGTTCCTCGTTGATCTGTTTCATTTGACCACCTTGAGCTTGATCGCCGGTTCCGCCACCTTGTCGGACAACAACTGGCGCAGACGTTCACGTCCGCGTGAAAGCCGCGACATGACGGTGCCGAGGGGCACGCCGAGAATGCGCGCAGCCTCGGCGTAACCGAACTGTTCCAGACCAACCAGCAGGATGACTTCGCGTTGCTCCGCCGGCAGCAGACAGAGTGCGGCATGAATGTCGCGCAGCGCCAGCGCATCCATCTCGCCGCCGCCGATGGCGATCTCGCGGGCTTCGTCCAGCTCGGCATGCTGCGGCGCGGCAGCGCGTACCTGGTTGACGAACAGGTTGTGCATCAGCGTGAACAGCCAGGCGCGCAGATCGCTCCCCGGTCGCCACAAATCCAGTTTGACCAGGGCGCGCTCCAGGGTGTCCTGTACCAGATCATCGGCCTGCGCGGCATCCCGCGTCAGCGCCCGCGCATAGCGGCGCAGACGCGGGATATGCTCGATCAGGTCGGAACGCGGACTCACGCGAGGTTCGCCAGTCTCACGGCTTGGCGACATGCCAGACGTTGTTGACGCCATCGCCGGTCATGTCGCCCGGTTTCTGGTCCTTGAACCACAGATACAGCGGCTTGCCCTTGTAGGACCACTGGCTGGCGCCGTCGTCGCGCTTGATCGGTGCGTAATCGCCGTTGGCGCTGGCGCCGGCTGCTGCGGCCAGCGGCGGCCACTTCACGGCGCAGTCGCCGTTGCAGACGCTTTTACCGGACCCGACGACATCCTTGTCAAAGACATAGAGGGTCATGCCGGCGGGATTGGTGAGCGCGCCGGAGCGGGTTTCGACCGGCGCCATGCCGGTGCCGGCGCAGCCAGCCAACAGTGCCACGAGGGCGGTGGAAAGCAGGGTGAATGTACGCATGGAGGTTGTTCCTTGAAAAAAGTGGGTGGCAAGTCATGCTTGCAGACAGGTAAACGGCGCCGGCAGCGGTTTTATTCCCGCGAGAAAAAAATCTCGCCGGATTTCGATGGCGGGCGTGATCGGTGCGGTGCGACTCAGCGCGCGCCGGCGTCGCGCTCCGCCGCGCGCGCAGCTACCAGACCCTGCGCCAAAGCGGTCGGTACACTGGGCTGCGGGGTTTCTGTCAGATCGCCGGCGGCGTAGATGCCGGCGACGGAAGTGCGCTGCCAGACATCGGTGACGACATGGCCGCCGGCGCTCAGCGCCGGCCGCAGTTCGGGCGCGAAGTTGTCGAGCAGCGCGCTGTTGGGCAGATAGCCGAACATCGCCAGCAGCCAGTCGTATCGGACCTTGATTGCGCCCCACGCAGCGACGATGCGGTCTTCTTCAAGATGCAGGGAGTCGGGCGCGCAATCCGCGCGCAGCTCGATGACGGGATTGCTCCGGCAGGCATCCTGGAACGGTTGCCGGGCGGAAAACCCGCGCCGGGTGCAGACGCGTACCTGATTGCCGCGCTCGGCCAGAAACAGCGCGTGGTCCAGCGCGTTGTCGCCGCCGCCGAGGATCAATACGCGCGCCGCGCGGATATCGTCGCGGATGCTTTCCGACAGCGGGCCGATGATCACGCGCGGCGATTGCCCGGCCATTGCCGTCAACTCCGGGGTCGCGCGGGGATAAGTGCCGGTGGCGAGCACGATGGCGTCGGCGGCGAGCGTTTGCCTGCCGTCCGGCGTGTCCAGTTCAAGCGTGAAGTTGCCCGCCGCGCCATGCACGGCGGTTACCTGGCTGTTGCGCAGACAGGTCAGCGGCAGCGCCGCAAAGTGGCGCGCCATGCGCTCGCTCATTTCGCGCCCGGTTTCTTCGGGCACGCCGAGCAGCCACAGGTTGGGGTGGAAATTGCCGAGTTGAATGCCGCCGATTTCGCCGCTTTGTTCGATAACGATGGGCGTCAGACCGAAGGACAGACAGGCATTGGCGCAGGACATGCCGGCGGGGCCGGCGCCGAGGATGGCAACGATCATGGTGGGTTTTGCGCGGTTATCATCTGGCGCCGAAACTAGCACAGCCGCCATGACCGCTCCAGCCTCGTCGTCTCAACCATCCGCAGCGGCCTTGCCTCCCCCAGACCCGGATGCGCTGATCCATTGCCGCAAGGTGCGCACCCATATCCAGGCTGAAATCGAGCGGGCAGGCGGCTGGATTTCGTTCGCCCGCTTCATGGAACTGGCGCTCTATGCGCCGGGGTTGGGCTACTACGCCGGAGGCGCGGCCAAGTTCGGCGCGGCCGGTGATTTCATCACCGCACCGGAAATGACGCCGCTGTTCGGTCGCACGCTGGCGCGTTCCGCTGAAGCGGTGCTGATGCAAACCGGCGGCGACATCCTCGAACTCGGCGCCGGCAGCGGTCGTCTGGCGCTCGATCTGCTGCGCGAACTGGAGCGTCGCGATGGTTTGCCGGCGCAATACCGGATTCTTGAACTCAGTCCCGACTTGCGTGACCGACAGCGCGCCTTGTTGGC
>CAMDGQ010000097.1 GCA_945897955.1 Tepidiphilus sp. J10 | reverse complement strand
TGGGCGCAAAACGGCGGGTTTCGGCCAGCCAGTTGCCGCACACCGAGGTGGGGGCAATGACCAGCGCCGGGCCGGCGCCGCCGCGTGCCAGCATGACGGCGAGCGCTTGCAGGGTCTTGCCGAGGCCCATGTCGTCGGCCAGACAGCCGCCCAGGCCGGCGGCGGCCAGACGCATCGCCCATTGATAGCCATCTTCCTGATACGGGCGCAGTTCGGCTTGCAGGCTTTTCGGCAGCTTCGGCGTTTCATTCTGCGCGGCGCGCAGGCGGTCGATGGCGGCGCGGAATTCGGTGTCCTTCTTCACCTCCATGCCATCCAGCGCGTCGTCCAGCCAGGTCGCGGCGATCTGCGGGATGCGCGCGCCGTGCTTGTCGGTCTCGATGACGGCAGCGAGGTCGGCGAGACGTTCCTTCAGGCTTTGCGTGAGCGCGGCATAAACGCCATTGCCCATCGGAATGAAACGGCTCTTCTGGCGGGATGCATCGAGCAGCGCCGCGAATGCCAGCACCAGGCCATCGTCCAAATTGGCCTGGCCGGCGACGCGGAACCAGTCGCGCTCGCTGCTGACCGTCAGGCCCAGTTGCGCGGCATCGACCCGCAGCACGCGCACGGCTTTGCCCTTGGGCCATTCCACCGCCGCCACGACGGGCAGGTTCGGCAAAATCTCCACCATCGCCAACGCATGTTCCGGGTCGCTCACCAGCCATTCGCAGCCGCCTTGTACTTCCGGGTCGTCCAGGAACGGCAGCGCGTCGAGCACGGCATCGAGATGGCTGCGCTCGGCGTTGAGATCGCGTTGCGTGCCCACGGTCTCGGCGCCGATGGCGGCCATGATGCGCTGGCGTCCGCTGGCCGGCGGCAGGCGCGGGCCATCCACGCCGAGTGGCGCGACGACCAGACGCAGCAGCAAATCCTCGCCGGAAGGCGAGAGTTCGGCATGCAGGCGGCTTTCCGGGGCCACTTCGCGCGCAGCCTGGGCGCTGTCGGAATGCACCTGGAAATGGCGCGCCAGCACTTCCAGCGATTGCTTGAGTTCCTCCTGCGCAGCGGCCGGCACGGCGAAGCGACCGGACACCAGTTGCGCGGCGCGGCGTTGCGCGGCAGTCAGGCGAATGACCTGGAAGCGTTGCGGCGTTTCCTGCACGACGCTGATCAAGCGAAGCGCTTCCGCCTCGCGGCGATCATCGGTGTTTTCGTAGTAGGCGTAGGCGCCGGTTTGTTCCGGATGCGGCGCCGGGGTGACGCGCATGCGGTAATGCGCGCCATCGCGCACCACTTCCAGTGTCGGCGTGCCTTCGGTCAGTTCGATCAGCCGCTCCGGCGCATCTTCCAGCGCAACGGCAGGATGGCCGATCAGCGCGACAATTGCGGCGGCCAGATCGAGGCTGTAGCGCTTGCTGTAAACGCGATCCTGTTTCACTGCGCGCGCCACCTTGGCATCCCACGGCGGCAGGCGTTCGTTGCCGGCGATCTTGCCGAGACTGAGCGGCTTCGGCTTGCTCCAGCCACGCGGGCCGAGTTTTTGTTCAAACGGCAGGATGTCGATCAGCGCGCTCCCCTCGCCTAGCCAGAGCGACCAGAGTATTCGGGTCGATTCCGCCTGCGCCACCGTTTCCGCGCCATCCCCCGCCAGGGCTTGCAGCGCGACCAGCACTTCGCGCCATTGCTCGCCGCGCCCGGGAACAAAAAAACCGGCTGGCGGTTCATTCCCACGCAGCACTTCCAGCGCGGCATCGACCTGTTCGGCCAGCCAGTCGAGGCGGCAAAACAGCAGGTGGCTGCGCAGGATGCGGGCGATTTCTTCAACCTTCTTGAGCCGGCCGTCATCCATGCCCAGCGCCTCCGGACCCAGCCAGGCTGCCAGCAACAAACGCCACAGGTTGAACCATTCCGGCTCAATCCTGTAGTTGTGCTGGCCCAGCATGAAGGCGGCGGGTTCGACGGCCACATCGCCCAGCCGCACACCGATGGCATGCACCCAGATGCCCCAGAAATCGAACGCCCCCGGTTCGCGCTTGCCGGCCTCGCCGATGCAGTACTTACGCGCCAGCTCAAGGTGTTTGGGCGTGGCCTGCGCGATCAGGGCGAGCGGATAAAACCAGCTCAGGCTTTCCGGAAAGATGCGCTTGCGCGCGCCGGTTTCCACCTGGCGCAGCTTGATCGCCGCCTCGAACGACTGTTGCGCTTCCGGGTAGCGGCCCTGCTGGCAAAGCAGCGCGGCCCGCATCGCCCGCGCCGGGCCATCGTTCAGCCCGTCGAGCACGCGGGTCAGGCGCGTAGCGTCGCCGCGCAGCAGGAACAGTTCGCCCAGCGTCAGCCGTGCGCCTTCCGGAACGCTCTCCATGTTGATGCCGGCGTCCAGCCGCGCCTGCGCCAGATCGCACGCCGCCGCCATGTCCAGACGCCAGAGTTCCGTGGTCAGCATGAGCGCTCGTATCAACAGCTTCCAGCCCAGCTCGGGCGCGATGCGATCGAAGTCCGAGGCATCCATGCCCTCGAAAATCGCCTCGTACAGCAAGCCATCCCAGTCTCTCGCCCCCTGCTGAATCCCCTGTTCGATCGGCTTGAACTCGGTTGCCGACATGCCGGTCATCAATGCAACCCGCAGCAGAGCGACCGTGCCGGCCTGATTCACCCCCCAGTAAAAGCTGGAGTGCTGCTGGGTATAGCCGACAAATTCGTACAAGCCCTCGCGCAGCGTTTTGGCGTCGAATTGGTCAAGAAGAAGGCGGTAAAGCGAAATTCTGAGTTTGTCGTGCAACCGCACATAGCCGTTCTGGCTGGGGTGATCGACCAGCAGCCCGTGTCCGCGCAGTTCCTGATAAGCGTGTTTGGTGTCGTCATGCACATAGGCGCGTCCATCGCTGCGCTTCAGATTCAGCAAACGCAGCAGGTTGTAGACATCGGTGCGCGGGCGCCAGGTCCAGAGTACGGCCATTGCCATCGCGATGTTGAGGGTGTCGGACGAAAGCGGCGTGTTCTGGTCGGGCATGGGCAGGAATGAAAGTGCCTTGAGGAAGGGCGCAAGGCTAGCAGCCTGCCCGCCGTGTGTCACAACGCTTATACTTGTGACACATCAAACAACGGGGCCGCCAGCATGAAAGAACTCACCATCCGCGAGGCACGGGAAGGCTTGTCGCATCCCGAGATCATGTTCGCCGACGACGAGGAAATTCTGGTCGTGCGGCGCGGCGAGCCGGTGGCGCGGATTCTGCCGGTGACGCCGAAGCGCAAGGTGCGCTCGCTGGCAGCGTTCCGGGCCACCATGCCATACCAGGAGATACCCAGTGAAGTTGGCATCCGGGAAGATCGAGATTCCCGTGGCTAATCAGGTTTATCTGGATACCAGCGCATTGGTCAAACGCTATGTCCCGGAGCAAAACAGCGACCGTTTCGATGCCTATTTTGCCGATCAGGTTGAAGTGACCGCGCTGGCCATCAGCCGCCTGACTTTTGTCGAGGTGCGCTCCACGTTGGCCAGAAAGCGCCGTGAAAACCGCCTCAACAGCGAGCAGGAAAATGCCGCGTTACAAGCCTTGCGTAGCGACGTACAAGACGGAATCCTTTCTGTGCGCCCGATGAGCGACGAGGATTTTGTCGGTGCGTTTCACCTGCTGGATGACTTGCCCACCCTGCCCTTGCGCACTCTGGATGCACTCCACATTTGCGTTGCGCAAGCCATGGGCGCAACAGAAATCGCCACTGCGGATGACGTCATGCGCCGCGTTGCCGAGACAATCGGCCTCAAAGTTGCCTACTTCGGCAACGCCAATTAATTAATTCACATAGAAAACGGTTCGCCATGTCCGACTCAATCAACCCCACCCCTGCCCACGACGAAAACCAGATCATCGCCGAGCGCCGCGAAAAACTCGCCGCCATCCGCGCCCAGGGCATTGCCTTTCCGAACGACTTCGAGCGCAAGGATTACGCCGCCGATCTGCACGCCGCGCATGGCGCAACCGCCAAGGAAGTGCTGGAAGCCACGCCGGTGGAAGTGCAACTCGCCGGCCGCATGATGCTGAAACGCGTGATGGGCAAGGCCAGCTTCGGCACGCTGCAGGACATGAGCGGACGCATGCAGATTTATGTTTCAAAAGAAGCCGTCGGCGAAGAGGCCTACGCCGCGTTCAAACATTGGGATCTGGGCGACATTCTGGGGGTGGCCGGCTATCTGTTCCGAACCAAGACCGATGAACTCACCATCCACGTCACCTCGGTGCGCCTGTTGACCAAGGCGCTGCGGCCGTTGCCGGAGAAATTCCACGGCCTCACCGACCAGGAACAGAAATACCGCCAGCGTTATCTCGACCTGATCACCAACGAGGATTCCCGCCGCAACTTCATCATCCGTTCCAAGGTTATCCAGGTCATGCGCGAGTTCTTCACCTCGCACGGTTATCTGGAAGTGGAAACACCGATGATGCATCCCATCCCCGGCGGCGCGAATGCCAAGCCGTTCATCACCCACCACAACGCGCTCGACATGCAGTTGTACCTGCGTATCGCGCCGGAGCTGTACCTGAAGCGTCTGGTGGTGGGCGGTCTGGAGAAGGTGTTCGAGATCAACCGCAACTTCCGCAACGAAGGCATCTCGACCCGGCACAACCCGGAATTCACCATGGTCGAGTTCTATGAGGCCTATCGCGATTACCGTTACCTGATGGACTTCACCGAGCGCATGTTCCGCGACATCGCGCAGAAGGTGCTCGGCACCACGACTGTGCCGTATCAGGGCCACCAGATCGACCTCGGCGCACCGTTCGCCCGCCTCACCGCGCTCGACGCCGTACGCCAATATCACCCGGAACTGCGCGACGCACCGCTCGACGACAAGGATTTCGTCATCGAGGAACTGAAGCGCCGGAAAATCGGCTTCCGCCCGAAGGATGGCCTCGGCGGCCTGCAACTGACGCTGTTCGAAGAGACCACCGAACACCTGCTGATCCAGCCGACTTTCATCATCGACTACCCGGCGGAAACCTCGCCGCTGGCGCGCCGCAACGACATCGACCCGAACCTGACCGACCGCTTCGAGTTGTTCATGGTCGGCCGCGAAATTGCCAACGGTTTCTCCGAGCTGAACGACCCGGAAGACCAGGAAGCGCGCTTCGACGCACAGGTGGAAGCCAAGGAAGCCGGCGACGAGGAAGCCATGTTCAAGGACAAGGACTACATCCGCGCGCTGGAACACGGCCTGCCGCCGACCGCCGGCGAAGGCATCGGCATCGACCGTCTGATCATGCTGCTGACCGATTCGCCCAGCATCCGCGACGTGATCCTGTTCCCGCAATTGCGCCGCGAGGACTGATACGGCGGCCAGGCAAACAGGCCCTGGATGCAGGATTTCCCCTCCGACAGCGCATCAATTCCAAACATGTCACACACTGCGGTAAACCGCGATTCGTCCGGATTGGCGGCTAAAGGCGGTTCCGGGACATACCTGGCTTTCTTTCTGGCCCTGACGATCCTGGCCGGTTTTCTGCTGGTTTATTTTCTGCATCAGAGTTATCGGCAAACCGAACGGTCCATCGAAATCGTTTCGCAAAACGAAGCCAAGTTGCTCGCCAATCAGGTCGATTCAGCGCTGCGCCGGATCGAATCCAATCTGGATCTGGTCGCCAGACAGTTGCTGCCGAATGCCCAGGCTGGCGGGCACTCGGCAGCCGTCACGCAGCATGTCAATACAACCCTGCGCGCGCTGCACAGAAATTTTTCCGAGATTGCCGCCTACCGGGTATTCGACGCTGACGGATTGCTGGTTTTCAGCAGTGACCGAGTCATGAAAACCGTGTCGATAGCCGACCGAGACTTTTTCAGACAGATCAAAGCCGCTCCGGATCAGAAACTGCATTTTTCGGAATCGGTGGCTTCAAGGAGTTCCGGCGATCCCATTCTGGTTGCCTATCAAGCCATCCTGAACGCCGACGGCGGTTTTCTGGGTATCGTTGCGGCGCCGGTCGACCTGAAGCATTTTTCCAGCAGGTTTTCACAATTGCAGGTCGGCGAGCAGGGCATGGTGAGCATCCGCCGCAGCGACGACAGTCGCCTCGTCGTGCGCTGGCCGATCGTCGCGGAAAAACTCAACAACAAGGCCCCGCAATCGCCGCCCTATCTGCGCATCAACGCGGGCGAAAAACAGGGCGTCGTTCGGTACATCGGCATCACTGACGGCGTGGACCGAATCTTCGCCTTCCAGACCGTCAGCGATTTCCCGTTCTATGTTCTGGTCGGTCGCGCGGTTGAAGAGCAATTCCGGTCCTGGCGAAATTCCGCGCTGATTTCCTCGGCGCTGACGCTGTCGGCGCTATTGCTGCTCGGCCTGTTTCAATACCGCCTGAAGCGCAGCGCCAGCGAACTACGCGAGCGGGAAGCGGTTTACAGCGCCATCGTCACCCAGGCCGGCGACGCCATCGAGTTGGCTGACCTGGAGACCTTCCGCTTTTTCGAGTTCAACGACGCCGCCTGTAACCTGCTCGGCTATACCCGCGAGGAATATGCGCGGCTCCGCGTATTCGACATCCAGGCGGAACATCCGGAAGCCCAGACCCGCGCCCTGGTGGCGGACGTCCAAGCCGGGCGGCAACTTCGTTTCGAGACCAAACACCGGCGCAAGGATGGGCGTTTCATTGATGTCCAGGTCAGCCTGACCATCATTGAACTGCATGGCCGTCGCCATGCGGTTTCGCTCTGGGCCGACATCAGCGAGCACAAGCGCTTGCTGGCGGAACTGGAACAGCATCGGTGCAACCTGGAAGGTTTGGTGGCCAGCCGGACCGCAGCGCTTGAGACCGCCAACAAGCACCTGTTGGTGAGCGACTTGCGACTCAAGGCGATGTTCGAAATGAGCCAGCAAGCCCCCCAACTGGGAGAACGCGAACTCCTTCAGATGGGAATAGAAGAAGCCGTTCGCCTGACCGGCAGCGAAATCGGTTACCTGCATCTGGTCAACGACAACGAGGAAATCCTGGAACTCTTCATCTGGTCGGCGGATACGCTGAAGCAATGCACCGCCGAACATGAAACGCACTATCCGGTCGCCGAGGCGGGGGTTTGGGCGGATTCGTTACGCACCCGCCGCCCTGTCATGCACAACGACTACCCGCATCTGCCCGGGCGCAAAGGCTGCCCGACCGGACACGCCCAACTGTTGCGCCATCTTGGCGTGCCGATCCTGGAGAACGGCGCAGTGCGGGTGCTGTTAGGCGTCGGCAACAAGGCGAGTGACTACGATGATTCCGACATACACCAGTTGCAATTGATTGGCGAAGACCTCTGGCGCATCGTCATGCGTCGCCGGGCCGAGCTCGAACTTGCCGCAGCCAAGGAAGCGGCGGAGCGCGCGAACCTGGCAAAGAGCGCATTCCTGGCCAACATGAGCCATGAAATTCGTACGCCGATGAACGGCATTCTCGGTATGGCGGAGATCATGCGACGCAGCGGCGTCACCCCCCTTCAGGCCGATCAGCTCGACAAGATCGACGCTTCCGGCAAGCACCTGCTCGGCGTCCTCAACGACATCCTCGACTTGTCCAAGATTGATGCCGGCAAGCTCGTGCTGGAACAGAAGGATTTCCTGCTTTCCGATGTCCTTCACGCGGTTTACGCCGTGGTTGGCGATACCGCAGCCAGCAAGGGCTTGAAGATATCGGTCAAGGCATCCGGCATGCCGCAAGCGCTGTGCGGCGATCCAACCCGGCTGACCCAGGCGCTGGTCAACTACGTCAGCAACGCGGTCAAATTCACCGAACAAGGCCGGATTACCCTAGCTTGCCGGGTTCTCGAGGAAACCGATGCCGGCTACCTGTTGCACTTCGAAGTCAGCGACACCGGCATTGGCATGAACGAGGATCAGCACGCGCGCCTGTTCCAGGCCTTCGAGCAGGCCGACAACTCGACCACCCGGAAATATGGCGGCACCGGACTCGGTCTGGCGATCACCCGACGCATCGCAGAGTTGATGGGGGGCAAAGTCGGGGTTGAGACCACCCAGGGCAAGGGCAGCACTTTCTGGCTCAACGTCCGGCTGGCAAAAGGACACGAGACGATTGCCGCAAGCCACCTGGCAATTGATGAAAGCGCGGAAGTCATTCTGCTGCGTGAACATTCGGGCAAGCGCGTATTGCTTGCCGAGGATGATCCGATCAACCAGGAAGTTGCACTGATTCTTCTGCGGGAAGCAGGCCTGATCCCGGATCTCGCTGAAAACGGCGCCAAGGCCGTGCAGTTGGCGACCCTGAATGACTACGCCGCCATCCTGATGGATATGCAGATGCCGGAAATGGATGGTCTGGAAGCCACGCTGGCCATTCGTCGAATTCCCGGCCGGGAATCGGTGCCTATCCTGGCGATGACCGCGAATGCATTCGACGAAGACAAGCAGAGCTGTTTGCGGGCAGGCATGAACGGATTCATCGCCAAACCGGTCGAGCCGGACAAACTGTTCGCTGCATTGCTCGAATGGCTGAACGCCAGGCGCCCTCAAGATCGCCCCGCAAACCATTGATTCCGTAGGGTGGATAAGCGCAGCGCATCCACCTTTTTTGGCAGTGATGGCGCTGCGCTTATACACCCTGCCTTGTTTCTTCTTGACTTCGCCAACCCCTCAACGCGCCACAGAATCCTTCGCTTCCGGACAATTCGTTACGCATTCACGCTCGGGTACCTTTCTGCCGCCGCAGCCCAGGTAGCAGGCATCGTGCTTGACCTGGCAACCGCAGTCATCCTTGCATTGCGTCTTGCGCAAGTCGGAGCGCACGCTATCCCGCGTGGGTTGTTCGGGCATACGGTAGAGCGGGAAATTCATGCCGTACCAGGAACGATAGGGCCATGGAGCGTCCCAGACGCCGCTATGCCAGGGCCCCCAGTTCAATCTGAGATCCCATTCATACATATCCAGATTGCGGCGATAGCGTTTGAGGTCAACCTCATAGTCCTTCAAGGCCTGCACAAAGCCGGCCTCCACCTGGGGTTCAACGCGGTCCGTGCATGCCTTCCATTCAGCCTGGCAGGCAGTGCCGCAATCGGCCAGCGCCTGCTCGCAACCCTGGACGCAACGCTGCCCGTCTGCGCTGGTCGGCGGCTCAAAGCGGTAATACATCTGATAAGCTGGCGTGGCGCAACCGATGAGCAGAGAAACAAGGACCGCGCTGAAGATGGAATTGGACATGACCCTAAACGCTCATGCGAGCGAGTCTCCTGGTGGGAGGGAACCCTTCAGATTAAGCATAGGAAAAATAATTCCGACTGTCGGTTAGCGCACATAACCGAGCACATCCGAGGCAACTCCGCGCGACGCCGCTGTTCGGGAAACGAATTGCCGGAAGCGTCCTGCACGCCTCCCCGTTTGCCCCGGGAACGCCTTAGCATTCCGGCTTGCGCGGCAAAGCCGCAAACCTGGTCAGATCGTCATGAATCCTGCGCTTGAGCGAGCCCTTACCCAGATCAACCACATTGTCCTCGGCAAGGACCGGCAGGTCCGTTTGTGCCTGGCCTGCCTGCTGGCGCGCGGCCATTTGCTGATCGAGGATGTGCCTGGTGTCGGCAAGACCACATTGGCGCATGCGTTGGCGAGAACGCTCGGACTCGAATTCCACCGCATCCAGTTCACCAGTGATCTGCTGCCGGCCGACATTCTCGGCGCGGCGATCTACGATCGCGAGGCCGGCAAAAGCAGCGGCACTTTCAGCTTCCATCCAGGACCGATCTTCGCCCAGGTGATTCTGGCCGACGAGATCAACCGCGCCAGCCCGAAGGCACAAAGTGCGCTGCTGGAGGCAATGGAGGAAGGCCAGGTCAGCATCGAGGGCGAGACGCGTCCGCTGCCGACGCCGTTCTTCGTCATCGCTACGCAAAACCCGAGTGACCAGATCGGCGCATTCCCCTTGCCGGAATCGCAACTCGACCGTTTCCTGCTGCGCATCCGCCTCGGTTTTCCCGAACATGCGGCGGAGCGCGCCCTGCTGCGTGGGGAAGACCGGCGCGATCTCCTGGCGAACCTGCCGGCGGCGATTACCGCCGCCGAGTTTGTCGAACAGCAAAAGCGGGTTCATCAAGTACATGTTTCGGAAGCGCTGCTGGACTATTTGCAAGCCATCATCACCGCCAGCCGGCAGGACTCACGTTTCATCGCCGGCCTGTCGCCGCGCGCCGGCCTCGGCCTGCTGCGCGCGGCGCAAGCCTGGGCCTATCTCGCCGGACGGGAATTCGTGCAACCCGAAGACGTGCAAGCCGTGTTGCCGGCACTCGTACCGCACCGTCTGTTTCCGGCAATCGGCCTGACCGCGCCGCTGGACAACTGGGCGGCGCGCATCCTGCTGGAAATTCCGATACCCTGAACAGCCTGCTTTCTCACCCACGACAAAAGGAGATACCGCATGACCGACAACGCCGATTTCGACAGCCTCGTACCGCCCGCCCTGCCCCTCAACCGCCGCGGCTTCATGGTTACCGCCCTGGGCGCCGGCTTTGCGCTCGCCGTGCAACCGGTGATGGCGCAGACCGCGATCAGCACGCCCACCGATGGCCTGCTGGCCGGCGAAATCTCGGTGCCGACGGCGGACGGCGCGATGCCGGCCTATCGCGCGCAACCCGCCAAAGGCGGCGACTTCCCGGTGATTCTGGTGGTGCAGGAAATTTTCGGCGTGCATGAACACATCAAGGATATCTGCCGACGCCTGGCCAGACTCGGCTATCAAGCCATCGCGCCGGAGCTTTACGCGCGTCAGGGCGACCCGCGCCAGTACAGCGCAATTCCCGACATCCTCGCCAAGGTCGTCTCGAAAGTACCCGACAGCCAGGTCATGCGAGACCTCGATGCCTGCATCGCCTGGGCCAGGAACAATGGCGGTGACAGCGCCCGACTCGGCATCACCGGTTTCTGCTGGGGCGGCCGCATCACCTGGCTTTACGCCGCGCACAATCCCGGCGTGAAAGCCGGCGTCGCCTGGTACGGCCGCCTGGTCGGGGCCGCCGGCGAGATGACCCCGAAACACCCGCTCGACATCGCCGGCGAACTGAAAGCGCCGGTACTCGGCCTCTACGGCGGACTCGACCAGGGCATTCCGCTCGACACGGTGGACAGGATGCGCGCCGCCCTCGCCGCCGCCGGCAGCCAGCCCAGCCAGGCCTCGAGCATTCACGTTTACGACAACGCCCCGCACGCCTTCAACGCGGATTACCGCACCAGCTACCGCAAGGAGGAGGCGGATGACGGCTGGCGGCGCATGCAGCTCTGGTTCACGCAATACGGGGTTTGATTCGCAAGCAACAATGCAACGGCAGGTCCGTGCCGCTGGCCGGACCAGCCGCCGACACGGTTGGAACGACGCTGAACTGCCCCGAGTGCGGCAGCGGCCTCAGCAGCATGTACGACCTGTCCTTCGTCAATGAGCAGGGGCTTACAGCACACCTTGAGCGTATGTTGTAGTCATGGCCTGACGGCGTCGGTTTGCGCGCCGTCAATTCCGTTCAGCGTCAAATCAACTCCCTGAACACCTGGCTGACCCGGTTCAAGACGCCGGCCAGTTTCTCCCTCCGCCCTCGCAGCGGTTCAACTGCTTTGTTGGTTGAACCCCTCTGGCGAGCCCGTCGCGGTTCGGAACGCCAGCCTTTACAAGGATCAACAATTCGCTACCCGGCCCCGCCGAAGCCGGCCGGGCAGCCATAGTCAGCCTGGCTTCTCTGGCATAGCGCTTGCTTGATCCAACACACAGCAATTACACCGGTGATGTTGCAACCGTCTATGCAATGGAGGCTGACATGCGTGCTATAGAACTTGCTCTTGCCCATATTTCCCATGGCACCAGTTACTCATGGGATTTATCAACGCTGATCAGCTCGGGCGTGCCGCTGTCATACCAGCTCCGGCAAAAAATCCTGGCTGGCACGACGACCAACCATGACGCTGACCAGATACGCGATCTGTTGAGATCCCAGTTCAGAGAGCGCCGCTCGATCCCGAGAAAACGATAGGCGCCAAGCACTTCAGCATCGCCCACAACATGATGAAAAAACCAACGATCTGACCAAACTTGAACAGCCTGGCCCTGTTTCGCGATCGTTCCACGTTCACAGACAAGGGGTGACGCGCATGCTGATCACTTCAGTTGTTTTGGTATTTTCCACATGCCCGGATTGATTCTGGTCCGACATGGAGAGAGCGAAGCCAATGTCGGTCACTTCATCAACGATGATCCCCGCCGCGAAGTTGCGCTAACTGCCAGGGGGGAAGAGCAGGCCCGCGCGGCGGGCAAAACCTTGCGCACAGTTCGATTTGATGCGGCGTACAGCTCGGCGTTTCTGCGTGCTCGTCAGACTGCCAGCTTGATACTGGCCGACTTGCCCTGCGAACTCGGCGTTGATGCTCGCATCAACGAGCGCCTTTCCGGGCTGGATGGCCTGCATGTCGATGCCTTCAACGATCTGGTCAGGCCGGACCCGGTAAACATAAAACCTCCGAATGGAGAGTCCTTTCTGGAACAGATGCGGCGAGTCGAGTCGTTTCTGGCCGATCTGAAGTCGCGACATCCTGCGGAATCCATTTTGCTCGTCGTGTCGCATGAAAATCCGATCATGGCCATGCGGGCGGTGCTTGGACTTGCACCCGAACTGGCAGCACGCGGCCACATCGGAAATTGTGAATGGCTGGAATTGGCTTTTTA
>CAMDGQ010000096.1 GCA_945897955.1 Tepidiphilus sp. J10 | reverse complement strand
CCTGATTATGTCTCTATCTCAGTCGACATCTGAATACGCGCTCTGGAACAGGGGTTCGCCTGCATGAGGGCAGAGGCGAGACGAGGGACCATGGTGCCGAGATCAAAGCGGCGGTTAAACCGATATTGGACTTCGGCGAGATAGCGATGGGCGTATTTGCGAAAGGCGAAGGCGTGATGAGTGCCCGACAGGGAGGTCTTCAAGTTGCCAAGGATGACGTTCAGCCACTTGAACGCGTCCACCTCGCAGCCAACTTTGCCTTTACCTGCGATGACAACCTTGTGATCGAAGCCGAGTCTACGCAGTACCTCGAAGCCGAGCAGGCCGTCGGACGTGACGACGGCACCTGGTATCAGTGCTTTCTCGGCCCAAGCAGTGATGCCTGCGTAGGAGAAGCCGGACACCGGATCGAAGCGCACACGCTGGGGTTTATTGTCGCGCATCTCGACGGCAGCGACGAAGGGCACCTTGTTCTCAGAGCCCCGGCCGGCCTTGCCACCGGTACGCTCGCCACCCAGGTAGGCGTCGTCGATACGCACATCACCCGAGAGGGGGCGCTTCTCCTCACGTTGGCGCATGGCCTCCATCAGCTTGTGGTGCAGCAGCCAGGCGGCCCGCCAGGAGATACCCACTTGGCGCCGCAACGCCAGTGCGGAAATCTGGGTCTTCGACTGGGTGACCAGGTAGATCGCCAAGAGCCACTTCGTCAGGGGCAGTCGGGTGTGCTCCATGAGCGTCCCCGAGATCACCGAGGTCTGCTGCCGGCATGCCCGGCACTGCCAGTAGCGCAGCGTTCCCCGAACAAATTCGTAGGCGTGATCGCCACCACAGTTCGGGCAGCGGAAACCGTTTGGCCAACGCGCACGCACCAGCGTCGCTTCGCACTGCGCTTCCGTTCCGTAGTCGACCATAAATCTGGGCAAGGACATTCCCTTTTGAAACTGGATACCGTTGATCGCCATGACTTCCAACTCTGTGAGGAACATGGAAACCAACTTACAGCACGACAGGCTCATAGGGTGAGCCCGCCTGAGATAGAGACATAATCAGGTAAAAGAAAGTATATGGATACTATTGTAAAGGCGGTCCCACTTGATGATTACCTTATCGAGGTGACAACCAGTAGTGGCATATCCGGGATATTCGATGTAAAACCCTATCTGGTTGGTGGTGCATTTCAAGAGCTGCGCAATTTAAACTATTTCTCGCTATTGCGCCCTGCTCATCATGGAATTGCTTGGCCAAATGAACAAGACTTTAGTTCAGATACCATTATTTACGACATCACAAATACCCAACATGCCGATTAAACGCGATGTCGTGAAAGCGGCTCCTGGAGAAGAGGATGCTGAATGACGAAATTTGGATAATCACGTTGAATATCAGGGATTGGCAGACCTGACAGGTTTGTTAAACCTGTCAGGTCTGTGGAGACAGGCGGGCGTTAGGCCAGCGTAGGACGGAAAAGCAGCTTTATCGCGCCTTCCGCCGAATGCTACGGGTGAATGTCGGAAGGCGCCGGCAAGAAACCGCCGGCTTTTCCGACCTACGCTAACCCATCATGAGTTTCTGGTTTACCGCGAAGATAAAAGAAAGTTTAAGTAACACGTTTTGCATTTAAGGAATAATGCAATATTCCAATTCTCTCCGTATTCTTTGAATAATTGTCCGTATGTAGCACGGCGACCATCCGGCCGCCACATATTCACGTTGAATATCAGGGATTTAAAGCTTTGGTGGATATCAAGACTGGAGAAATCAACGTCGGCCGGTAGCCAAACAAGGCGGCCTCGATTGTCAAGGAGTGGTGCTTGCGCCATCAAAACGAGTTACTGGTCAATTGGGAACATGCCCAACGATTTGAACCCTCGGAGCGCATACCAGGAGCAGACCAGGATGATTAAATTGCTTACTGCCCGTTATCTCGGCAATTTTCAAGTAGAGCTAACCTTTTCCGATGGCAAGGTAGGATTTTTTTCAGGCCTTGATTTACTAATTAAATGGGCCAGGCTCGGTTTATCCTTGGTGAATATAAAACACTTCCCCCATAATCACTGACAAATCAATCACTAACCTCAAGTCAATCGGCCGCGTTGTTTCGGATAGTATATCTAAATACATAACCAAGGAATCTGAATATGCCCACGATATCCATGTTTTATGGCATTCTCATTTTGATGTATTTCTATGACAATAAAAAACACAACTGCCCTCACATCCATGCGGAATACGCTGAGTACGAAGCTTCGATTTCAATTGAAGATGGCGCGATTTTAAGTGGCAGTCTGCCAAACTCAAAACTTAAATTGGTTCAAGCATGGATCGAAATTCACCGCGAAGATTTGTTAGCCAACTGGAAGTTGGCAGTAAAAGGTGAATCCGTGTTCAAGATTGATCCGCTGCGATAAAGGCAGGTATATGGATACTATTGTAAAAGCGGTCCCACTTGATGATTACCTTATCGAGGTGACAACCAGTAGTGGCATATCCGGGATTTTCGATGTAAAGCCCTATCTGGGTGGTGGTGCATTTCAAGAACTGCGCAATTCAAACTATTTCTCGCTAGTGCGCCCTGCTCATCATGGAATTGCTTGGCCAAATGAGCAAGACTTTAGTTCAGATACCATTATTTACGACATCACAAATACCCAACATGCCGATTAAACGCGATGTCATGAAATCGGCTCCTGGAGAAGATGATGCTGAATGACGAAATTTTGATAATCACGTTGAATATCAGGGATTGGTAGACCTGACAGGTTTGTTAAACCTGTCAGGTCTGTGGAGACGGGCGGGCGTTAGGCCCGCGTGGGTCGGACGAGCCGCTTCATCGCGCCTTCCGCCGAATACTGCGGGTGTATGTCGGAAACCGCCGGCTTTTCCGACCTACGCTAACCCATGATGAGCCTCCAGCCAAAGGGAGTCAGCATGGATTAATTTCAAACCTCGATATCGAAGCCGACTCCTTTGGCCCTGCGCTTTGGTCCTGCAAACTCAGTTGACTGGCATTTTCTACAAAAAATGCCTCAGCCCCTTATCGACGTTGGCGACGCACCATTGTCAGACCAATCAAAGCCAATCCCAGCAGAGCCAGTGTCGATGGCTCGGGAACCGAAACAGTTGCGATTGGCTCGGCATAAATAAAATCATCCATTGCGACGACATCGTCGTTAGGATTGGCCAGTAAACCGTTCCCTAGAATCAAGTTTCTGCCCGCAGTGATCCGCACCCTGCTAATCGCACCATCTGTCACAGTCGCGCCGAGAAACCCCAGACCCTGATTGCCTGTAGTCAAGGCAAAATGCGAATAGATCAACGCATTCGTTGCGTCAAAGAACTCCAGTTTTGTCTCCCCAAAAACCTCGACATCAGTAAATATCAAGCCGAAGGCGCTGGTTGTTGCTGCAGTGGTCGTGCCAGGCAGAAAAAAGGACACATCCGTGATGTTGCTGCTGACGGCGGTAAAGAGACGCTCGGCGCTGAACGTAGAGAAATCATTCGGAAAACCAAAATTTACAGGCTGGGTGCCTCCAGAGTTGGCGCTGACCATGAAGCCCGTTCCTGGCGTGCTCAGCACAACGCCACGAGGTGAATTCACGTTGAAGAAGTCGGCCGGCAAGGCATTCGAGTCGGCCAGCGTGTTGGGAACGCCGTCCCAGTTGATCTCACGGCGCAACCCGCCAAAGGAACCATTCGCGCCGGCAACATTGCCACCGCCGATGGCCGCGCGAAAAGAGTTACGAACGGCCGTCAGCCCCGCAGCATCACCACTGATTCCTTCAAAGGTGGTAAATGTCGGTACAGCCCAGGCTGCCGGCGCCAGCAAAATTGCAGCCATTGCAGAAAAACTCATGGTGAGCTTGTTGAATTGCATGTTGCATACCCCTTGTTTGATTTAGGTTGGACCTGATTTGTTTATCCGGACGCTACAGTCAATAACATTGTTCATGAGCCGAACGGCTCAGCAAGCAGAAAAATCCATATTACAAAAGCAATTTATATGCCCACACACATAAAAACAATTTATATATATTTATCAACTGGTTAGTGCATTTCATCCAATGAGCCTGGGTACCGCTGTAAAAATAATCGACAACAACCAGGGAATGGAAATCCAACACTCATGCCTTAACAGCCAAAGTAGTCAGAATGGATTTTATTTCTTGCATCAAGAATCAAATCGAAGCCGACCCTTTTGGCCTGGGGTGCCGAGGGCAAACCTGACAGGTTTGTTAAACCTGTCAGGTCTGTGGAGACAGGCGGGCGTTAGGCCCGCGTGGGGCGGACAAGCGGCTTTATCGCGCCTTCCGCCGAATGCTGCGGGTGAATGTCGGAAGGCGCGGCAAGAAGCCGCCGTCTTTTCCGACCTACGCTAACCCAGCATGGAAGTCAGGATGGATTAATGTCAAACCTCGATATCGAAGCCGCCCCTTATGGCCTTGCAGGAAAATTCATTCAACTATCCTTGTAGGGAGTAAGAGCCATTCGCCGCCGACTTTGGTTGTGGATGGAATCTGGGTAAGGATTTTCAGCCATGTTCAAAAACATCAACAAGACAACGTACCTGATCCTGGCGATCGTCATGGCGCTGTTCTGGCCGTCTCTCCAGGCCTTGGCGTTTGATCTGGCCGATGCCGTCGCGGCGGTGCCGAATCCGCGTGCCGAAAATCACGGCTGGGTGGCCGATCCGGCCGATGCCATTCGCCTCGGGCGCAGCGAATTGAACGGCCAGATCGAGTCGTTCGTGCAGGAAAACGGCGCCGAGGTCGCGGTCGTGGTCCTGCCGTCAATCGGCGAATTCGCGCCCAGGCAATTCGCCACCGCACTGTTCAATCATTGGGGCGTTGGCAAGAAAGGCCAGGACAACGGCGTCCTGGTGCTTCATGTACTTGATCAGCGCCGCATAGAAATCGAGACCGGCTACGGTGTGGAGGGCGCGCTGCCTGATGTGAAGTGCCGCTGGATCGTTGATGACATCGCGATTCCATTCTTCAGGTTGGGCAGCTTTTCGGACGGTCACATTGAAATTGTGCAGGCATTGATCGCCGGTATTCGAAATCCCGATGCCGAGCGCCGTCAGTTGACCGGTAATGTCATACGGGTACCCGGTTCCAGGGTGGACCCGCCACCTGGCGGCTTCGAACTTCTACCTGCCTATCCGCGTCCGGCCGAGTCCCCTGAAACCTCATTTTTGCCCTTCGCTGTCATTTCGATTATTGCTTTGTGCGCCGGCGGATTGATGCTGCTGCTTTACCCCTTGCTGTCCTGGCGCTATCGCCGCAGCCATCCTGATCCTGGCGACCAGTTGACATATTTCCGCAAGCGGGCCTGGCTCCTGGAAGCCGGTGCGGCCGGCGTTGTTCTTGGCGTGGCGGCCTGGGAATGGCAGGGTCATGGTTCGCTCTGGTCGATCCTGGCGTCCTTGCCGGCCGGATTCCTGACCCAATCGAATCGCACCCGGCGCATCGCCCATTTACGCAACCAGCCGCGCCTGGACCCAGCGACCGGCGAGCAGATGCGGCGCTTGGGCGAACATGATGAGGACGCCTATCTGGCGGCCGGCCAGATCTGGGAGGAAAAGCTGGGCTCAATGATGTTCGATGTCTGGATTTCGCCTTCCGGTTACTACCGGGTTGAGCAGTACCGCGGCAGAAATACCGCCACGGCTTGCGATAAATGCGGTTATCTGACCTTCAGGAAAACCGGTGTGCGTGTCCTCAGTCAGGCCACGAACTACACAGAAGGCGTGGCCGAGGATACCTACGAGTGCGCCAACTGCGGCCATAACGAGATTTTGTCCCGCGCCTTGCCTTCCACAGGAACGTCTTCGTCCCATGAAAACAGTTATTCATCCGGTTCGTCCGGCGGCGGCTCCTTTGGCGGAGGTTCATCGGGCGGCGGGGGCGCCGGCGGATCGTATTGAAGTCAATCACCCGGCACGGGGGTACATGCCAGACAGCGTGTTGTCCTTGCGCTGCTGTTCCTGCCGTCGCGGCTTGGAATCTTTCGAGCAGGGAGACCTGACAGGTTTGTTAAACCTGTCAGGTCCTTGTGGAGGTGGGTGGCGGGCGTTCGGCCCGCGTAGGGCAGACAAGCGACTTTATCGCGCCTTTCGCCGAATACTGCGGGTAGGGTCCGACATGAAACTCCGAGGGTTCGGGGGTTGCCGGGGGTGCCGAGGGTAGACCTGACAGGTTTGTTAAACCTGTCAGGTCTATAGAGACGGACGGGCGAACGGCCCGCGTTGCGTTGTCGGATTAAACCCGCAGCCGGATGGGTTCCAGAGCATCCCCTTGCTGCAGCACGCGGCCAATACGCGCTGCATGCAGATAACCCAGCGCATGCAGCGCAGCCAGGCATGCCTCCACGCTGGTTTCAGGGACGCTGGCGAGCAGGCCGCCGGCGGTTTGCGGGTCGAACAGCAACGGGTAATTAGGGTGATGCAGGGCTTCTTCCTGATTGCGCAGCGCGCGGCGCAAGCGGGTGTTGGCCGGTTGCAGCGAACTGAGGATGCCGGCGGCGACGGTTTCTGTTGCACCTTCCAGCACCGGCAACGCATCCAGCTCAAGTTCGGCATCGACGCCGGAGGGTTTGGTCATTTCGACCAGGTGGCCGAGCAGACCGAAGCCGGTGAGGTCGGTGCAGGCGCCTGCACCGTGGGCGATCAGGCAGGCGACGGCTGCCTGGTTGGAGACCTGCATCGAGGCCAGCGCGGCGTCGATCCAGCGGCCGCGCGCCTTGAGCAGGGCGTGGGCGGCGAACAGGGTGCCGGTGCCAATGGGCTTGGTCAGGATCAGCGCGTCGCCGGGCCGCATCGCGCCCTTGGTCATCACGCCGGCTAGAGATTCGTCGATCAGGCCGTTGACGGCGAAGCCCAGCGCGAGTTCGCGGCCTTCGCCGGTGTGGCCGCCGACCAGCGCGCAGCCGGCTTCGTTGAGCACGGATACCGCGCCGGACATCATCTGGAACAGGGTGTCCTCGACCTTGCTCTCCAGGCCCGGCGGCACGGTGCAGATGGCGGTGGCGGACTGCGCGACGGCGCCCATCGCGAACACATCGCCCAGGGCATGGTTGGCGGCGATGCGGCCGAATATCCAGGGATCGTCGATGAAGGCGCGGAAGAAATCGACCGTATGCACCAGCGCCTTGCCCGGCGGCACGCGCAGCACGGCGGCGTCATCGGGCGCGTGCAGGCCGATCAGCACATCGTCGCGCTCGATTGGTTGCACCTGAGCCAGCGCGCGCGACAACACGCTTGCGCCAACCTTGGCGCCGCAACCGCCGCAGCGCATGGCCAGCGCGGAAATGGCCTGCGTCTGTTCCGCCACCGCGAGAGGAATCCGTTCATGCGTGGTCTTGCCGGGTTTTTCCGACATGGCTGGCAGTTCGCTGAAGCGCAGCATGAAGCGGCGGTCGATCCAGTCCTTCCAGCGCCAGACCCAGTCGCCGCGCGCGAAGAATGCGCCGCGCGAGGCGATGGCGTGCCTGTCGCCGGTGCTGATCAGGGCGAGCCAGCGGCGTTGCGGGCGGTAGGGTTTGAGCGGTTGATCAAGCAGTGCGCGGCGCAGGTTTTCGGCCAGCGGCGGACCCATGCGCACGGCGAATACGCCGGCCTTTTCCAGCGGCCGGTCGATCCACGCGGCGCAGTCGCCGGCGGCGAAGATGAGCGGGTCGGTTTCGGTCTGCAAGGTGTCGCGCACCCGGATGAAGCCGCCGGCATCCAGCGCCAGGCCGGTGCCGGCCAGCCAGGCGGCGCCGCCGGCCTGGGTGACCCAGACGATTTCATCAGCCGGCACGCTCTCGCCGCGCTCGGTTTGCAGGCGGTTTTCAGCGACTTGCACGACTTCGGAATCGACATGCAGCGTGATGCCGCGCTCGGCCAGCACGTTTTCGAAAGCGCGCCGCACAGCGGCGTTGTGCGTGGGCAGGATGCGCGGACCGGAGGTGAGCAGGTGCATGCGCAACTCGTCCGGGTTGCGCCCTTGCGCACCCAGTTCGCGGCGCAAGCGGTATTGCATGGCCAGCGCCAGTTCGACACCGCCGGCGCCGGCGCCGACCACCGCCACCGTGGTGATGCCGGCGTGATTGCGCACCCGTTCCAGCAGCGCCAGCCAGCGCTGGTTGAACTGGCGGATCGGCTTGACCGGCACGGCATGCGCGTCGGCGCCCGGCACATGGCCCAGCTTCGGCGTCGAGCCGATGTTGATCGACAGCGCGTCGTAGGCGACCGGCGGTCGCGCGCGGCAGAGCACCTTGCGCGCGTCGCGGTCGATGCCGACCACTTCGTCGCGGTAGTAACGCGCGCCGGCAAACTCGGCCAGACGACGCACGTCGATATGCACGTCGTCAAAGCTGTAATGCCCGGCGATGTAGCCCGGCAGCATGCCGGAATATGGCGTGTCGGTATCGGTGCAGATCAGGGTCAGGCGCGCGCCCGGCAACGGGTTCATCGCCCACATGTACAAGACCACGACATGGCTGTGGCCGCCGCCAATCAGGACGATGTCGCGCAGTACGGGGGTTTCAGGCGTTTGCATTCAATAAATCATCCACAACATTGATCAGCGCGGCCCGCTCGGTCGCGGCTTCGAACAAGGGGGCGCGCAAGCGGCACTGGGCCAGCAGCCGGGGCAGGAAACCGGCGTCCTCGCGACAGCGCAACAGCAATGCCGCCAGCGCCGGTGCGTCATTCCAGGGGTAATAACCGATGTAATCGTCGCCCAGCATGCCGACATTGCCGTCCACCCGCGCCGCCAGCACCGGCGTGCCGCTGGCCACCGCTTCCATGATGACATGTGCGCCGCCTTCCATGCGGCTGGCGTGGATCAGCACATGCGCGCGCTGGATGCGCCGCCGCGTCGCTTCATGCGGCAGGCCGCCCAGCCAGCGGTAAGCGGGCGCAGCCGCCATGGTCGCGCGCGCGTCTGCGGCTAGCTCGGCATCGAGACCGGCGCCGATGTGGTCGATCCGGATATCGTGCCGATCCCGCAGCACGCGCGCGGCGGCGAACAAGGTCTCCGGCGATTTTTCCTCGCGCAGATGACCGACCATGACCGCGCGCAGATGCCGGTTTGACTTGTCCAGCGTCTGGCGCGCGCTGGTGGACTGGAAAATGACGCGAGCCTTGGCGCGCACTTCGGCAGGCAGGGCGGCGGGAGCTTTTTCCTGCAAGGTGATCAGAACCTGCGCGAGTTGCAGCGAGCGGCGCGCGGCGGCATCGCTCTGGATGTCACGGTACAGGTCGGTGCCGGTCAGGGTTACCGCCAGGCCGCGCCCCGGATGTTCCGCGCTCCAGGCCGCGATGGAGGCCGCCGAGCGGCGCGCGTGCAGCGCCAGCATGATCCGGTCTTCCGCCGCGCGCGCATCCGGCCATGCGGCGACGATGCGGGCATTGAACGCGGCGGCCAGGTGACGCTGCCAGCGCCAGGCGGTTTTCCAGTTGCCATTGTTGGCGGCGCGCAATGCCGGCGTGACAATCACGACCTGTGTCTTTTTCGACTCCCTAGCCATGACCGATGCCCTTGCCAGGAATCTTGACCCCGCCATTCGCGCACGCCAGGGCGGTCGCGCCGATCTTGCCGCTGCGTTGCAGGACAGCCGCGCGCGCACGCTCTCCCTGCTCGACGCCTATGTCGCGGTCCTCGGCGAAACGCTGCTCGTGCCCTACTCCACCCAACTCAATCCGCCGATCTGGGAAGCCGGACATATCGGCTGGTTTCAGGACTACTGGATCGCGCGCAATCGCCAGCGCGACCTGGGTGTGGACTGCGATCCCGAACATGCGCGGCCGCCCGGCCGCATGGCGGCGGCGGATGATCTGTACAACTCCAGCCTGGTCGCGCACACCCGGCGCTGGAGCCTGCCCCTGCCCGACCTCGCCGCGACCCGCGCCTATCTGGCCGCCGGCCTCGAAGAAACCCTGCATCTGCTGGCGAGCGCGCCGGAAACCGACGCGGCGCTGTATTTCTACCGTTTGTCGCTGTTCCACGAGGACATGCACGCCGAAGCCGCCACCTACATGGCGCAGGCGCTGGATATTGCGTTGCCGGCGGCGCTGTATGCCGAAGCGCCCGCGTTGCCGGAGAACAAAACGCTGGCGGTGCCGGGGCAAACCTGGATGCTCGGCTATGCCGACGCCGGTTTCGCCTTCGATAACGAGCTTGGCGCGCATGCCGTGACAGTGCCGGCGTTCGAGATCGACAGCCAGGTGGTGAGCTGGCGGCGCTACCTGCCGTTTGTCGAAACCACCGATGCCGCGCCGCCACGCTACCTGCGCCGTCAAGATGGCGTCTGGCAGGCGATGCGCTTCGGCGTCTGGCAAGCGCTGAACCTGGACCAGCCGGCCGTACATCTGACCTGGCACGAGGCCGATGCCTGGTGCCGCTGGGCCGGCCGCCGCCTGCCGAGCGAGGCGGAATGGGAAGTCGCGGCGCTGACGCAGCCCGATTTTCACTGGGGCGAGGTATGGGAATGGAGCGCCAGCCGCTTTCTGCCCTACCCCGGTTTCAGCGCGCATCCCTACCGCGACTATTCCGCGCCCTGGTTCGGCGACCGTTATGTGTTGCGCGGCGCCAGTCGGGCGACCTCGCCGCGCATGGCGCATGCGCGCTACCGCAATTACTTCCCGCCGGAGCGCAACGACCTTCATGACGGTTTTCGCACCTGCGCGCTGTAACGCATCACGCAAAGGCCGCGAACACGGCGAACCAGTCGCGTTCGTCGCGCCATTGCCGCGTGTCGGTGAAGCCGGCCTGGCGCAGCAGGTCGGCGAAGTCTTCCGGCCGCCACTTGCAGGAATTCTCGCTGTGAATCCGCTCGCCCTGGTTGAAATGGCGCGCGCCGCCAGGCCAGCGGACGAAGCAGTCGCGCACGGCTTCGAGGTGCATTTCGATGCGCGATTCAGCGTGGTTGAACAGTCCGATATGGCGCCAGTCGGCGATGTCGAAATCCGTGTCGATCAAGCGGTTCAGGTGCAACAGCAAATTACGGTTGAACGCGGCCGTGACGCCGAGCGCATCGTCATAGGCCGGCACCAGCACGGCATCCGGCTTGACCAGATCGACGCCGATCAGCAGGTTGCCGCCCTGACAGGCGGCATGTACCTGGCGTAGGAAAGTCAGCGCTTCGTCCGGAGTGAAGTTGCCGATGCTGGAGCCGGGATAAAACAAGGTGCGCGGGCCGGCGCCGACTTCCGCCGGCAGGTTCAGGGTTTGCGAGAAATCCAGGCCGACGCCCAGCATCTGCATGGCCGGATGCTCGTATTGCAATTTATCGAGCGACTCGCGCAGGTAATCGGCGGAAATATCCACCGCGACATAACGCCGGACTGCAAAGACCTTGAACAGCCGCGCCGCCTTTTCGCAATTGCCGGCGCCCAGATCGACCAATGTCGCCACCGGGCCAAGCTCGGCGGCCATTTCCGCCATGTGGTCGCGAAAGATCGCCGCCTCGGTGCGGGTCGGGTAGTACTCGGCCAGTTCGGTGATCGCCGCGAACAGGCGGGAACCCAGCGCGTCGTAAAGATACTTGGGCGATAACGCCGCGCGCGGCGCGCTCAGCCCGGCAATCAACTCGGCACGCGTCGCGGCGGGGTCGTCATGGGCAATCTGGATTAGACGCAGTGTGTTCATGTTGAACCTTGAAACAGCAGTTGAACCCGTCCGAGGGCGGGGTGGAGAAACCGGCTGGCAAGGCGCGACAACGAGTCATGCCGAGGCATGGCGAGGAGGAGCAACGCCGCCAGACGGCTTCTCCACACCGACAGCGGGCGGATAGCGGGCTCACCCAAATGGTGAGTGTCATCGAAGCGTAAAACATCAGCCAGCATGATGCGTCCCGAAGGATAAGTAGCGTTCAACTGCTGTTTCAAGGATCAGTGTTCCCGCCACTCCCTTGTATGCCAAACCCGGATGACCACCGGCTGGCCACTTTCCTTCAAGCGGTAACGCAACACATAGGCTCCCGCCCCGAAGGCGGCGAACAGTTCTCTTCGGCCGTCTCCCAAGGGCTTGCCGATCTCGGGAAAACTCTCCAGTTGATGCGCGGCGGCCTGGATGCAGAGAACGGCGTTGCGCGCCGCCTGGGGGCTCTTCCCGGCGAGAAAATCGTTGAGGCGCAGGATGTCACTCAGCGCTTCGGGTAGCCAGACTACTCGGGGCACGGTTCCCGCCGCCCATCGGCCAAGGCGTCGAGCCATTGCATGACTCGCTCCTGGGAGATGGCCTGTCCGGTTTCCTGGAAGCGCGCCCAGCGCGCCTCATCTTCCAGCCGTTCCCTGAGGGCGGTTTCTTCCCGCTCCAGGAACTCGATCAGAGCCGTCTTGATCACCCAATGGGGAGCGCGGTCAAGGCCCGAGGCGACGCGCTTCAAACGCTCCCGTGTAGCGTCATCCAGTTTGATACCCAAGGTTGAGGACATAAAAGCGCCCGTGGTTGCAATTAGTGCAACCGATTATTCCCTCCCCTATGGCGGATGACAATCTGTTGGCGAGTCAGAGTCTCGCTTGACCAGGCCAGGCGCAGTGAGGCCGGAGATTCCCGTAGCCTACGCCACCGCAACCGGCGCCGGCTTCACCCGGAACCACGCCGCGTACAGCGCCGGCAAAAACAGCAGGGTCAGCACGGTGGCGATGAACAGGCCGCCCATGATGGCGGTGGCCATCGGCCCCCAGAACACGCTGCGGGTGAGCGGAATCATCGCCAGGATGGCGGCCAGCGCGGTCAGCAGGATCGGCCGGAAGCGGCGCACGGTGGCGCCGACGATGGCATCCCAGGCGGCGTGGCCGGCCT
>CAMDGQ010000095.1 GCA_945897955.1 Tepidiphilus sp. J10 | reverse complement strand
GCGATGATCGACGTGCTGGTGCCGCAAACAGCCTGCGTCGGTCGCCGCAAAAAGCAGGTCAACGTGCTGGCCGGCTCGCTGCTGACGCCGGGCGATCTGGAGCACATCAAGGACTTGATCGAGTTGTTCGGCCTGCGTCCGGTGCTGCTGCCGGATCTGTCGGATTCGCTCGACGGGCATCTGACTGACCAGGAATCCAGCCCGCTGACCGTCGGCGGCACACCGGTATCCGAAATCAGGACGCTGGGTGAAGCGGTCGCCACGCTGGTCATCGGCGCTTCGCTGAACCCGGCCGCCGACCTGCTGAAGGCCCGCAGCGGCGTGCCCGACTACCGTTTCGATACCTTGCTGGGCCTGACGGCGATGGATGCCTTCATCACGGCGCTGGCCGAAGTCAGCGGCCAGCCGGTGCCGGAGAAAATCGAACGCCAGCGCGCGCAGTTGCAGGATGCGATGGTGGACACGCATTTCATGCTTGGTTTCGCCCGCGTCGCCATCGCCGCCGACCCCGATCTGCTGTTCGCGCTGGCCGACCTGATGGCCGGCATGGGCTGCGAAGTCACCGCCGCAGTGGCACCCGCGAAAGCGGCAATTCTGGAGAAGGTACCGGCATTGCAGGTCAAGCTGGGCGATCTGGAAGACCTGGAGCAGACCGCGCGCGCCAACGGCGTCGATCTGGTGATCTGCAATTCGCACGCCGGCGAGACCGCCAAACGCCTGGGTGTGCCGCTGCTGCGTGCCGGCTTCCCGCAATACGACCTGATCGGCGGCTATCAGAAACTCTGGGTCGGTTATCGCGGCACGCGCCAGACGTTGTTCGACCTGGCCAATCTGCTGGTGGAACACGGCCATCACGAAGTGCCGGCCTACCGCTCCGTCTATGCCAGCCGTCCGGGGGATGCCGCGCATGCGACACCTGAAACTCGTCCACTGCACTGAAAGGGCCGCCGTCATGCGCGACAAGGACAGCGTAAAGATCGCCTTCGCCAGTTCAGACCGGCGCGTCGTCGATCAGCACTTCGGCGCCGCCGAGGCGTTCTGCATCTACAGTCTGGCGGAAGACGACGCGCGTCTGGTGGAAGTGGCCGAATTCCACGACAGCGATGTCGCCATGGATGGCCACGAAGGCAAGCTGGCCGGCAAGATCACGCTGCTCGAAGGCTGCGCCGCCGTGTATTGCAATGCCGTCGGCGCGTCCGCGATCAAGCAGTTGCTGGCTGCCGGCATTCAACCGATGAAGGTCGAGGAAGGCACGCCGGTGGATGAACTGCTCTGCGGCCTGAATCAAAGTTTGAAGGATGCACCGCCGGCCTGGCTGGCCAAGCGCTTGCAGAGCAAGGACGCCGACCGATTCAGCGCGATGGAAGCGGAAGGGTGGAGCGAATGAACAACCCGGATACCCGCGTTGCAGGTGCGAATTTATTCGCATCGTCTCGCGCTGCTGAGCGAATGAATTCGCACCTACGGAGGGCACGATGAGCATCGAAGCCCGCGTTCGCGTCGTTTCCGCCGCCGACGGCATGGCCTGGGTCACGTCGAGCGAGTCGTCCGGTTGTTCCGCCTGCCAGTCGCAAGCCAGTTGCGGCATTTCCGGCCTCGGCAAATATCTCTCGCGCCGTCGCGCGGCCATGCCCTTGCGGCAAGCCGATGCCCAACCCGGCGACGAATTGCGAGTCTGCGTCGATGAGGCCGAGCTGCTGCGTGCCGGCGCTTTCGCCTATCTGGCGCCCGCATTGCTGGCGGTGATCGGTGCGGCCCTGGCCGATACCAGCGGCGTCGGCGGCGACCTCGCCGCCGCCGGCGCGGCCCTGCTCGGTTTCCTCGCCGGCCTGCTCGCCGCCCGCTTTCTCGCGCCCACCCCGCGCATCCGAACTTCCCGCATCACTTCTACTTCTGGAGAACCCGCATGAGCGAAACACTCGAACACGATCCCATCATGGAGACCGATTTCATCAAGGAAATGGTCAAGCAGATGCGCGCCCTGGACAGCTACGGTACCTACGACGGCTGGACGGTGGAACGCATCCTGTCGCCCTACATCGTGACCAAGGAAATGCGCCGCCAGATCCCGGTGATCGGCGACCCGGACGAGGAAACCCTGTCGCGCGTGAAGGCCTTCTACAACGGCATTTCGGCGCTGATCGAGAAGGAGTGCGGTCTGATGGCCGTGCCGATGGTCAATCTGTCGCACGAAGGCTTCGGCCGCGCCCTGATCACCGTCGGCAAGCTGGTGGTGATGGACCGCACCGTGCGCGACATCCATCGCTATGGCTACGACAGCTACTCGAAGATGAAGGACGAGGCCGACAAATACCTGTCGGTGGCCCTGGGACTGATCGGCAAATACCCGGAAGTCGCGGGGCTGTAATGAGGCTGTGCCAGGCAGGGGGCGCCATGCGCACCAGCACGAGTGAATCGGTGCGCGTGGCGCACCCTACGCTGTAGGAGTTGGCAAATGACCGACGACGAACTGAAGAGCCTCGACCGCGAGGTGAAGAAGCTGAAGCGGATAGCCAGTGAGTGGGCGTCCCAGTTGCATGATCTGGTGGAAGACAAGCTGCCCGCCGGCTACCTGGAAATTCCCGGCATCGCACAATCCACCTTTGACGCCTGCAAAACCTGGGCGGATGCCAATGCTCGCCTGCAGGCCGCGCAAAAGGAGACCGTGTGATGGACGCCTATACCGCATTGACCCGGGGCGGCTCGCCCTACACCCCGACCTTCGTCACCGACCTCAACCAGAAAACCTGTATCGGCTGCGGTCGCTGCTACAAGGTTTGCCCGCGCGATGTGTTCGAACTGGTGGAACGTGACGAAGACGAGATCGACGACGACATGGATGACGATCAGATGAGCGTGATGTCGCTGAAAAACATGCTCGACTGCATCGGCTGCGGCTCCTGCGCGCGGGTATGCCCGAAAGGCTGTCATACGCATCAGGCCCTCCCGGTAGCCGCCTGAAACCGAAATTCAAGATTCAAAATCAACCCTTCAACATTCAAAAATGCCCCGTCCCGCCAAACACGTATTCATCTGCGCCCAGGCGCGTCCACCCGGCCACCCGCGTAGCTCCTGCGCCGAAAAGGGGTGTCGCGAGGTGCTCGACGAATTTCTCTTTCAGTTCCAGCAACGCCAGTGCTTTGACACGGTCGCCATCACCACCACGGGTTGCCTGGGGCCATGCGGCATCGGCGCCAACGTGCTGGTCTATCCGGAAGGCGTCATGTACGGCGGTGTCAAAAAGGAAGATGTCAGCGCCATTTTCGATGAGCACCTGCTCGGCGATCAGCCGGTAGAGCGGCTCAAGGCGCCGGCCGAATTCTGGTAAGCGACATGGCCGACAGCGCCCTTCCGGATGCATTGATCGAACTCGGCCAGAAGTTGTGCGCCGTGTTGAGTCTGGAAGCCGAGCGCTACCTGCCGGACAGTCCGCCGACAATCCGCCTGCCGGACGCCCACTTCAGCCGCGTCATCGACCCCGCCAACGGTCTGCCCGGTTACGAAGGCGTCTGGCGCGACGCGCGCGCGCAGAAGTGCGGCAGCCTGACCATCAACAGCGACGGCAGCTTTCACGGCGAATATGACCTGCTGGTACCGCATCCGCGCAAGCCGGGCTGGTACATCGAAGCCGTCACGGTCTGGGGTCGTGACGGCGTGGTCAAGGCCGAGCCGCGCTTGCTGGCGGCGGTATGAGCAGGACGCCGTGAGCACACCTTTCCCCGCCGACATGCGGCTTTTGCTGGCACACAAGCAAAAGACCAGCGCGCGCGTGCGATTTCTTCGTTTCGCGCACGGTTTGAGCGCCTTCGAAGCATTGCCGACCTTGTCTTCGGTGTTTGAAGACCCGCCCGAGCATCGGGTCGAGTTGCATCCCGGTATTTATCTGCGCAGCGCCGAAGCCGCGCTTGGCCTGGAAAGCGGCGGTCTGGCGCTGGAAGCCGATTTCAGCGCCAGCGTGGATACCCCCGACGGCACGATTCGTGTCCGGCTGGCTACTTTCACCAGCATCGACCCGCCGTTCGAACTGGCCGAGCGGCTTGGCGGCAAATTCATCGCGATCACCGAAGCGCGCGGCTGCCCGCCGGCCGAGATGGAATTGCTGCGCCAGGCCTATACCGCGCTGATGGGCTGACATGGCTGCGCGCAGCTGCGTGCATCCTGCGGTGCACATCCGCGCCGCGAGCGAGTCCGACCTGGATGTCATGGTCGGTCTGATCGAACGGCTGTTTACGCTGGAGCCCGACTTCCGGTTCGATGCCGGCAGGGCGCGGCACGGCCTCGATCTGCTGCTGGCACGCGAAGACGCGGCGGCGCTGTGGGTGGCCGAGCTGGATGGGCAAGTCATCGGCATGTGTTCGGCGCAGATCGTCATTTCCACTGCCGAGGGCGGACTGGCGGCCTGGGTGGAGGATGTTGTGGTCCGTCCGGAACTGCGCGGAGCGGGTATTGGCCGCCGCTTGCTCGCTGCGGTTTCGGCCTGGGCCATGCGGCGCGGCATCAGCCGTCTGCAATTGCTGGCCGACGCGGAAAACGCCATCGCCCTCGGCTTCTACCGACGCCTGGACTGGCAAACCACCCGATTGATCTGTTTACGTCAACGACCTGGAGAATGACATGCCGCAATTCAACCTTGGCGATCTGGTCTATGCCGCCTTCGACCTGCACAACGACCCGCTGGAAGAATCCGGTGAAGGCGGCGTGCCCGGCATCGCCGCCAACGAACTGCTGGCCGCCAGCGGCACGCGCGGCGTTGTGGTCAACGTCGGCCATGCCGAAGCGGACCCGGCGCAGGACATTTATCTGGTGCGCTTTGAAACCGGGCCGGATGGCAATCTGGCCGAACCGATCGGGTGTCTGGCGGAAGAACTCAGTTATGGCGAAGCCGCCTGACAAGCGGGCGATGATTTTGTCGCAAACCCGACCAAGCCCTTGCGCGAGTGCCGTTGGCGACGCGACAAAATGCCAATCAGGACAAAATATTCGTTTTAATACAGCAGGATAGAGGTGACAGCCGGCTGGCATGCCGCTTGCGATAACAGAACTATCGCAAGACCGAGGCTACCAACATGCCGTCCGCCGATTGCCCGTTCAACCGCCTGCCGCTCAGCGGTCAGGCCGCCCCCAGGATCATCATCGACGACACCACGTTGCGCGATGGCGAACAGTCGGCCGGGGTGGCGTTCACGCTGGATGAAAAACTCGACATCGCGCGTCGCCTGGACGCCATGGGCGTGCCGGAACTGGAAGTCGGCATTCCGGCGATGGGCGAGCACGAATGCGACAGCATCCGCGCCGTGTCCGCGCTGGGCCTGAATGCCAGGCTGGTGCTGTGGAGCCGCATGCGGCTGGGCGACATCGAGGCCTGCCGAAATCTGAAGGCGGACCTGATCGACATTTCGATTTCCGTTTCCGACATCCACCTGACCAGGAAACTGCACAAGGACCGTGCCTGGGTGCTGCGCAGCATCCGCGAACTGACCCCGCGCGCGCTCGATCTCGGCCTGGATGTCATTGTCGGCTGCGAGGATGCTTCGCGTGCCGATCTGGACTTTCTGCTCAAGGTGGCGGAAACCGCCGAACTGGCCGGCGCGCGCCGGTTGCGCTTTGCCGACACGCTGGGCGTGATGGAGCCATTCGGGGTGCATGAGGCCATCGCCAGCCTGCGTTCGGTGTGCGATCTGGAAATCGAGATGCATGCGCACGACGATCTCGGCCTGGCGACCGCCAATACTCTGGCTGCCTGCCGCGCCGGGGCGACGCACGTCAACACCACGGTCAACGGGCTGGGCGAGCGCGCCGGCAATGCGCCGCTGGAGGAAGTCGCACTTGGACTTTCCAAGCTGTACGGCATGAGCACCGGCGTCGATCTGAGTCTGTTTCCGGCCCTGTCCGACGCCGTCGCCATGGCTTCCGGGCGGCCGGTGGCCTGGCAGAAAAGCGTCGTCGGCGCCGGCGTGTTCACGCATGAAGCCGGCATCCACGTCGATGGTCTGCTGAAGGATCCTTCCACCTATCAATCGTTCGACCCGGGCGAAGTCGGCCGCAGTCTGAGTCTGGTGGTCGGCAAGCATTCCGGTGCGCACGGCATCATCGCCGCCTTTGCCGGTATCGGCGTCGCGCTGACGACTGCCCAGGCGCGCGCCTTGCTGCCGGATATCCGCGCTTTCGCCGAACGCACCAAGCGTGCGCCGGCGGTGCATGAACTGGTCGGCCTGTATCGCCATCTCCTCGGCAGCACGATGCCGGGCGCGGTGCATTGAGGCGATGGCGATGAACCCCGCGCGCAGCATCGACCGTCATTCGCGCGCAGGCGGTATTGACGGTCCCGGCCTGTTCACGCTGCTGCGCGAGGATGTCGCCTGCGTGTTCCAGCGCGATCCCGCCGCGCGTTCGCGTTTCGAGGTGCTGACCACTTATCCCGGCGTGCATGCCATCCTGCTGCAACGCCTGGCGCATCGGCTGTGGCTGGCCGGGTTGCGCTACCCGGCGCGGCTGCTGTCCTGGTTCGCTCGCCTGCTGACCAATATCGACATCCATCCCGGCGCGACACTGGGTCGGCGTTTCTTCATCGACCACGGCGCCGGTGTCGTCATTGGCGAGACCGCCGAAATCGGCGACGACGTCACGCTGTATCACGGCGTCACGCTGGGCGGCACGACATGGAACAAGGGCAAGCGCCACCCGACGCTGGGCAACGGCGTCGTCATCGGCGCCGGCGCCAAGGTGCTGGGCGCCATCACGCTGGGCGAACAGGTCCGGGTGGGCGCCAATTCGGTGGTGGTGAAGGACGTGCCGGCGCATCGCACCGTGGTCGGCATTCCCGGCAAGGTGGTGTTGCGCTCGGATGAGGACGGCCCCGGAGCGCTGGGGATAAATCTTGATCACCACCTGATTCCCGACCCGGTCGGCCGCGCCATCGCGTGCCTGATGGAGCGCATCGAAGTGCTGGAAAAAGCCCTGCGTGCGCGCGGCGAGGCGGTAAACAGCCAATGCAGCACCTGCGAAGCCGACGACCTGTGCGGCGCGCAAGTCGCACATGTGATGAAGCGCCAACCCTAAGTAGGCCGGAGAACACCATGGACCTGCAGCAATTCGACCAGACCTCGCTCTACTTCGACGACCCGATACCGCCGGGGATCGAGCCCCTGCTGCTCGACGCGGCGGCCAGCTACGGCGAAGACGCGGCGGAAGCCCTGTTGCTGCGCGCCTACTTTTTGGCGCCGGAACAACTGGTCGTGCTGGTCGCGCTGTATCGCTATTACTTCTACCAGCATCGCCTGGAAGACGCCCTGATCGTCGCCGACCGCGCGCTCGATGTCGTCGGCCGCCGTCTCGATCTCCCGGCCAACTGGCAGCAACTGCACCCGGACCATATCGGCCATGCCGTGCTGCGCTCGATGGGACTGCTGCGCTTCTATCTGATGGTGCTGAAAGCCGCCGGCTACATCCATATGCGCATGGGCAACACGGAAGCGGGCCAGGCCATGCTGGCAAAACTGGTGGAACTGGACAGCCATGACCGGCTCGGCGGCAAGGCCCTGCTGGACGTGATCGTGGCGGCGGTAGCCGAGCGCATCTCAGAAGCAGCCTGATTTTTCAAGGAGAACGAAATGGATGACCTGACCCTGGACGAAGCACTGGAAGAACTCGAATCCGCCGAGGACTTTCTCAACTACTTCGGCATTGCTTTTGACGCCGCCGTGGTTCACGTCAACCGGCTGCATATCCTGCAGCGCTATCACAACTACCTGGCAGCAGCCGGGGCGTTGCCGGAAGCCGAGGCGGCGCGACGCGAAACCTATGCCGCCCTGCTCGGTCGCGCCTATCAGGACTTCGTGGCGTCCGACGCGCTGACCGAAAAGGTGTTCAAGGTGTTCCACATGCACGAGCCGCAAACCGCTTTCGTGCCGCTGTCGTCGATCACCCTGGCAGCGCCGGTCGCGGCGGCCAAGGCCGGCGACTGCGGCTGCGGCGGCAAGGGCGCCTGCCACAGTTCCGAGGCGGCCGCCCGGGGTTGAGCATGGAACAACGCTTCGACTTCGGCGTCGCCGTGCGGTTGACGCGCAACGTACGCAACGACGGCACCTTTCCCGGCCTCGATGTCGGCAATCTCCTGATCAAGCGCGGCAGCATCGGCTATGTCATGAACGTCGGCACTTTCCTGCAGGACCAGATCATCTATACGGTCAATTTCCTTGATCAGGGCCGTGTCGTCGGTTGCCGGGACGAAGAGCTGATCGGCGCCGACGAGCCCTGGGTGGAAAGCCGGTTCGAAACACGCGAGAAAGTGGTCTCGCGCCTGGCCCTGTCGATCCGGGGCGAGGTGGTGGTGCCGGCCGGCGCCGAGGGTGAAGTGTTCAAGGTGTTGCGCGATACACCCGGCGGCGTGCAGTACCACGTTCACTTTCCTGGCGGCCGCATGTTGCAGGTGGCGGAAGATCTGCTGGATATCCCGTCCGAGGCCGGCCATGCCTGAAACCGCGCTGGCCTATCTCGAACTGAAAACCGCGCAGAGCCTGTTCGGCAAGTCGCCGACGGAACTGGCGGAAGACGAACGCCAACGGGTGCGCGCGCTGGCTGATCGTCAATACGGACTCGAAGCCCGCGTGCTGCGCGCCCCGGAAGCCGGCGATGCGATGGTGCCGGCAGCCAGCCTGCAAGCAGCGTTCGAGGAAATCCGCAAACGCTATGCGGAAGAGGATGAATTCATTGCCGATCTTGCCCGCAACGGGCTCGACCAGGCCGCCTTCAACGCGGCGCTGGAACGCGAGTTGCGTGTGGAAGCCATTCTGGAGAAGGTCGGCGCGCGCGCGCCGCAGGTATCCGAGATCGATGTCGAGCTTTACTACCACTATCACCCGGACCAGTTCCGCCGGCCCGAAACCCGACTGGCGCGGCATATCCTGGTGACCATCAACCCGACACTGCCCGACAATACCGAAGTCGTGGCCCGCTCCCGCATCGAAGCCATTGCCGCTCGCCTTGAGAAAAGCCCCAGGCGGTTCGAGGAGCAGGCGTTGAAACATTCCGAATGCCCCACCGCGCTGCAGGGTGGTCGGCTCGGCGATATCCCGCGCGGCCAGCTCTATCCTGAACTCGATGCCGCCCTGTTCAGCCTGACTGCCGGCCGGATCAGCGCCGTCCTGGAATCGCCGCTCGGCTATCACCTGGTGCTGTGCGAAGCGATCACGCCGGAACGCGTCCTCAGCCTCAATCAGGCACGTGGCCCGATCCGCGCCAGGCTGGAAAAAAACCGCAAGCGGATCTGCCAGCAGGCCTGGTTGAAACAGCTTCAACCGACGCTTCCGCAAACCGGACAACAGAACTGATGCCATGCTGCTCAGCCGAGCCAGCCAATACACGCTGCAAGCGTTGATCTATCTGGCGCGCTTGCCGCCCGAGCAGTTGGTCATGGTGAAGGACATGGCGGAAGATCTCGGCCTGCCGGTGTTCTATCTGGGCAAGCTGGTCCAGGTTCCCGCCCGCGCCGGCTGGCTGAAGACGGCGCGCGGTCGCGGCGGCGGCGTCAAACTCGCCATTGATGCCAACGCCATTACCCTGCTCGATATCCTGCAACTCACCGAGGGCCAGCGCGTCACCCGCGAATGCCTGCTCGGCTTCAAGGCTTGCGAGGATGCCACCGCCTGCGTCATGCACTGCCAGTGGCAGCCAATCAAACAGGAACTCAGCGAAGGCCTCGGCGGCTATACCCTCGCCGCCCTGGCCAGCGTACCGCTGCCGACGTGGCTTTTGGCCGGTTGAGCGTATCGCCGGCCAGCGTGCCTGTTTCGGGAAATCATGTTCGGGCGAGCGTCCCCAGGGCCGGAAGCGTTTCGGCATCCGGAATGGCTTCTGCCATACTGAAATCGCTGTCGGTAATGGATTCGAGCCCTTCGTTTTCGAGCTGGAGGCGATCATGTTTGCGCGAAGTTTCACGAGAGCGTGCAGCGTTCTTTATGTGCTGGTTTTTGCGGTCTTGTCGGTAACGTCGGTTTCTCCGACGGCACATGCCAGGGAGGTGCGTGCGGCCGGTGTTACCCGTATGCAGTTGTTTGTCGAGCCCTATCAGGCGGCTTTTTATCTGTTGCTGCCCGAGAACTGGCGTACCGAGGGCGGTATGCGGCCGAGCGGAGTGGCTTGGAACAAACTGGATCTGGTGGAAAGCAACATCGGTTTTCGTGCGACTTCGCCGGATGGTCAGTCTCGCTTTGGCTGGTATCCGCGCTTTTATTTTGTCGATCCTGCGGTTTATCTGCGTTCCAGCGGCGGGCTTTTGAATCCGGCGGCTGGAAGCGTGATGGATGGAGCCTGGGTGTATCCGGCGATGGGGGTTGCCGATTTCGCGCGCAACATCGTGTTCGGGCAGCTTGCCCGCAAGGAGTTGGGGCGTGCGCGTCTGGTCGGGCGTTTCGTCGATGTGCCGGCGCTACGCAAACTCGCGCCACAAGTCGCCACGCAGGTTCAGGCCGGTTATGTCGATTTCGAGCTGGAAGAGGGCGGCAAGCCGATGCGCGGCCGCCTCTACACCACCTTGTTTGCGCTGGGGGATTCCGGCCTGTGGTCAAACATCGGCACCGCCGCCTGGATTGCGCCGGTCAGCCGGGTGCGCGAGGACAGCCGGTTGATGGAATACAGCATGCGCAGTTTTCAGTTGAATCCGGACTGGGTGAAGCGGGCGGCGGCAGCCGAAATCAAGCGTGGCGCGGAAATGGCGCGGGTGACGCGGGAAATCAATGAGGCGGATCGACGTTGGCAGGCGGAGCGACTGGCGCGTTCTTCGGATACGCAGACCGAGTTCTACAAGGTGCTGACCGGCCAGATCGAAACCCGCGATCCAGAAACCGGCAAGGAAAGTTGGCTGCCGGCCTACAAACATGCGCTCACCGATGGTCGCGGCAACTATGCGCTGACCGACAACGATGTCGCTGCCACGCAGTTGCAGCAGGGAAGCGACTGGCGCCCGCTGCAGATCATCAATCGGAACGCGCGTTGACAGGGTGTCGAAAGACACTCCGTCACCCCGGCGAAAGCCGGGGCCCGGTGCAGTGGGCTCAATACAATCAACGGCTTCCGGACCCCGGCCTGCGCAGGGGTGACGGTTGTTCTTATATTTTTACGATTCTCGACACCCTGTGAGCGTAGTTATCGACTGAAAAGCCGAAAGGCGTGCCAAAGAAACACGGTAGGGTGCGCCGTGCGCATCGCTTGACGCTGGATGGTGCACACGGCGCACCCTACGGAATCTATGGCTTGCATTGTGTTTCTTGGGCGTGGCATTCAATACAACGATTTTCGAGGACAGCAATGCAATTTGTTCCGTTGGGCAACAGCTCCATTCAAGTCTCCCGCATCTGTTTGGGAACCATGACCTTCGGCCAGCAGAACACCGAGGCGCAGGCGCATGAACAACTGAACGCGGCCTTCAGCCGGGGCATCAACTTCATCGACGCTGCCGAGATGTACCCCGTCCCCTCACGGGCGGAAACCACCGGGCGCACCGAGGAATATGTGGGGAGCTGGCTCAAGCGGCAGGCACGGGACAAGGTGATCATGGCCACCAAGGCGACCGGGCCGGCGCGCAGCCTGGGATGGATCAGGGAAGGGCAGCTCGGTTTCGCCAGGGCGAATTTGCGGCGGGCTCTGGAAGGTTCATTGAAACGCCTGCAGACCGACTACGTCGATCTGTATCAACTGCACTGGCCCGACAGAAACACGCCCATGTTCGGCGGCTACCATTTCGATCCCGGTCAGGAACGCGAGGCTGTGCCACTGCGGGAAAGCCTGGAAACCCTGGCCGGGTTCATCAAGGAAGGAAAGGTGCGCGCCTGGGGGCCTTCCAACGAAACACCGTGGGGCTTGATGACCTACCTGCGCCTGGCTGACGAACTCGGATTGCCCCGCCCGGTATCGGTGCAGAATGCCTACAGTCTGCTCAACCGCACCTGGGAAAACGGGTTGGCAGAAATCGGCTATCGAGAAAAAGTGAGTCTGCTGGCCTATTCCCCGCTGGGTTTTGGCTTTCTGTCCGGCAAGTATCTGAAGGATCCCCGCTCGCCCGGCCGGGCCAATCTGTTCAGCGATTTCGCCCAGCGCTACAAGAAGCCCAATACGGCCAAGGCGGTGGCGGCTTACGTGCATCTGGCCGAGCAGTGCGGCCTCACGCCTGCACAATTGTCACTGGCTTTTGTCTATAGCCGCTGGTGTGTCGGCAGTACCATCATCGGCGCCACCAGCATGGCGCAGCTGCAAGAAAATCTGGATGCGGCGGATGTCACTTTGCCTCCCGAGGTGCTTCAGGCCATCGAACGAATTCATCTCGAATATCCCAATCCTGCACCTTGAACCTTGGAGCGGGGGCAAGGTTCACTTTGCGAGTCCTGGCGGCAGACAAACCCCGGCACCTTGTGGTGCATGGCTACTTCACTTCGCCAACCATCTGGCCAGGAAGAACGGGCTTCAGGAACCGGCGCCAGTGGCACTGCGGCGCTTCCGTCTGTCCCGCAACTTGTTGACATAGTCCACGACAGGTATCAGGAGCACGAGCAAGCCAAACGCCGTGCTGGCAATGGCACCCAGCCGTTGCAAGGCCAGCAAGGGGTTCGGCCACAGCATGAGGGCGATAACCGATTTACGATGCGAGTCCCAGAAAAGTCTCAGAAGAATTCCAAACGTCCCCACATCGTCGAACCAGTATGAGCAGGCATTCTCAAGACGCCAACTTATGTCGTTTCTCCGTGCTTAGCCAGCACCTGGCTAACCACCTGCGTCAGGTACGGCGGAAGGGGCTTGTTCGCGTTTTCTTGGCCGGCGCGGACTGAAATCCAGTCGGGTCGAAGCCTCTGCGCTGGGCTAACCTATCTTTAACACCCCGCCCAACACACCCTTAAAAAACATAAAGTTACAACAAGCATTTCCCCCGAGTGTCACTACAGGTGACTATTTCGGGGCGGGGTGATGACTCAAGCGACCATTTTTTTCGTCCCCCCCGGCAAGGGATT
>CAMDGQ010000094.1 GCA_945897955.1 Tepidiphilus sp. J10 | reverse complement strand
ACGCCCGGCGTCAAGGCCGTGGTCAACATCACCACCGACAAGTGCTACGACAACCGCGAATGGGTCTGGCCCTACCGCGAAAACGAAGCCATGGGCGGCGCCGATCCCTATTCCAGCAGCAAGGCCTGTTCCGAACTGGTCACCGCCGCATACCGCACCTCCTTCCTCGACGCGGCCGGCATCCATCTGGCCAGCGCCCGTGCCGGCAACGTCATCGGCGGCGGCGACTGGGCGGCGGACCGGCTGATACCGGATTTCCTGCGCGCGCTCGACGCGAAACGCACGCTCAACATCCGCTCGCCGCTGGCGACACGGCCCTGGCAGCATGTGCTGGAACCGCTGGCCGGCTATCTGATGCTGGCGGAAAAGCTTTGCGTTGAAGGCGCCGCTTTCGCCGAAGGCTGGAATTTCGGCCCGGACGACAACGACGCCAAGCAGGTCGGCTGGATCGTCGAACATCTGTGCAATCAGGTACCCGATGCCCGCTGGCAATGCGACACGGCGCCGCAGCCGCACGAAGCCAACACCCTCAAGCTGGACAGTTCCAAGGCGAAATCCCGTCTCGGCTGGCAACCGCGCTGGAACCTGCCGGCCGCGCTCGACCGCACGCTGGAGTGGCATCGCGCCTGGCGGGAAAACGCCGACATGACTGCTGTCAGCCTGCGCCAGATCCATGCCTACGAGACCGCGCCGGCATGAGCGCCCGTTTCGAAATTCTTCCGGCGCCGCTGGCCGATCTGCGCGTGCTGCAACGCAAACCGCTGGGCGACAGCCGCGGCTATCTGGAACGCCTGTTCTGCCTGCAGGAACTCGCCGAAATTCTGGACGAACGCCACATCGTTCAAATCAACCACACCCTCACCGCCAGCCGGGGCACGGTGCGCGGTATGCACTTCCAGCATCCGCCGCATGCCGAAACCAAGTTCGTCAGTTGTCTGCGCGGCGAAGTGTTCGACGTCGCCGTCGATCTGCGCCGCGACTCGCCGACCTTCCTGCGCTGGCACGGCGAAATCCTCAGCGCCGACAACTACCGCGCGCTGGTCATCCCGGAAGGATTCGCGCATGGCTTCCAGACCCTGTGCGACGACTGTGAAATGCTTTATTTACATACCGCCGCCTATAACGCGCTGGCCGAGGACGGATTGAATGCACAGGATCCCCACCTGGCTATTAACTGGCCGCTACGGGTGCAAGGCCAGTCCACACGAGACGCAAACCATTCCATGCTGAACACCGACTTTGCGGGTATTACGCTATGAGATGCCGTCACTGCGGTTCTGAACTCGAACTCCCGCTGCTCGACCTGGGCAGCGCGCCGCCTTCCAACGCCTATCTCACCGAGCAGTCCCTACACGCGCCGGAAAAATGGTTTCCGCTGCGCGTGCTGGTGTGCGAACAGTGCTGGCTGGCGCAGACCGAGGACTTCTCGCAAGCGCACGAACTGTTCGACGCCGATTACGCCTACTTCAGCGGCTTCTCTAGCAGCTGGCTGGAGCACAGCGAGTGCTATGTCGACGACATGGTGGCGCGCTTAGGCTTGAATGAAACCAGCCACGTGGTGGAAGTCGCAGCCAATGATGGTTACCTGTTGCAGTACGTGCAGGCATACGGCATTCCCTGCACCGGCGTCGAGCCGACCGCCAGCACCGCCGCCGCCGCGCGCGCCAAGGGCATCGCCATCGTGCAGGATTTCTTCGGTGTGCGGCTGGCGGATGAACTGGTTACCCAGGGCAAACAGGCCGACCTCACCGCCGCCAACAACGTGCTGGCGCATGTACCGGACATCAACGATTTCGTCGCCGGCTTCGCCCGCTTGCTGAAGCCGCAGGGCGTCGCCACCTTCGAGTTCCCGCATCTGCTGCGCCTGATCGCGGAGAACCAGTTCGACACCATCTACCACGAGCATTTCTCCTACCTGTCGCTGACCGCCGTCGAGCGCATCTTTGCCGCCAACGGCCTGAGCGTGTTCGACGTCGAGGAACACCCGACCCATGGCGGCAGCCTGCGCTTGTTCGCGCAACGGAGCGACAGCGGCTGCCAGCCGCGCGCGGCCAGTGTCGATGCCCTGCTGGTGCGGGAAACCAAAGCCGGCCTGCGCGAGCACGGCGGCTACGCCGGTTTCCAGGACAGGACCAATCGGGTCAAGGACGATTTCCTGACCTTCCTGCTGCAAGCCAAACGTGACGGCAAGCGCGTCGCCGCCTACGGCGCGGCGGCCAAGGGCAACACGTTGATGAACTACGCCGGCATTCGGCCCGACCTGATCGCCTATGTGGTGGACCGCAACCCGGCCAAGCAAAACAAGTACATGCCGGGTAGCCGCATTCCCATCGTCGATGAATTCCGCTTGCAGGCCGACCGCCCGGATTACTTGGTCATCCTGCCCTGGAACCTAAAAGCAGAGGTGATGGAACAACTGGCCTACGTGCAGGAGTGTGGAGGAAAATTCGTCACCGCCGTACCACAACTGGAAGTCTCATGAGTTCCGGCATTGCCTACACCAAACCCTCCATCACCGAACTGGAAGTCGGTTACGCCACCGATGCCGCCCGCAACGGGTGGGGGACGCAGTGCTACGACTACATCCACCGTTTCGAGATGCTGTTCCGCGAGCATTTAGGGGTAAGACACGCCATCGCCACCTCCAGTTGCACCGGCGCACTGCACATGGGTCTGGCCGCCCTGGAGGTGGGGCCGGGAGATGAAGTGATTCTGGCCGACAGCAACTGGATCGCTAGCGCAGCCCCAATCACCTATCTGGGCGCCACCCCGGTGTTTGTCGACATCGACCCGGTGAGTTGGTGCATGGCTCCCGAGGCAGCAGAAGCAGCAATCACCGAGAAGACGAAGGCCATCATTGCGGTGCATCTCTACGGTAACCTGTGCGACATGGATCGGCTGCTGGCCATAGGTGAGAAACATGGGATTTCAGTTATCGAGGATGCGGCGGAAGCCATCGGTTCGGTCTATCACGGCAAACGCGCTGGCGCCATCGGCCGCTTCGGCACCTTTTCCTTCCACGGTACTAAGACGCTCACCACCGGTGAAGGGGGGATCTTTGTCACGAATGACGACGCCCTCCACGAACAGGTGCTCACCTTGAGCAACCATGGCCGCGCCCGCAGCCAGACTAGGCAGTTCTGGCCAGATACGGTGGGCTTCAAATACAAGATGTCCAACCTCCAGGCGGCCATCGGTTGTGGCCAGATGGAGCGGATCGGAGAGTTGATCGCGCGCAAGCGGGCGATCTTCGCCTACTACCGGGAGCGCCTGGCCGGCCTGCCCGGCATCACCCTGAACCCGGAGCCGGACGGCGTGGAAATCGGCGCCTGGATGCCCACCGTGGTGTTCGCCCCGGAAACCGGCATCCGGCGCGAACACCTGCAAGCCGCTTTCGCCGCCGCCGACATCGACGCCAGGGTGTTCTTCTATCCGCTCTCGGGTCTACCCATGTTTAGTCCGCGGAGGGACAACCGTCATGCCTGGGAGATTCCCGAGCGCGCTTTCAATCTGCCCAGCTACCACGACATGTGCCTGGCCGATCAGAACCGGGTCATCGCCGTGCTCGAAGGTCTGCTGCGTGTCTGAACGATTCGTCCTGTGGGGCAGTGCTGGTCACGCCAAGGTGTTGGCTGACATCATTGTAGCCCAAGGCGGCCGGGTACTCGCCCTGTTCGACAACCGGGACGTCCCTTCTGCCCTACCAGGCGTACCGGTGTATCGAGGCGAGGCGGGGTTACGCCTATGGCTGGCGACCCAGGATCGGCCGGAGAGCATCGCCGGCCTGGCCGCCGTCGGCGGCGGCCAGGGCCGTGATCGCCTGGTCATCCAGGCCCTGTTCCGCAAAGCTGGCCTTATGCTGCCGGTGTTGATCCACCCCGCTGCAGTGGTCAGCCCTAGCGCTCTGCTCGGCGCCGGCAGCCAAGTGATGGCTCTGGCCAACGTGGCGGTCGACGCCCGCCTGGGGGAAGCTTGCATCGTCAACCATTGCGCCTCGGTTGACCACGAATGCTTGTTGGGGGACGGCGACCATCTCGCCCCTGGCGCTACCCTGTGCGGCTGCGTCCATCTCGCCGACAACGTTTTCATTGGTGCAGGCGCCGTTGTCCTGCCTCGCCTTCGTATCGGCGCCGATGCCGTTGTCGGCGCCGGGGCAGTGGTCACCCGTGATGTGCCAGCGGGCACCACCGTGGTCGGCAACCCCGCCCGACCAATTTCATCCCGTTGAACGGAGTTCCAACTATGTCCGAGCAATACCAGCAGTTTAAGTGCGAATGCGATACCGAAATCGCTGCCCAAGGCGCGGAAGCCGCCATGCAGACGGCCACACGCGTCTGGATGGACGGCGCCAACCACCTGAAATACTCATACCACTTCGAGTGGCTGGGCCGGCCCATCATTCAGTACCCGCAGGACGTCGTCGCAATGCAGGAGCTGATTTGGAATGTGCAGCCTGACCTCATCATCGAAACCGGCATCGCCCACGGCGGTTCGTTGATCTTCTATGCAGCCATGTTGGAACTGAACGCGGCCTGTGGTGGCCCGCAAGACGCGCGAGTGCTTGGCATCGACATTGACATCCGTGCCCACAACCGTGCCGCCATTGAGGCGCATCCGATGTCCAAGCGCATCGACATGATCCAGGGCTCCAGCATCGCCCCGGTAATCATCGCCCAGGTGCATGAAAAGGCCGCCAGCCGGGAGAACGTGCTGGTCATTCTAGACAGCAACCACTCCCACGCCCATGTTCTGGCCGAACTTGAAGCCTATGCTCCGCTCACTTCTGTGGATAGCTACTGCGTGGTGTTCGATACCGTAATTGAAGACATGCCTGCCGACATGTTTCCCAACAGGCCCTGGGGCAAGGGCGACAACCCGAAAACCGCCGTGTGGGAATACCTGAAGACGCATGCCGAATTCGAGATCGACCGGCAGATGGACAACAAACTGCTGATCAGCGTCGCGCCGAGCGGGTATCTGAAGCGGGTGCGTTGATAGTCATGGTTCTTGAGGGCAAGCCAACGCTGCATGCTGTTATTGCATATATTCCAGATGCAATCGAATTGTTCATGCAATGACCCGAGATCTATCCGTAAATAGAAATGTCATTGCGAATTTTGCAGGCAGCATCTGGTCAGCTTTGATGCTGTTGGCATTTGTGCCGTTTTATATTCGACTGATGGGGGTCGAATCCTATGGCATCGTAGGAGTGTTCACTTCGCTGATGGCCATGCTGGCGGTGCTGGACCTGGGGTTGTCGCAGACAATGAACCGGGAAATGGCCAGGCTGGCATCAGACGAAAAGGGGTCAAGACAGCTGGCGGAAACGGCGCGCACTCTGGAAATCATTTACTGGGGCATCGGATTGCTGGTTGGTTGTCTCATTGCACTGCTCTCCAGCTTTATTGCATATCAGTGGCTAAACCCTGAGCAGCTATCCAGGGATGCCTTGCAGCAAGCGTTGTGGATCATGGCGCTGGTTATTGCATTGCGCTGGCCGGTAGCGCTCTATACCGGAGGGCTCAATGGCTTGCAGAGACAAGTTCAGGCCAACGTCCTCCTGATCGGAATCAGCACCGCTCAAGGATTTGGAGCCCTGGCTGTTCTCTGGTTTGTTGAGCCATCCATACAAGCTTTCTTCTGGTGGCAGGCAGGCGTGGCATTAATTCAGGCACTGCTTCTGCGGTCAGCCCTGTGGAATAACCTGCCTGACAAGGAATATGCAGCCTTTCGGATGTCCATAGTCTCGAACCTATGGCGATTCGCGGCTGGTATTAGCGGGATTTCTCTTCTTGCCATTGTCCTTACCCAACTGGACAAGGTGCTGCTGAGTAAAATGCTTACCCTGTCCCAGTTCGGCTACTACACTTTTGCGGCGACTGCCGCTGCAATAACGGGTAAGGTAGTTGGACCGATTTTTACCGCTTACTCGCCGCGGCTGTCGGCTCTTGTGGCTCAGAATCGCCAGACTGAACTGATCAAAACCTATCACCAGGGGTGCCAGTTGGTCTCGCTCGCATTAGTACCACTGGTCCTGATGCTGGCGGTATTCGCTGATGAAATACTGGGTTTGTGGGGACAGGATCCGGAGTTGGTATCGAATTCAGGTACATTGCTCAGCTTGCTCGTTATCGGAAATGGTCTTAATGGTTTGATGAACCTGCCCTATGCCTTGCAAATTGCACATGGATGGACTCGGCTGGTATTACTGACAAATCTCGTGGCTGTTTTTATGCTGGTCCCGGCGATTTACTTCATGACGCTACACTGGGGAGCGGAAGGCGCTGCATGGGTGTGGATTGTACTGAACACAGGTTATCTGATATTCAATGTTCAGATCATGCATCGGCGACTCTTGGTAAATGAAAAAATTAGATGGTATCTACAGGATGTAATTATCCCGATTATTTTTCCATTGCTGGCGGTTCTGCTTGCAAAAATGGTCATGCCGGAGTTGTCCGGGATGAGTGTTATTGCTGAAATTGGTGTGCTTGTTTTGCTGTCCGGATTTGTTTTATTTGTTGCCAGCATGTCCAGTCTTTCGGGCCGGAGTATGGCGATGCGTTTATTGCATCCAATGCCGCGATCATCATGAATATCGGTGAACATAATATGGCAGGCCGGAGCGGGCCCTTGGTCAGTGTTGGAGTCCCCACCTACAACAGACCAGGCGGTTTGCGTCGAACACTTGAATGCATCACCAGTCAGAGTTACAGAAATCTGGAAATAATCGTTTCGGATAATGCTTCACCCGGCAGCGAGACCATGGATGTCGTGAGCGAATACATGTCCAGAGATGGACGTATAAAATATGTTCGCCAAAAGGAGAATATTGGTGTAATACCAAATTTTCAGTTTGTTCTACAGAAGTCGACTGGTGAATATTTCATGTGGGCGGCAGATGATGATGAGTGGGATCCGTCATTTATCGAATTCTGTATTGATAATATTGGCGGCAGCGGCTCCATCATGACTGCATTTTATGTGAAGAATCGGATTCGGAATGAAATTGAAAGGGTGAGTCTGCCGGCTTTAAGTGGTCTACCTCATTGCCGAACAGATATTCGTGACTTTGTAAGAAATGCGAAACCATCGATGTTCTATGGCTTGCACAGGCGGATGTTGTTGTCGTTTTTTCTGGAACAGAAGGCATTCGACTGGATGGATTGTTATTTCTGCCTGCGATTGATATGGCAAGCAGGGTACAAGTGTAGAAATGAGGTCTGTCTTTACACGGCAGGAGTCGATGCCGAAAGATATGTGGTTAAGCCGTTTTCCGGAAACAGGCTGAAGCCATTGCGATATGTAGCATACTCATTTCGTTACGTTATTCGTTCGAGGGATCCTGCAACTCTGGCAAGGCATTTTTCGATACTGCTTGCTCCCTATTTGCGGTTCTCCAGCAAGAAAATCGGCATTGAATGATTGTTTGCCTGCTAACAAATTCGGCAGGTTGTCACCATAAACTGGAATTTTAAATGAAGCTTGATTGGCTGGTGTATCGTATTTTGGGAAAGCTATCCCAGGCGAGAGGTGGGGAAGGAAGGGTTTCCTATTCTCAATGTGGAGAGGACATGATCGTCAGATACATATTCGACATGTTGCATGTTCCGGCACCGAGTTATCTTGATATCGGTGCGCATCATCCAAGCCACCTAAATAATACACTTATTTTCTATCAGTCGGGATCACATGGCGTCAATATCGAACCCGATCCACTGCTTCTGGCTGATTTTCACAAGGTTCGACCTCGTGATATAAATCTAAATATTGGTATTGCCGAGGAAAAGGGTGAATTGGATTTCTATGTGATGAGTTCCAGAACATTGAATACATTTTCTGCAAGGGATGCTCAATCCGCAGTGAATGAAGGGAAGACAAGAATAGAGAGTGTGATCAAGGTTCCTGTCGTTTCTGTAAACGAGGTATTGCGCGATAATTTCTCCGATATTACACTCGATTTCGTATCTCTCGATGTTGAGGGCTTGGACCTGATGATTCTTCAATCATTTGACTTTTCGAGATGGCGGCCGAAGGTCATCTGTGTGGAAACGATTACATATTCGGAACATCACAAGGGCAAGAAAATCCGAGAAATAGATGAAGTGCTGGTTGATAATGGATATTTCCCCTATGCGGATACCTACATAAACACCATATATGTTGATCGTGGCGTCTGGTAACCAATTATGCAGCATTCAAGCATGAGTTCACTCAAATCATTCTTCAAGAAAAGTTTACGCCTTAATCCCAATGAGGACGATCGTAATGCATGGCTTGAGATGACGCTCAAGTCTCTTCCCGGAGGAATTCGTCTTCTGGATGCCGGCGCGGGTGAATTGCGCAACAAGCCGTTCTGTTCACATTTACATTATGTTTCGCAGGATGTCTGCCAATATGAAGGGCAAGGCGATAAAGCAGGCTTGCATACCGGGACATGGGACACAAGCAACATCGACATTGTCAGTGACATTGTCAATATTCCTGAACCAGATGCATCTTTCGACGCGATTCTGTGTAGCGAAGTGTTCGAGCATCTGCCTGATCCAAAACTGGCTCTTGATGAATTCAAACGTCTCCTCAAACCCGGGGGGAAATTGATTTTGACGGCTCCCTTTGCCTCATATGTACATTTCGCGCCCTATCATTATTCAACCGGATTCAGCCGCTATTGGTATGAATATCATTTGCCGGCATGTGGTTTCAAGATTACCTACTTGGTGCCAAATGGCGACTGGTTTGGCCTGCTTCGACAGGAAATCCTGCGTTGGCCAAGCATGGCGCGGCAGGCGCGGCAGTTAAGCCTTCCCCTTGTCTATTTGGCTACATTCGCTTGTGTGCTGTACTTCGCCTTTGCAAGACCGGGGCATAAGTCGTCGGAAGTAGCATGCTTCGGGTGGCACTGCGTTGCAACCAGGAATTGATCGTTCGTGGTCATAAGCAAGATATTCGGTGGTCTTGGAAACCAGATGTTCCAGTATGCCGCAGGTAGAGCCTTGGCAATGCGGATGGAAACTGCGCATTTGCTGGATATATCTGCATATGACAAGTATCAGATGCATCAGGGGTTTGAACTGCAGAGAATTTTCAATTGTCCGGTTCACATGGCTTCTGGAAGCGACCTTGATAAGGTGGTCGGACTCCAGTCGTCTGCAATCCTTCTGAAATTGCTGTCGCGTCCGGTATTTTCAGCGCTTAGAAAGCGTGCTCTGGTGATCGAACCTGGATTCAATTACTGGAATGGAATAAGCGAAATAAATGATGACTGCTATCTCGTTGGTTATTGGCAGACCGAGCGATATTTCATTGACGCAGTTTCGCTTGTTCGGTCCGACTTCAACTTCAAATTGCCGATGAATGCCGCAAATATCGATCTGGCACATACAATGGCGGGGGTTGATTCCATCAGTCTACATGTCCGGAGAGGTGATTACGTTGCCGATTCAAGGACAAACAAGCAACATGGTTTATGTTCCATGGACTACTACAAGTCGGCTATCAGGCACATTATCGCCCACGTTGCTGAACCGCACTTTTTCATCTTCTCGGATGATCCGGCCTGGGTTCGCAAGAATATTGGAATCGAGTATCCATGCTGCTATGTCGATCACAATTCCGCACAGGAAAGCTACAACGATATGCGGTTGATGAGTATGTGCAAGCATCACATTATCGCGAATAGTTCGTTCAGCTGGTGGGGGGCATGGCTCGGTTCAAATATTGATAAAATTATCATTGCTCCAAGAAACTGGTTTGCCACCGGCAAGGATGTAAAAGATCTTTATCCGGAAGGCTGGGTAATAATTTGATGACAGTTTCCAAACGTACCTTGGTAATTGGTGGAGCAGGATATGTTGGTTCATATCTTGTGCCCTTGCTTCTTTCTTCCGGCCGGCAGGTTACCGTTTTGGGTAGAAGCGCTAATTCTGCTTTCAAGTTGCCGGAAGGGGTTTCCTATGTCCGGGGGGATTTTGGCCAGGCGGATCTGATTCGTGAACTACTGGATCGAAACGAAGAGGTCATTCATCTGGCATACGCTACTGTGCCGAATACTTCCTTTGATAATCCTTTGTCGGACTTGCTGCAGAATCTGCCGCCCGCCGTTCAATTATTCACGGAATTGGCCGAAAGAGGCGGAAAACTGCTGTTGGTTTCTTCCGGCGGCACCGTGTATGGAGAGGCGATGCAGATTCCCATTTGTGAACGTCATTCAACTCGACCAATATCCCCTTATGGCGTTACCAAGTTGACCCTCGAAAACTATGCCCATCTTTATTCAGCAACGCATGGTTTGAAATACGTCTGTGTCAGGCCGGCCAATGCCTATGGTATTGGGCAACGTCCATATGCCGGCCAGGGGTTTGTGTCCACCGCGATCGCATCTTCTCTTCGTGGCCAGAAAATACGCATTTTTGGCCAGCAGGGTACTATCCGCGACTACATTTATGTCAGCGATCTTGCTTCGGGAATTGTCAGCGCCCTTGAACATGGCCGTATTTCGGAAACATATAATCTGGGCTCGGGTTTGGGACGTTCAAATCTGGACGTGGTGCAGGCAATGGCGCCATTGATGCAGGATATTGGTTACAAGGTCGAGGTGGAACATCTGCCGGAACGGGTGTTCGATGTTCGGGTCAACGTACTTGATTCAAGGAAGTTGTTTGAGCATTCAGGCTGGAAGCCTCATGTCGATTTCATGGAAGGCCTTGTCAGAACGCGTGACTGGCTAGGCAATCTCAATGACTGAGGGATTGTGCATACATGGCGCGGACACCAAGTCTGATACGCCTCTAATTACTGTCGCCATCCCGGTCTTCAATGCGGGCAAGTACCTCCGCCTCGCCGTTTTGTCGATTGTTGGCCAGACTTTCAAGGATTGGGAGTTGTTGATTATTGATGATGGCTCCAGCGATGACTCTCTGGAGTCGATCAGCGATATCCAGGACCCTCGAATACGGGTTATTCGTGATGGAAACAACAGGGGATTGGCTACTCGATTGAATGAGGCCGTCGATCTTGGGCGCGGAAAGTATTTTGCACGTATGGATCAGGATGATTTTTCCTATCCTGAGCGTTTCGCGTGTCAACTGGCTTTTCTCGAAGCGCATCCAGAGGTTGATTTTGTTGCCGCTCGCGCGATAACAATTTCCGATGACAACGAGTTGACCGGAATATTGCCCAGCCGACTGTTGCATCAAGAAATCTGCGCAAGGCCATGGTTGGGATTCTATCTTCCGCATCCAACCTGGTTTGGCCACAGGTCGTGGTTTAGACAGCACCGATACACATCCCCAGGCCCCTATTTCTGCGAAGACCAGGATCTTCTATTGCGAAGTTTCTCCAGCAGCCGATTTGCCACGGTTGATCAGGTTTTGTTCGGTTATCGATTGAGACGACGCATAAATCTTAAAAAGCAGGTCAAAACACGCTGGACGCTGTACAAGATACAGTGGAAGCATTTTGTTGCTTCAGGCGACTACTCTTATGCCCTGCTTTCAACACTTGCCTTTATCGGTCGTGTCGGGAGTGATCAACTCGGATGGTTGTTACAGCGATGGCAAAATCCTGTTTCAGTCCCGCCATCGGTTGATGGCACTGAGATAGCCAGATGGCGACAGGTATTAAGCGAGACCGCATGGGTATCCTAATTTTTTCTGCTTCGGACTGATTCGCAGTGAAGAAAATCTGTTTTGTTACTGCTGCGCCGCTGACTTTGCGCGCATTCATGCGTAATCATCTACTGGCATTGTCCAGACAATATGATGTTTGTGCTGTTGCGGACTTTTCTTCCGAAGATATTCGCGATGATTGGTTGCCCGGCATTCGGCTCATTTCTGTTTCGATTGCCAGACCCATCAGTCCATTGGCGGACTGGCTGGCCTTGCTGGAGCTGGTCCGAATTTTTCGCTCGGAACATTTCGATGTCGTGCATTCGGTCTCCCCTAAAGCCGGCCTTCTGGCCATGACAGCGGCACGACTGGCGGGGGTGCCGCATCGGATTCATTGTTTTACCGGCCAGGTCTGGGCTACCCGACATGGATTGGGGCGCTGGCTGCTGAAAAGCGCTGATCGGATGATCACCGCGAATTCGAATCACCTCCTGGCCGACAGTCATTCCCAGCGCGAGTTTCTGGAAGCCGAGGGCATCCTCGCGAAGGGGGAGGCCAGTGTCCTTGGACTGGGCTCGATTTCCGGTGTTGATCTGGAGCGTTTTCACCCCGATTCCAATGTGCGCAAGACCATCAGGGATGAGTTGGGCATTCCCGACCATGCCTGCCTGTTGCTGTTTCTCGGCCGCCTGAATCGGGACAAGGGTGTTTTTGATCTGGCGCAGGCCTTTGCTCGTTTGGCATCCGGTTTCGAGAACGTCTGGCTGGCCATGGTGGGGCCGGATGAGGCCGAAGTCGGTGCTCGGTTCAATGAACTATGCGGCGATGCCGTGAGTCGTGTGGTGCGCGTCGGCTATACGTCCGTGCCCGAGCGTTACATGGCTGCGGCGGATGTGTTCGTACTGCCGAGTTATCGAGAGGGCTTTGGAAGTGTTGTCATCGAAGCCGCCGCTTGTGGCATTCCCACCGTGGCCTCGCGAATTTATGGCTTGACCGATGCCGTTGATGAAGGTGTAACCGGGTTGCTGCATCCACCCGGCAATGTCGCGGCATTGCATGAGACGCTGGTACGGATGTGCGCCGACTCCGGGCTGCGTGTCAGGCTGGGGGAAAAGGCAAAGGAACGCGCCACGTCTCATTTTTCCATGACATCCGTAACCGCCGAGTTGCTGGCTTTCTATGAAAAAATCCTCAACACCGGAAATCAAGGCCAATGAATTGAACCTCGAAACCTCAGTTGACAGCTCCTTGGCTCTTGCGATGTTGCCTGTGTGCTGGCCTTGTTGCCTCCGATGGGGCTCACCCATCGGGTTGGGCCGCTACGCACCCGATTGCACGGTTTTCGGTCCAACTGGCGGCGTTGCTCCTGATGAAACTACTAAGCGAAGGACTAAGCCGCCAAAAGACGGCGGCCAAGTCCTTGCTTATCCTTGCGGGCCCCGGCCCGCGGCGTCGTCGCGCCTTGCCAGCCGGCCCGAAAACCGCGCACTCGACCACGTTCAACTGAGGAATCCAGGTTAAAAAGCCAATTCCAGCCATTCACAATTTCCGATGTGGCCGCGTGCTGCCAGTTCGGGTGCAAGTCCAAGCACCGCCCGCATGGCCATGATCGGATTTTCATGCGACACGACGAGCAAAATGGATTCCGCAGGATGTCGCGACTTCAG